>NZ_SRID01000158.1 GCF_004684805.1 Streptomyces palmae
GCTGAAAGGACCCACGCCATGTCCCACCCCGCCCCCCATGACGTCATAGGCATCGGCCTGGGCCCCTACAACCTGGGGCTGGCCTGCCTGGTCGAGCCCATCGCGGAAATCGACGCGCTGTTCCTGGAGAGCAAGCCGGAGTTCGACTGGCATCCGGGGATGCTGCTGGACGGCGTCACCCTCCAGACCCCGTTCCTGGCCGACCTGGTCACCCTGGCCGACCCCACCTCCCCGTACTCCTTCCTCAACTACCTGAAGGAATCCGGGCGGATGTACCCCTTCTACATCCGCGAGAGCTTCTATCCGCTGCGCGCCGAGTACAACGCCTACTGCCGCTGGGCCGCCGACCGGCTGGGCACCGTCCGCTTCGGGCACACCGTGACCCGGGTCGAGTACGACCGGGCCGACGGCTGCTACACCGTGCACGCCCGGCAGACCGCCACCGGGGCCGTCACCACCCACCGCGCCCGCCGTCTGGTGCTGGGCACCGGCACCCCGCCGTACCTCCCCGAGCCCTGCCGCGACCTGGGCGGCGACGCCGTCCACAGCTCCCGGTACCGGGAGCTGCGGGCGGCGCTGCGGGCCAAGGAGTCCATCACCGTGGTCGGCAGCGGGCAGAGCGCCGCGGAGATCTACGCCGACCTGCTCCAGGACATCGACTCCTGCGGCTACCGGCTGAACTGGGTCACCCGCTCGCCGCGCTTCTTCCCGCTGGAGTACACCAAGCTGACGCTGGAGATGACCTCCCCGGACTACGTGGACTACTTCCACGCCCTGCCCGAGGACACCCGCTACCGGCTGGAGAGCGAGCAGAAGGGCCTGTTCAAGGGCATCGACACGGAGCTGATCAACAGCATCTACGACCTGCTCTACGCCAAGAGCCTGGCCGGCCCGGTGCCCACCCGGCTGCTCACCCACACCGCCCTCACCTCCGCCGAGCACGACCCGGCCACCGGCGTCTACACCCTCGGGCTGCACCACACCGAGCAGCGGCGCGACTCCACCCTCACCACCCAGGGCCTGGTGCTGGCCACCGGCTACCGCTCCCGGACCCCCGACTTCCTGGAACCGGTCCGCGACCGCATCCGCCGGGACGGCCACGGCCGCTTCGACGTGGCCCGCAACTACAGCGTCGACACCACCGGGCGCGAGATCTTCCTCCAGAACAGCGGCACCCACACCCACAGCATCACCTCCCCCGACCTGGGCATGGGCCCGTACCGCAACTCCTGGATCATCCGCGAGCTGCTGGGCCGCGAGCACTACCCGATCGAGGAGCGCATCGCCTTCCAGGAGTTCGGCCTGGCACCGGGAGCCGCCCGATGAGCGCCCCCGCCGTCTTCACCCGCCAGGACCCCCGGCTGGGCGCGTTCGCCCTGCGCCCACTCGATCCGGAGGCCGACGCCGAGCTGCTGCACGGCTGGGTCACCCACCCCAAGTCGGCGTTCTGGATGATGGGGGACGCGGATGTGGCGCAGGTGGCCCGCGCCTACCGCGAGATCGCCGACCATCCGCACCACGAGGCGCTCCTCGGCCTGCACCGGGGCCGCCCCGCCTTCCTGGTCGAGCGCTACGACCCGGCCCGGGTGGAGCTGGTCGGGCTGTACGAGCCCGAGCCCGGCGACGTCGGCATGCACTTCCTGTGCGCGCCCACCGACACCCCGCTGCACGGCTTCAGCCGCGCGGTGCTCACCACCGTGATGGAGCTGCTGTTCAGCGACCCCGCGACCCGCCGGGTGGTCGTCGAACCGGACGTGCGCAACACCGCGGTGCACGCGCTCAACGCGGCCGTCGGCTTCCGGGCCGTACGCACCGTCGGCAAACCGGAGAAGGACGCCCTGCTCAGCTTCTGCACCCGCGAGCAGTACCTGGCCACCCGAGGAGAATCCGCATGACCCCCGCGACCCCGGCCGAGCCCGTCGCCCACCTCACCCCCGCCCTCTGGGAGCGGGCCGGCCGCCGGCTGCTGCGCAAGGCGCTGGCCGAGTTCAGCCACGAACGGCTGCTCAGCCCCGAACCGCTGCCCGACGGCGGCTGGTCGGTACGCGGCGACGACGGCCGGACCGAGTACCGCTTCCGGGCCCGGCGCTTCGCCCTGGACCACTGGGAGGTGGACGCCGACAGCATCACCCGGCACCGCGACGGCACCCCCCTCCCCCTGGACCCGCTGGACTTCTTCGTCGAACTCCGCGGCACCCTGGGCCTGAGCGACACCGTGCTGCCGGTCTACCTGGAGGAGATCAGCTCCACCCTGGCCGGCACCGCCTACAAGCTCACCAAGCCCGAACCGACCGCCGCGGAGCTGGCCGGCGCCGACTTCCAGGCCATCGAGACCGGGATGACCGAGGGCCACCCCTGCTTCGTCGCCAACAACGGCCGGCTCGGCTTCGGGATACGCGACTACCACGCGTACGCCCCGGAGGCCGCCTCCCCGGTGCGCCTGGTCTGGCTGGCCGCCCACCGCGAGCACGCCACCTTCACCTGCTCGGCCGACCTGGACTACGACACCCTGGTCCGCGAGGAACTCGGCGAGGCCCAGCTCGCCCGCTTCGCCCGCACCCTGGCCGACCTCGGCCTGGAGCCCGCCGACTACCGGCTGATCCCGGTGCACCCCTGGCAGTGGCGGAACAAGATCGCGGTCACCTTCGCCGCCGAGCTCGCCCAGCGACGCCTGGTCCACCTCGGCGAGGGCGAGGACCACTACCTCGCCCAGCAGTCCATCCGCACCTTCTTCAACACCAGCACCCCCGCCAGGCACTATGTGAAGACCGCCCTGTCGGTGCTGAACATGGGCTTCATGCGCGGCCTGTCCGCGGCGTACATGGAGGCCACCCCGGCCATCAACGACTGGCTCGCCCGGCTGATCGCGGGCGACGAGGTCTTCCGCGCCACCGGGCTGACGATCATCCGCGAACGCGCCGCCATCGGCTACCACCACCGCCAGTACGAGGCCGCCACCGACCGCCGCTCCCCGTACCGCAAGATGCTGGCCGCGCTCTGGCGGGAGAGCCCGGTGCCCGCCCTGGAGCCCGGCCACCGCCTGGCCACCATGGCCTGTCTGCTGCACACCGACCGCGCCGGCCACTCCCTGGCCGCCGCCCTGGTCGCCCGCTCCGGCCTACCGCCCCGGCAGTGGCTGCGCCGCTACCTGGACGCCTACCTCACCCCGCTGCTGCACGCCTTCTACGCCCACGACCTGGTCTTCATGCCCCACGGCGAGAACGTGATCATGGTGCTGGACGAGGCCGGCACCGTACAGCGGGTGATCTTCAAGGACATCGCCGAGGAGATCGCCGTCCTGGACCCGGAGGCCCCCCTGCCGCCGGCCGTCCGGCGCATCCGCGTCGACGTGCCCGAGGAGGAGAGGCTGCTCTCCCTCTTCACCGACGTCGTGGACTGCTTCCTCCGCTTCCTGGGCGCCCGGCTCGCCGAGGACGGCACCCTCACCGAGGACACCTTCTGGCAGACGGTCGCCGCCTGCGTCACCGACTACCAGCGCTCGGCTCCCCATCTGGCCGAGAAGTTCCGCCGCCACGACCTCTTCGCCGAGCACTTCGCCCTCTCCTGCCTCAACCGGCTCCAGCTCCGCGACAACCAGCAGATGCTCGACCTGGCGGACCCCTCCGCCGCGCTGCAGTACGCGGGCACGCTGCGGAACCCGCTGCACGGCCGGGGGGACGGCTGAGCCTGGGACGGGGGTGTGCCCAGGTGGGGGCAGGGGCTCAGGGCCGTCGGACGGGGTGCTCCCGACCGCCGCGGAGACGGTCGGCCGCCGGACACCGGCGATCGGGCCGCGCGCGGCGCCGCGGGCGCCCTCCGGGTCAGATGCCTTCCAGGACCGGCGCCTGGGACAGGGCACCCGCCCCCAGCAGGGCGAGCGCCTCCTCGACCGTCTCGGCGACCTGGACGAGGCGGTGTTCGCGCGGGGTCAGGAAGCCCTCGGCGAGCAGGTGGTCGAGCATCCGGAGCATCGGGTCGTAGAAGCCTCGGTGGTTGAGGACCACCACCGGCTTGTCGAGCAGGGACAGGCCGCTCCAGGTGGCGACCTCCATCAGTTCGTCCAGCGTGTCCAGGCCGCCGGGCAGCACCGCGAACCCGGAGGCCAGCTCGTACACGAGCGCCTTGCGGTCGTGCATGGAGCGCACCATGAAGACGGCGCCCGGCGCACGGCCGGCCGGGTCCCGGTCGTGCAGCGCCCACGGGATGACCCCCGTGACGCCGCCGCCGTGCTCCAGGACGCCGTCGGCCACGGCCCGCATGACGCCGGTGCCGCCGGCGCCGTACACCAGGTCCAGGCCGTGGCGGGCCAGTGCGGTGCCGAAGTCCCGGGCGAGGACGAGGTGTTCCCTCCGGGAGCCCGCCCGGGCCCCGCAGAAGACGGCGATCCGGCGGCTCCTCTCCGGCCGCCTCATGGAAGCTCTGCGAGCGCGGCGGCGAGCTCGCGAACCGTCGGATAGTCCCAGATCATGTTCGGTTCGACCTCGATCCCGAAGGTGTCCTCGATCTCGCCGCACAGGACGAGCGCGTACACCGAGGTGAATCCGAGGTCGGTGAAGCGGGCCTCGTCGGTGAAGGAGTCCGGGGCGAGGTCCGCGAAGGCCGCGATGCGACCGTGCAGCCAGTCGGCGATGCCGGCCGCGTCGGTCCGTACGACCGGAGAGGGGCTCATGAGTCCTCCTGGCCCAGAGCACGGTCGACCCGGGCCTTGAGGGCCACCGAGCCGCTGGTGTACATGGCCTTCAGCTCGCCTTCGGTGAGCTTCTTGCGGGTGAGCCGGCGCTGGACCTTGCCACTGGTCGTCCTCGGGATCGTGCCGCGCCGGACCAGCACGACCACGAGGGAGTCGAGCGAGAACCGGTCGGCGACGGCACGCCGCGCGCTGTCGACCGTCTCCGGATCGAACGCCTTGGTGTGCTCGACGGCCAGCACGACGTCCCCGCCGCTCGCGCCGTCTCCGCCCTCCCACTCGAACGCGGCGGCCACCGCGTCACCGCGCTCCGAGAGGTGCCCGGCGACCGTGGTCTCCAGGTCCGTGGGGAAGATGTTGCGGCCGCGCACGATGATCAGGTCCTTGATGCGGCCGGTCACGAAGAGTTCGCCCTGGTCCAGGAATCCGAGGTCCCCGGTGCGCAGGAAGCCGCGGTCACCGCCGCCGGGCCGGAACCCGAAGCTCTCGGCGGTCTCCTCGGGCCGCTGCCAGTAGCCGCCGGAGATGCTCGGTCCGCTCACGCAGATCTCGCCGATGGTGCCGTCCTCGACGGGCGCGAGCGACTCCGGATCCACCACCAGGAGCTCCATGCCCGGCGCCGCCGGTCCGCAGGACACGACCTCCGTCGCCCCCTCGCTCGCGGAGGGCACGGCCCTGCCCTGCTCCAGCGCGGCCGGGTCCACGGCCAGCGTTCTGACGGACGTGCCCGGGAGCTTGGCCGACACGGCCAGGGTGGCCTCGGCCATTCCGTAGGCGGGTGCGAAGGTCTCCGGCCGGAAGCCGCACCGCGCGAACCGGTCCGCGAACCGCCGCAGAGTTCCGATGCGCACCGGCTCGGCTCCGGTGCAGACCGAACGCAGCGAGGACAGGTCGAGCTCGTCGATCTTCTCGTCGGTCACCAGGCGGGTGCACAGGGCGTAGGCGAAGTCGGGGCCCACGGTGAAGTTTCCCCGGTGCTTGGAGACCAGCTCCAGCCAGAGCGCGGGGCGGCGGAGGAACAGGGTGGGGCTCATGGCGATGAGCTCGGCCCCCGTGAACGCGCTCTGGAGGTACATGCCGATCAGGCCCATGTCGTGGTAGTGCGGCAGCCATCCGACGACCACCGTGTCCGCGTCGACGTCCATGACGGCGGAGACGACGCGCTCGTTCTCGACCAGGTTGGCATGGGTGATCATGACGCCCTTGGGCCGGCCCGTGGAGCCCGAGGTGTACTGGAGGATGGCCAGGTCGTCCGGGGTGAGGCCGGGGTCCGCCCACTCCTCGGCAAGCTCGGTGTCGCCGAGTTCGGCCAGCTGCCACAGCGACAGGTCGCCGAAGCCGCTGAGGGCCTGGGTCACCTGCTCCGTCGCCATGACCAGGGAGCAGTCCGCGTCGGCGGCGATGGACACGATCCAGTCGCGGGTGGCCTCCAGATGCCGGCCCGGTGGCACCGGTGCGGGCACCACGGTCAGCCCCGCGTACATCGCCGCGTACACGGCCCGCAGGAAGTCGGGGCTGGGGTCGTAGGCCAGCAGGGCCCGGTCGCCCGGGCGGTGTCCGGCACGCCGCAGCCTGACGGCCTCGTGGCGCGCCATGCGGTCGAACTCGGCGTAGCTGACGCGCAGGGACTCATCCCGCGTCAGATAGAACCGGAGTCCATGGTTCCCCGTGTGAAGAGCGGACCGCCGCATGGCGTCGAGCATCGTGAGCACGGGGGGCGCGCCGGCGTCCGCCGGCCTCCGATCCTGCTCAAGCAGCACATCAAAAGACATACGTGGTAACTCCTGAGAAGAGCGTGGTCACTGCCGGGCGCTGGACAGACCGGCGATCCAGCGTTCGAACGCCGGGATGTCGGAGAAGATCCAGTCGGAGACCGAGACGACCGACAGGTTCTGCACCATGTCGGTGATCGCCACGACCGGGACCCCGGCGAGGTGGGCGGCGTACATCTCCATGGCGGTGCCCATGCTCGGCATGGAATCCGGCAGGTAGGCGACGCACAGATCGCACTTCGCGGCCTCCGCCGTCATCGCCCGGAACGCCGCGCGCACCTCCTGCACGGCGGCCGGGAAGCTGTCCGTCCGCATGGCCTCGGGCCTGCCGTCGAGCATCTGCCGGGCGGCGTCGCGGGTCTGGTCCGTCGCCAGGAGTTCCAGCACCGGTGCGCTCGGGTCGAAGCACTCGACGCCCGGGAGATGGTTCTCCAGGATCGACGCGAGCTCGGCCCGATAGGACTGGTCCTCGATGTTCAGGCCCCGGTTGGAGCCCTGGATCGTGCCGGCGATGAAGATCCGCCTGAGGTTCATTCGTCATCCAACGGGTAGGAGGCGACGTCCCGGGAGGGATCGGCCATGCGCTGGTAGATGCGCGCCGCCCCGATGAGGTGATCGCTGATGGTGGCGGCGTCCAGGGACAGGCTCGTCTCCAGCTGCCGCCACACGTCGGCCGCCTTGCCGTCGGAGCCGTGCAGCATCGCGCCATTGCCGGTGCGCAGCCAGATGTCGCCGGCGGCGAAGTCCCGCTCCGCGAACCCGTGCAGCGGCAGCACGGCCTCCGCGGTGGTGCGCAGATCCGGCGAGACGGCCCGTACGGACACGCTCGTCTGCTCCGGGTGCGTCAGCAGCGCCGTCATGTCCCGGGCGAACTCGTCGTACACGAACACGGCCGAGGACCGCAGCGAGAAGTGCCTGCTGAGGACGGAGATGTTCTTGGTCGGGCTGAACCGCGAGTAGGTGAGCCGGATGACGTACCCGTCCGCACGCCCCGTGTAGCGGGCGATCAGCTTGGCCGGGCGCTCCCTGCCTTCCGCGTCGTGGCGTACCGGCACCGCCGGGACCTCGACCGACGAGGAGCCCTGGGCCACCTCGCTCGCCGGGAAGCGGATCGGCTCCAGGTGGAGCAGATAGGGGTCCAGTACGACGATGTCGCCGCCGTCCTCGAACACGGCCGCCACATGCCGTCCCTCCTGCAGGAGGGTGGCCGGCGGCGCCCCGAGGGATTCCGCCCTGCGGGCCGTGTCGATGGTCTGGTGGACGCAGGCGGCCCCCAGGCGCGGGTCCGGGTCCCCGTCCCCGTGCACGCGGTGGTACTCGGCCGCGCTGTTGTAGGGCATCTCCAGGAGTGTCGCGTGAAGAGCCGTTTCGAACAGGTCGCCCCGCGGGGCCCGCGGGGTCGGTTCGCCCGGGCGGAAGTCTGTCGTCGACATCAGGTGAACCTCTCCTCGAGCTCCGTGTCGTCGTCGGCCAGGACGAGTTCGCGCAGCTCCTTGCGGCGTATCTTCCAGGTGGAGGTCCGTGGCATCGCCACCCACTCCACCGAGATCGGGTCGGCCATCGGGGGGAGTCCGGCGCAGGCCGCGTTCCACGCCTCGTCGGACAGCGTCCCGGAGTCGAGGCACACCACCGGCACGGGCGGCCGGTCGCCCCGCGACAGCAGGACGACCTCGCGCGCGCCCTCGAGGCGCTCCAGCAGGACGCCCTCGATCTCCGTCGCGCTGCTCCCCGGAATGGAGTCGAGTGCCCGGTCGACGAAGTGGATGCGGCCGAGGCGGTCCTGGTAGCCGACGTCCCCGGTGTTCCACCAGCCGGCCGTCTTCTTCGCCTCGTAGCGGTCGGTCTCGCCGAGGTAGTCGACGAACAGGGACTTCCCGCGGGTCAGCACGACCCCGGTCTCCCCTTGCCGAACGGGGGCGAAGGTCTTCGGGTCGACGATCTTGACCTTCATCAGGCCGGGCCAGGCCCAGCCCATGTTGTTCATGTTGTCGTTCACGGAACCGGCGATCTTGTTGACCATGCGGCGGGTGTAGGCGGTCCCCGCGATCGGGCCGACCTCGCTCTGGCCCCAGCTGTGTCCCCAGATCACTCCGCGGCGGCGCGAGGCGTTCATGAACGGGCGCGCGATCGCCGGATGCATCATGTCGAACGTGTTGAGGTAATAGCGGACCCGGGCGAACAGTTCGGGCCGCCGGCGCACCAGGGGCACCCAGTGCTGGAAGACGTTCGGCATCGCCTCGACGGTGGTGGGCCGCTGGAATTCCAGGAGGCCCTCGATGTCCTTCGGATCGTGGGTGCCTCCGATGAGGAGTCGCTGCGGCGCCCAGTAGAACTGCGCCATCGCCCATGTGTACGCCCGTGAGTGGCCGAACGCGATCGAGCAGAGGCAGACGTCGTCACGACGGTTGACCACACCCGGAAGGGGAAGCAGTTCCAGCCGCGCCGCGCCCCAGTTGGTCTCGGCCGTGTGCACGACGAGTTTCGGCGTGCTGGTGGTGCCCGAGGTGTGGGTGATCATCATCGGCTCGCTGTCCGGCCTGAGGTCAGGCTTCGGGATGGGCGACCCGTAGAACTGCTCCAGGGGGGTTCCGGCCGTGCTGTCGTCGGCCGCCTCGCCGAGCAGGATGGTCCGGCCGAAGGCGCTCAGGTCGACTCCGTCCCGCGCCGCCGCCTCGAGCGTCCGCGCGGAGATGACGGTGACCACGGGCTGGAGCCGCTGGAGCATCTCGAAGAGATGAGCCGGCCGGTTGGCGGCGGAGATGGTGGCCGCGATCGCCCCGATACGGGTGGCCGCGGCCGACAGCATGATCACATCGAAGTGGTTGTCCTTGATGACGGCGATGCGGTCGCCGCGTCGCACACCGGCCGCGTAGAGCCAGCCGGACGCGTCGGCGACGAGACCGGCGAGCGCCGCGGCGTCGTAATCGACACCGCCACTCGGCGCGATGTCGAACGGACGGTCGAGATACAGCGACGTCGAGCGCGTCTTTTCCGCGTGCCAGTCAAACAGCACACCGATGTTCTTTGGAGGCTTTGAATTCCTCTTCATCTTTTCTTTCCTTGCACGTTCAGTATCCGATGAAGGAGACGAGAAGGGTGAGGACCGAAAGGCCGAGCATGCCGAGGCAGTTGAACCAGAACGCCATGCCGAAGAATCGGGCGCGAATGTGCGCGCACACCGCCAGGAGGAAGTAGGCGATGACGCCGGCCACGGCGGCGAGGCCGACTCCCTCGGTTTCGAACCCGACAGCGATTCCGGCGACGGCGAGGAGCTTGACGACGATCAGGACCCACCACCAGTCGCGGGGGAAATTGACCCCGCTCAAGCAGTCGTCGATGAACTTGGGCGGCCGGATCGAGAGAACGGCGTCACCGAAAAGGGTCACCGCGAGGATCGCCGGCAGCCACCAGGGGTCGGGGGTGAGAAGAAGATCCATTTCGGCATGGTCCTCCGCCCCGAGGAGGCGCGGCAACGACCGTCAAGGCACTCTGTCAAGTCCCCGTCGCAGCCTGGTCGGTGAGGCCCTTCGGCCCCCGACGCGAGCGCTCCCGGGCCCGTCCCCGACCCCGACGCCGGGCCGGTCGGGACCACGGTCTCCAGGGGGCGCGGGGTGCCCTCACCGCGAGAGGGACCCGGTGGCGCATTCCCTTGACCAGGCCGCCGCAGGTACGTGGCCATCACGCGCCTCACCCCGAGCGAACCGCCCCAACAGCCGGGCGCCGCAACTCCCCGCGTACTTCACGGCGTTCGATGGCCAACCCGCCCTCTTGCGGACACCCCTACCCGCGGTGGTACGGCAGCGGGCAGCCGCCACCCCGCGGCTCACGGGTCCGGCCCCCGCGGTCGCCACCACAGCAGGCGCCGCCCCGGGGCGCCCCACCTCGCGCCCGCCGACCACATAACCGCCTACCACCTGGAACTCGTCGACGAGCCACCCCGGTTCCAGGAACTCCCGATTCCGGCGGCATAAGCGCACAGAGCCGGATCGCCCCTCCGAAGGAAGGACGACAGGGGTGCCGAGTGCGGGACAGCGCACTCCTGCCGCAACCCGGCCATCGTCCGACAGGCCTGGTCAAACCCGCTATCCGGAACCCTCAATTCCCTTACAAGCCATGCAAGTTGAGCAAGATCATTCCTTGCCATGTTCACGGCGCCGTGCCATTCTGCGGACATCATCGGGGGGGATGAGACGGATGAGGACTTCGCCGTTCAGGAACACCACCGCGATCGGACGCCAGCGCAGGCGCCCCTTCGCCCCGGCACAGGACGAGGTGCTGCGGGAGCTGTGTGCCGCGGTGTTCGGCTCACTGCCGCGCAGCGACCAGCGTCGCCGGGCGGAAGAATACGTACGCGGGCTGCTGTGCACCCCGGGGCGCAAATCGATCCGCAACATGGCGACGCAGATGGGCGGCGGATCGGCGACCGAGCAGCGACTGCACCACTTCGTCACCAGCTCCACCTGGGACTGGCGCCCGGTACGCGCCGCACTGGTCAAGTGGCTGGAGGCGGCCCACCCGCTGTCCGCCTGGGTGGTGCAGCCCATGCCCATCCCCAAGAGCGGGGAGCACTCGGTGGGGGTCGGGCGCCGCTTCGACCCGCATCTCGGGCAGGTGCTGCGGGGACAGCAGTCCTTCGGGGTCTGGTTCGTCTCACCGGAGGTGGTGACCCCGGCCGGGTGGCGGCTGTTCCTGCCGGCGGACTCCTCCGGCACGGAGTGCGAATCCCCCGGAGGAGAGAGCTACGAGGACAGCGTCACGGCCGCGGTGCGGGAGACGGTGGGAGCCGCCGCGACACTCCAACGGCCCGTCATCCTGGACATCCGGGGCATCGACGCCAGGTCGACGATGAGCCGTCTCCCCCTGGCGGGCCTGCCGGTGATCGCCCGCACCCGGTCCGCCACCCCCCTGTCGGTGGCGGACCCGGCGCTGTCCGGACACGGGGCCGACCCCCGGCCCGCCCGGGACATCCTGGCGGCGGAGAAGACCCTGCGCCGCCCCGTGGAGTGGAGCGACGGCACCCAGTCCGCGAACCCCCGCGTCTCGCTGGCCGCGGCCCTGCCCGTGACCGCACGGGTCGCCACCACCAGCAGACCGCTGGTGCTGCTGGGTGAGTGGGCGGATCCCCGGCGCGCGCCCGCCCAGTTCTGGATCACCAACATGCGCCACCCCATGCCCCAGTTGCTGCGGCTGGCCAAGCAGGCGGACCGCGTCGGCCACGCGGCGGCGTACAGCGCCCGGCAGGCGGGCCTGCGGGACTTCGCCGGCCGGTCGCTGTCCGGCTGGCACCGCCACCTCACGCTGGCCTCCGTCGCCTGCGCGGTCCGCTCCCTGTCCGGCGCCGCCGACGAGACCGCGCAGCCACCGGCCCCCGCCCTCACCGGCTGACGGGGACGCCGCCCAAGGGCACCGGCCGGCGACCGCCTCCGGCCGGGTTGCCCCACCCCTCCTCCGCGGGGACCGACGCACGGATGGGGACGGCGCCCTACTCGCCGGAGGCTCCGAAGGCGATCTCCGCCTTCTCGCCTCCCCAGCCGGCCGGGCCGCGCCAGATGACATCGACGCGGAAGACGTCACGGATCGTGTCCGCGGACCAGTCCTCGGCGGGCGGTTCGGGGAGAACGAGGTAGAGGCGGTCGGCCGGCGCGGGCAGTGTGTGGTTGATCTCGAGCAGGCGGGTCGCGCCCGACCGCAGGTCCGCATAGGTGGAGCAACCCGCGCCCAGGGCCTCGTAGAGGAAGAGACCGTGCGGGGTGGCGCAGCTGACGTCGACGACCGGTGAGTCGGCCGGTTGGAGGTCCGCCCAGAGCAGTGATGCCTTCAGCGCGTGGCGAACCGCCTCGTGCTTCTTGCACGCGCGGTCGGTGCCGGCGGCCGTCTCCAGCGCGCGCAGCAAGCCGTCCTTCGTAGTCCCAACCGGTATCGCGGCGGTGGTGTCCGCAGTGGTCATCTGCACTTCTTCCTTGTCATCGGGTTGGGTCAGGGCGGTGGGATCCGCGCCGTCGGAGTCCGGCTTCGCCGCCGCGTCGAAGCGCTCCCGGAGGTCTCGCCGCGCTTCGGCGAGGGGCTCCGCCCAGCCGGAAGCCGCCAGCCCCTCCGCGAGCCGGCCCGCGTCGAAGGCGCCCTCCTTGAGCGCACGGTTGGTCGTCGCGGCGAGGCCGCGGAGAACGCCGAGCCGTTCTCGGTCGGGATCGCCGAACAGGTGGAGCACGTCGACCCAGTCCGCCTGGTCCCGTCGGAGGATGCGGTTGGCCATGCCCTGGAGTTCGGAGAGACGGCTGCGGGCATCGGGAACGTCGCCGTCTGCCTCGATCAGCTCTCCGAGCACCTCCAATGCGGAGAGGTAGCGCCCCGCCATCCGCTCCGAGATGGGTGACCGACCGCGCTGACTGGCCGTGAGCACCGTCTGGGTCGTCTCGTTGGCGAAAACCCAGCAGTCCAGCTTCTCGCCCCGCAGCGGGGGAACCGATCCATGGCGGACGGTGAGGACCAGCGGTCGGTCGATCACCGGCGACAACGGCTTGACCTTGTAGCGACCGCCCGGGGCCCGGGCCACGACCTCGACCCGGACATCGGTACCGATCCGGGGAAGGCTTCCGACCCCGCCGCCCTCCGGCTGGGCATCGTGCGCCGTCGGCGACGGGGCGTCCCCGGAACCGGTGAGCGCCTCCGGCAGGGGGGCGGTGTGCAGGACGGTCAGGCTCTGGGTGCTGCGGGTGAGGGCCACGTACAACTGGCGCAGCCCGGCGGGACCGCGGTCGGCGATCGTGGCGGGCTCGAGGACCAGGACGTGGTCGTACTCCATCCCCTTGGCCTGAGCCGCGGCCAGTACGGAGACGGCCTCATGGTTCCGCTCACCGGTGTCACCGAGCTCACCGAGCTCACCGATCCTGCGGCTGATGGCGTCCAGCCAGTCCGAGTCGTCGGGGACGATGACGGCCACGGAGCGGGGGGTGCTGCCGTCGCTGGTTTCCCTGAGCCGGGCCACATGGGCGACGGTGTCGTCCAGCAGCTTCCACGGCTCGGTCGCCACGGTCCGTACCGCGTCCGCTCCCACCTCCCGGATGGCCTGCGGGTACGGCAGGGTCGGAGCGACAGCCCTGGCGAGCGGGGCGACGAACTCCATGATCTCGGCGGGGACGCGGTAGCTGGTGGTGAGCTGGGCCACGCTCCAGTCGCCGTGGTCGGAGAGGAGCGCGCCGAGCTGGTCCCAGTCCGTCGGGATGTGGGCGCCCGTCGCCTGCGCGAGGTCGCCCAGCACGGTCATGGAGCCGCCCACGGCACAGCGCCGCTGCAGGGAGCGGGCCTGCATGGGGGTGAGGTCCTGGGCCTCGTCGATGACGATGTGGCCGTATCGCGGCGGAGTGTCGCCGCTGATCAGCACTCCGAGCTCTTCCAGGCAGACCTGGTCGTCAAGGGTCCACGGATCGGCGTCGGCGCTGGCGGCGCGGGGCCGCAGCAGGGCCGCCTGCTCGTCCTCGTCGAGGATGCCGTCGGCGCAGTCCCGCAGGAGGTCGGGTGAGTCGTAGAGGCTCCGCAGTGCCTCCCGGGGGCCGGGGGACAGCCAGACGCGTTCGACCAGGCGCTCCACCCGGCGGTTGCGTTCCAGATCGCGCCGGATCGTGCCGGCCTGCCCGCGGCGTGGCGCGATGTCGGCGAGCTCCTGGAGGAGCCGGTCGACGAAGAGGCCCCGGAAGCGGTCGCGCCGCTCCCGGAAAGGCCCCTCGCCGGCGTGGGCCTGGTCGAGGAGGGCGAGGACCTCGGACTTCGGCACGCGAAGGGTCGTACTGCCGGCGGTGACGACGATCGCGGGCTCGTCGCCCTCGAAGGAGGGGGCGACGGTGAGGGCATCGAGAGCCTCCGGGCGGAAGTCGCTCTCGACGCGGCGCCGCAGCACGGCCGCCATGCGTTCGTCCGACTTCACCAGGCGTGCCTTCGGGGAGTCGGTGCCAAGGATCCTGCCCTCCCACAGGCGGTCCAGCTGGACGGCGTTGACGTCCCGGGTGCCGAGGGTGGGCAGGACCTGTCCGACATAGTCGAGGAACCGCTGATGGGGGCCGATGACGAGGATGTCCTGGGCCCTGAAGTGCTCGTTGTTGACGAGCCAGGTCACCCGGTGGAGACCGACTGCCGACTTGCCGGTACCGGGGCCGCCCTGCACGACGAGGATGTCCGCCGGCGAGCCGGTGACCAGCTCCATCTGGTCGCGGCGGATGGTCTCGACGATGTCCCGCATCCGCCCGCCGCGGGACCGCTGGAGCTCCCGCAGCAGGAAGTCGTCCGGCTGGAGCGCCTTCCGCCGCTGCCTGCGTACGACATCGCCGGGGGTGGGGGCGAACGTACGCTCCGGGGCGGGTGTCGCGTCCGCCTCCTCCGCCGCGCTGCCGTCGGCGGCCTGACGGGGCTCGGGGACGGG
>NZ_SRID01000159.1 GCF_004684805.1 Streptomyces palmae
GGTCCCGGCCCAGCCGGACTACTACCCGGCCGCCGCGGAGTACCCCGGGCAGCAGGACGCCGGCTACGCACCGCAGGTCGCGGAGTACGGGCAGCAGGGCGACTACGGATATCCGCAGCAGTACCCGCAGACCGCCGACCCGTACGCCGCCCAGGGCGCCGGCTACCCGCAGGCACACCCCGCCGCCGCGGAGCCCGCGGCCTACGGCTGGCAGCAGCAGGGCTACTCGGAGCACTCCGGCGGGCAGGCGTACCAGGGCTACCCGGCGGCCGACCCCTACGGCTCCGCCGGCCAGGGGCAGCCGCAGGTCCAGATCCCGCAGCAGGGCCAGCCCCAGCAGGCCGCCGCGCTCGACGAGACCAGCTTCTTCGACACCAGCATGATCAACCTGGACCAGCTGCGCGAGTACGAGCAGGGCCGCTGACGCCGGTGCCGCCCCTGCCCGGCGACCGGATTGGGTCTACGGCTGCGCGTCCAGTATCCTGACTGTTCGGTTGCGTGTATGTGCCTCGCGGCACTCCTCGCGGACCGCGTTTTCGGCTGCCCGCAGCGCATCGGCCACGGGCGGCCCGTTCCACAGCGTAGAAAGCAGGAAGCCCTGAACGCCCGCCTCGATCACCGTGCCCCCCTCGTGTTCGACACACGCGAGCTGGGTCGGCGTCCTGGTGCGCTCAAGCGGCTCACCCGCTCGGTTCCGGCGCCCCAGAACCTCGGCATCGAGGTCATCGGGGTGCGCGAGGGCGCGACCGTGGAACTCGACCTCCGGCTGGAGTCGGTCATGGAAGGGGTGCTTGTCACAGGCACCGCCCGTGCGCCGCTCACCGGGGAGTGCGTAAGGTGTCTGGAGCCGCTGGAGCGAGAGCTCGACGCGGACTTCCAGGAGTTGTTCTCCTACCCCGACGCCGATGCCTGGGGCCGCGACGCGGACTCGGACGACGACGCCGAGGAGGAGGACAGGCTCTTCCTCGAGGACGACCTGTTCGACCTCGAACCCGTGCTGCGGGACGCGGTGGTGCTCGCACTGCCGCTGCAGCCGGTGTGCCGGGAGGACTGCCCGGGTCTGTGCCCCGACTGCGGGGTGCGCCTGGCGGACGAACCGGACCACCACCACGACGCCGTCGACATCCGTTGGGCGGCACTGCAGGGACTCGCCGAGACCATCAAGGACGGCGAGAAGGACGATATGGGCGGCGCCGAACCGGGCGTCGACGAGAAGCAGGAGAAGTAGCCGTGGCTGTTCCGAAGCGGAAGATGTCGCGCAGCAACACGCGCCACCGCCGGTCGCAGTGGAAGGCTGCGGTCCCCACCCTGGTGGCGTGCGAGCGCTGCACCGAGCCGAAGCTGCAGCACATCGCGTGCCCGAGCTGCGGCACCTACAACAAGCGTCAGGTCCTCGCGGTCTGATCGGCGGGTGACAGGCTCTATGTCAGACGGCAACTCGTCGAAGAAGGCGCCGGCGGACACAGCCTCGTCCCACACGATTCTGGAAGGGCGGCTCGGCTATCAGCTTGAGTCCGCCCTTCTGGTGCGTGCGCTGACCCACCGCTCCTACGCGTACGAGAACGGCGGACTGCCCACCAACGAGCGGCTGGAGTTCCTCGGGGACTCCGTGCTCGGCCTGGTGGTCACCGACACGCTGTACCGCATCCACCCCGACCTGCCCGAAGGCCAGCTGGCCAAGCTGCGGGCCGCGGTGGTCAACTCGCGCGCACTGGCGGAGGTGGGCCGCGGCCTCGACCTCGGCGCCTTCATTCGGCTCGGCCGAGGCGAAGAGGGCACCGGGGGCCGGGACAAGGCGTCCATCCTGGCCGACACCCTGGAGGCGGTGATCGGCGCGGTCTACCTGGACCAGGGTCTCGACGCCGCCGCCGAGCTGGTGCACCGGCTCTTCGACCCCCTCATCGAGAAGTCCTCGAACCTCGGCGCCGGCCTGGACTGGAAGACCAGCCTCCAGGAACTCACCGCCACCGAGGGGCTCGGCGTCCCCGAGTACGTGGTCTCGGAGACCGGCCCGGACCACGAGAAGACCTTCACGGCTGCTGCCCGCGTCGGTGGTGTCCAGTACGGCACCGGCACCGGCCGCAGCAAGAAGGAAGCGGAACAGCAGGCGGCGGAGGCCGCGTGGCGTGCCATCCGCGCCGCGGCCGACCAGGCGGCCGCCGCGGCCGCGGCGGGGGACACCCCGGCCGCCGGTCAGGCGGACACCGCCTCGCCCACCCGCTGAACCTCCCCGGCACCGGGCCCGCCCCGGTGCCGGGAGTTCCGCGGCACGGCCCACCCGGGCCCTCGCGCAAACCCCCCGCCGCGCCCGTCGCGGGCGACGGCATCCCATCCGCGCCCGGCACCCACTCCGGAGGACGACCGTGCCAGAACTGCCCGAGGTCGAGGTGGTCCGGCGCGGTCTGGAGCGCTGGGTCAGCGGACGCACGGTGGCCGCGGTGGAGGTGCTGCACCCCCGTGCCATCCGCCGCCACCCCGCCGGCGCCGCCGACTTCGCGGCCCGGCTGACCGGCCGCCGCATCGGCGAGGCCCGGCGGCGCGGCAAGTACCTGTGGCTCCCCGTCGAGGGCGCCGACATCTCCGTACTGGCGCATCTGGGCATGAGCGGACAGCTGCTGGTGCAGCCGCCGGACGCACCGGACGAGAAGCACCTGCGCATACGGATCCGGTTCGCCGACTCCCCGGCCCCGGCGGCGCTCGGCGAGGCGGCCGGCACCGAGCTGCGCTTCGTCGACCAGCGCACCTTCGGCGGCCTCTCGCTGCACGGCATCGCCCCGGGCGCCACCGACGGACTGCCGGACGTGATCGCGCACATCGCCCGCGACCCGCTGGACCCCGCCTTCGACGACGCCGCCTTCCACACCGCGCTGCGCCGCCGCCGCACCACCATCAAGCGGGCGCTGCTCGACCAGTCGCTGATCAGCGGCGTCGGCAACATCTACGCCGACGAGGCGCTGTGGCGCGCCAAGCTGCACTACGAGCGGCCCACGGCCACCCTGACCCGGCCGCGCACCGCCGAACTGCTCGCCCATGTCCGCGCGGTGATGGGCGACGCGCTGGCCGCCGGCGGCACCAGCTTCGACAGCCTCTACGTGGACGTGAACGGCGAGTCCGGCTACTTCTCGCGCTCCCTGGACGCCTACGGCCGGGAGGACAAGCCCTGCCGCCGCTGCGGCACCCCGATCCGCCGCCGTCCCTGGATGAACCGCTCCAGCTACTTCTGCCCGCGCTGCCAGCGCCCGCCGCGCCCCGCCGCCGACTGACACCGGCAGGGCGGCTCCACCGGAACGCGGCTGCCCGCAAGGCCCCGGCGCGCTGTCGGCGAAGCGGTCAGCCGTGCTCCGCGTCGTACCGGGACCGCGCCTCCATGACGGCCGGCATCCGCTCCTCGACCAGATGGATCAGCCCCATCAGCTGCTCGGTGACCGCCTTGCCCAGCGGAGTGAGCCGGTAGTCGACCCGGGGCGGGTTGGTGGGCTGGGCCTCCCGGTGCACCAGACCGTCCCGCTCCAGCGCGTGCAGGGTCTGGGCCAGCATCTTCTCGCTGACCCCCTCCACCCGGCGGCGCAGTTCGTTGAAGCGGAACGAGCCGTCGTGGAGCGCGCCCAGCGTCAGGCTGCCCCACCGTCCGGTGACGTGCTCCAGCGTGGTCCGGGACGGGCAGCTGCGGGCGAACACGTTGTAGGCCAGCTCGCCGTCCACCTGGGGGCAGTGGTCATCGCCCAGGTCATCGGATGCGGCAGTGCGTGAGGTCGCCATACCGGACACCTTACCGCTCCACAGCACTAACTCATGGGTTGCGCTTTCTGAAAGTTAGTGCTTCGCTGGGTGCGGCGCCCACCCCGGTGGTGCCACCCCTTCTTCTTCGAATTCCAGGAGCCCTCCATGGCCAGCCCCGTCGTCTCCATCGCCTACCACTCCGGTTTCGGCCACACCACCGTGCTGGCCGAGGCCGTCCGCGACGCCGCGGCCGAGGCCGGTGCCACCGTGCACCTGATCAAGGTGGACGAGATCACCGAGGCGCAGTGGGAGCTGCTGGACGCCTCGGACGCGATCATCTTCGGCTCGCCCACCTACATGGGCACCGCCTCCGGCGCCTTCCACGTCTTCGCCGAGTCCACCAGCAAGCGCTGGTACGCCCGGGCATGGCAGGACAAGATCGCGGCCGGGTTCACCAACTCGGGCTCCAAGAGCGGCGACAAGCTGCACACCCTGCAGTTCTTCACGGTGCTCGCCGCCCAGCACGGCATGCACTGGGTGAACCTCGGCCTGCTCCCCGGCTGGAACACCACCACCGGTTCGGAGAACGACCTCAACCGCCTCGGCTTCTTCCTGGGCGCGGGTGCCC
Organism: Streptomyces palmae; assembly: GCF_004684805.1. Classification (GTDB taxonomy): domain Bacteria; phylum Actinomycetota; class Actinomycetes; order Streptomycetales; family Streptomycetaceae; genus Streptomyces; species Streptomyces palmae. The sequence goes on from NZ_SRID01000159.1 coordinate 4,349, forward strand.
AGACCTTCGCCGACCAGGGCCCGGAAGGGGTACACAAGGCGGACATCGCCACCGTCGAGCACCTCGCCCGGCGCGTGGTCGAGGCGGCCAGGGCCTTCGCCGCGGGGCGCGCCGCCCTGGCCGCCTGAGGCGCCCGGCCCACCGGCCTGGTGAAACGGGTACCGCCCGGCTCACCGGTCCGGCGAAACGCACACCGCCCGGCACCCCGATCAGGGGGCGCCGGGCGGTCCGCGTTCACCGGTTCGCCCCGCACGCCCGCAAGGGGCCGCGAGGTGGGGGCTTCGGGTCAGTAGCCGAACTCCTGGGTCCACCAGGGGCCGCCCGCGCCGTAGTGCGCGCCGACACCGATGGTCTGGAAGTCGCAGTTGAGGATGTTGGCGCGGTGGCCGGGGCTGTTCATCCAGGAATCCATCACGGCCTGTGCGTCGGCCTGGCCGCGGGCGATGTTCTCACCGCCCATGTTGGTGATCCCGGCCCGCTTGGCCCGGTCCCAGGGGGTGGCGCCGTCCGGGTCGGTGTGGTCGAAGAAGCCGCGCTCGGCCATGTCGCGGCTGAAGTCGCCGGCGAGCGCGCCCAGTCGGGAGTCGGCGATCAGCGGCGAGCAGCCGGCCTGGGCCCGCTTCTGGTTCACCAGTCGGAGCACCTCGGCCTCGGCGGCCGCCTCCTTGCCGGTCGAGCCGCGCGGGGCGGTGGTGTGCCGGGGCGCGGGCTTGGTGGTGGCGGAGGGCGCCGGCCGGGTGGTCCGGGTCGGTGCAGGCCTCGCGGTCCGGGTGGGGGACGGCTCGGCGGACGGCGCGCCGGACCGCTTGCCCGGGGTGGCCGAGGGGGAGTGCGAGTCCGTGGCGGACGGTGCGGGCTTGCGGTGGGCGCCGCGGCCGGCCGCCTCCCTGTCCCGGGGGGTCGGGGAAGCGGAGGGGGAGCCCTCCGTGGTGGCCTCGCCGTCCGGCGAGTCCTCGGTGCTCACCCGCCCGCCCGGGCCGTCTCCCGCGGTGACCGAGTGGCCGCCCGAGGTCAGCAGCCCCGAGCTCATCGCCGCCGCGCCCAGCACCACGGCCGCGGAGGCGCCCAGCAGCCCGGTGCGGACCGGTACCCGGGAGCCGCGGCGGCGGTCCCGGTGGCGTCCGGAGGATATGTCCGCGGATATCGCGGGATCGGTGTCGGTGTCGGTCGGCTGCGCTGCCGGGGGTTCGGCGGCAGCACGTCGATGGCGGCCCATCTCCTGCCTTCCTACATGCTCGGCGTCAACGTCAATCACTCGTTCAGGTGAGTGATGGTGAGCCGCGACTGTACGCCATGCCCTGCCGGCTCGATGTGCCTCGGGGGCGATCGGCCGGTTAGCGTGCACCTCATGAACGAGAAGGTCCGCCTCACCGTCTGGGTCCGCGGCCAGGTGCAGGGCGTGGGATTCCGCTGGTACACCCGGGCCAACGCGCTGCGCATCGGCGGCCTGGTCGGATTCGCCTCCAACCTGGCCGACGGGCGGGTGCAGGTCGTGGCGGAGGGGGCGCGCCCGGAGTGCGAACAACTCCTCGACTGGCTCCGCGGCGGCGACACGCCCGGCCGCGTCGACGGCGTCACCGAGATCTGGGACACACCGCGCGGTGGCTACCAGACCTTCGAGACCCGCTGAGACCCGCTGACCCCGGACGGCTCCCGTCACCCGTTCGGCGCTGTGCCGCATACCCCGGTCGCGGTCGTTGAGGATGAAAACGGCCTGGTGGTTGCCAATCGGGCCGCATCGTGGAAGGCTGCGTGCCAAGGATGATCTCCACACCCGTCCGGGGCCTTTCCCAGAGGCGCTGCCCCTTGTTTCCGCGGCAGCCTGCCCTCGGCCCGGCGGACCTCGCGGGGTGTGATCGTGTTGACCCTCAAACCATTTGGTGAGACGCTGGAAGCCCCGCGCACCTTCATTGTTTGGCATTGAGCACGGAAATGATGGCAGACATCGCGGGTGCGAATCCCTCACGACCCACACCGCTTCGGTCGGTCACTCAGTGTGGAGGACCATCCATCATGGCAAAGGCGCTTCTCGGTTACGTCGGCGGCTCCGACCCCCGAGTCCTCGCCGAGATGCGACGGCTTCAGCAGCGCGTCCAGGACCTCGAATCCGAACTCATCCGGATGCAGGCCGAGAACGACGCGCTGTCGGCTGCCGCGCACCAGGGCGACTCGCTGATCGACACCATCGACATGACCCAGGCGGAGCCTGCGCTGGCCTGACCTCAGCCTTCGGGCCGGTCGGACCGCATCGTCAGCCGCTTGAGATTGTGCAAGGGACGCCCCGGCGTCCCTTCGTCGTTTCATCCCCCCGGACCGTCTTCCGGGATTCTCCTCCACGCCCCCCAACAGCGACAGCGTCTGCATACGGGCACCCAAGCGGCGCCCGAGCGTTCCTTACCGACTCATGTGCCCTGCCCCTTCCCGGGCGAAACCGAAAAGATGATGGAATCGGGAGCGCTCGGCCCAGGGAGTAGAGTCCGACGGCGTGCACCTCAAGAGCCTGACCCTGCGAGGCTTCAAGTCGTTCGCCTCCGCCACGACGCTCCGCTTCGAGCCCGGCATCACCTGCGTCGTCGGCCCCAACGGTTCGGGCAAGTCCAATGTCGTCGACGCCCTGTCCTGGGTCATGGGCGAGCAGGGCGCCAAATCCCTGCGCGGCGGCAAGATGGAGGACGTCATCTTCGCCGGGACCACCGGCCGCCCCCCGCTGGGCCGCGCCGAGGTCTCCCTCACCATCGACAACTCCGACGGCGCGCTGCCCATCGAGTACGCCGAAGTCACCATCACCCGCACCATGTTCCGCAACGGCGGCAGCGAGTACCAGATCAACGGGGACACCTGCCGGCTGCTGGACATCCAGGAACTCCTCTCCGACTCCGGCATCGGCCGCGAGATGCACGTCATCGTCGGCCAGGGCCAGCTCGACTCGGTGCTGCACGCCGACCCGACGGGGCGCCGCGCCTTCATCGAGGAGGCGGCCGGCGTCCTCAAGCACCGCAAGCGCAAGGAGAAGGCGCTGCGCAAGCTGGACGCCATGCAGGCCAACCTGGCCCGCGTCCAGGACCTCACCGACGAGCTGCGCCGCCAGCTCAAACCGCTCGGCCGGCAGGCCGCGGTGGCCCGCCGCGCCGCCGTCATCCAGGCCGATCTGCGCGACGCCCGGCTGCGGCTGCTCGCCGACGACCTGGTCACCCTGCGCGAGGCGCTGCACGCGGAGATCGCCGACGAGGCAGCGCTCAAACAGCGCAAGGAGGCCGCCGAGGCACGGCTGCACGCCGCCCAGCAGCGCGAGGCGGCGCTGGAGGAGCAGGTCAAGGCGCTCACCCCGCGGCTCCAGCAGGCCCAGCACACCTGGCACGAACTGTCCCAGCTCGCCGAGCGGGTGCGGGGCACGATCAGCCTGGCCGACGCCCGGGTGAAGAGCGCCACCTCCGCCCCGGCCGAGGAGCGGCGCGGCCGGGACCCGGAGGACATGGAGCGCGAGGCGGACCGGATCCGCGAACAGGAGGCGGAGCTGACGGCCGCCCTGGAGGCGGCGAGCCGGGCCCTGGAGGACACCGTCGCGCACCGCGCGGAGCTGGAGCGCCGGCTGGCGGAGGAGGAACGCCGGCTCAAGGACGCCGCGCGCGCCGTCGCCGACCGCCGCGAGGGACTGGCCCGGCTGCACGGCAAGGTGACCGCGGCGCACGGCCGGGCCGCCTCCGCCCAGGCCGAGATCGACCGCTTGGCCGCAGCCCGGGACGAGGCGCGGGAGCGTGCCGCGCTCGCCCAGCGGGAGTACGAGGACCAGCAGGCCGAGGTCGACGGACTGGACGCGGACGACACCGAGTTGGCCCAGTCCCACGAGTCGGCCAAGAAGGCCCTGGCCGAGGCCGACGCGGCACTGGGCGCCGCCCGTGAGGCGGCCACCGCGGCCGAGCGGGAGCGCGCCGCCACCGCCGCCCGCCATGACGCACTGGCCCTCGGGCTGCGCCGCAAGGACGGCACCAAGGCTCTGCTGGCCGCCACCGACCGGCTGACCGGTCTGCTCGGTCCCGCCGCCGACCTCCTCACCGTGGTGCCCGGCCATGAGATCGCGGTGGCCGCCGCGCTGGGCGCCGCCGCCGACGCCGTCGCGGTCGCCGATCCGGCCACCGCCGCGAAGGCGCTGCGGCTGCTGCGCGAACAGGACGCCGGACGGGCGGCGCTGCTGCTCGGCGCCGCCCCCACCGAAGGCGCCGCCGCGCCCCGGGGCACACGGCCGGCGGGGGCCGAGGCGTACGGGCCGTACGCCGCGGATCTGATCGAGGGCCCCGCCGGACTGCTGGCGGCGGCGCGCCGGCTGCTGGACGGGGTGGTGGTGGTCGGCACCCTGGCCGAGGCCGAGGCACTGCTCGCCGAGCACCCCGCGCTGACCGCGGTCACCGCCGAGGGCGACCTGCTGGGCAGCCATTTCGCGCAGGGCGGTTCGGCCGGCGCGCCCAGCCTGCTGGAGGTGCGGGCCTCGGTCGACGAGGCCGCGGCCGAGCTGGCCGAACTGGCCGTACGGTGCCGGGAGCTGGCCCAGGAGCAGCAGCGTGCCCAGGAGCGGCGGACCGAGTGCGCCGCCGAGGTGGAGCGGCTGGCCGCCCGGCGCAGCACCGCCGAGCGGGAGAAGTCGCAGGTGGCACAGGCGCTGGGGCGGTTGGCCGGGCAGGCCAGGGCGGCGGCGGGGGAGGCCGAGCGGTCGACCGCGGCGGCGGCCCGGGCCCAGGAGGCGCTGGCGGCCGCCCAGGAGGAGGCCGAGGTGCTGGCCGAGCGGCTGGCCGTGGCCGAGGACCAGGCCGCCGAGGACGGCACGGACGAACCGGACACCTCGGTACGGGACCGGCTGGCGGCCGACGGTGCCAACGCCCGGCAGACCGAGATGGAGGCCCGCCTCCAGGTCCGTACCCACGAGGAGCGGGTCAAGGGGCTGGCGGGGCGCGCCGACGCGCTGGACCGCGCCGCCCGGGTGGAGCGCGAGGCACGGGCGCGCGCCGAGCAGCGGCGGGCCCGGCTGCGGCACGAGGCCCAGGTGGCGGCGGCGGTGGCCGTCGGGGCCCGGCAGCTGCTGGCGCACGTGGAGGTGTCGCTGGTCCGGGCCGAGGCGGAGCGGGACACCGCGGAGCGCGAGCGGGCCGAGCGGGAGCGGGAGCTGGTCGCCGAGCGGAACCAGGGCCGGGAGCTCGCCTCCGAGCTGGACAAGCTCACCGACTCGGTGCACCGGGGCGAGGTGCTGGGCGCCGAGAAGCGGCTGCGGATCGAGCAGCTGGAGACCAGGGCCCTGGAGGAGCTGGGTATCGAGCCGGCCGGGCTGGTCGCCGAGTACGGGCCGGACCAGCCGGTGCCCCCCTCCCCGCCGGCCGAGGGCGAGGTGCTGCCCGAGGACCCGGAGCATCCGCGGAACCAGCCGGTGCCCTTCGACAGGGCTCGGCAGGAGAAGCGGCTCAAGGCGGCCGAGCGGGCCTACCAGCAGCTGGGCAAGGTCAATCCGCTGGCGCTGGAGGAGTTCGCGGCGCTGGAGGAGCGGCACAAGTTCCTCACCGAGCAGCTGGAGGACCTCAAGAAGACCCGGGCCGATCTGCTGCAGGTGGTCAAGGAGGTCGACGAGCGGGTGGAGCAGGTCTTCACCGAGGCGTACCGGGACACCGCCCGGGAGTTCGAAGGGGTCTTCTCACGGCTGTTCCCCGGTGGCGAGGGGCGGCTGCTGCTGACCGACCCGGAGAACATGCTCACCACCGGCGTGGACGTGGAGGCCCGGCCGCCGGGCAAGAAGGTCAAGCGGCTGTCCCTGCTGTCCGGCGGTGAGCGGTCGCTGACCGCGGTGGCCCTGCTGGTGTCGATCTTCAAGGCCCGGCCGAGCCCGTTCTATGTGATGGACGAGGTGGAGGCGGCGCTGGACGACACCAACCTCCAGCGGCTGATCCGGATCATGGAAGAGCTCCAGGAGAGCTCGCAGCTGATCGTGATCACCCACCAGAAGCGGACCATGGAGGTGGCCGACGCGCTGTACGGGGTCTCCATGCAGGGGGACGGGGTCTCCAAGGTCATCAGCCAGCGGCTGCGCTGACCACCCAGCGGAGCTGTTGGGCTCCCCAGGGTTTCCTTCAAGTCTTCAATCCAAGTCTGGTCATGCCCCCGGGAGACTCGTTCGTCACACTCCATTGACTTGGAAACTTGAAGACATATTCTCTGCAACGTTGCTCTTACCTTCATATGGCGCCGGCGTGTCCGGTACCCCAGCGAAGGATCTCCCCCCACGCCCGGCAGCGCGGCCGGGCCTCAGGAGTGCTCGTGTCCCCCACCACGACGGCTCAGGCGTCCACCGGCCGCCCCGTCCCACCGGAACACCTCGGCCGGGTCATCTTCATCACCGCCTCGGCGGCGATGGGCGGTTTCCTGTTCGGTTATGACAGCTCCGTGATCAACGGTGCGGTCGTGGCCGTGCGCGACCGCTACCACATCGGTTCCGCGGCCCTGGCCGAGGTCGTCGCCATCGCCCTGATCGGCTGCGCGATCGGCGCCGCCCTCGCGGGGCGGATCGCCGACCGCATCGGCCGGATCAAGGTGATGCGGATCGCCGCGGCCCTGTTCACCGTGAGCGCCGTCGGTTCCGCACTGCCCTTCGCGCTGTGGGACCTGGCCCTGTGGCGGGTGCTCGGCGGCATCGGCATCGGCATGGCCTCGGTCGTCGGCCCCGCCTATATCGCCGAGGTCGCCCCGCCCGCCTACCGCGGCCGGCTCGCCTCCTTCCAGCAGGCCGCGATCGTGACCGGCATCGCCGTCTCCCAGCTGGTCAACTGGGGCATCCTCCGCCTCGCCGACGGCCAGCAGCGCGGTGAGCTCGCGGGCCTGGAGGCCTGGCAGTGGATGCTTGGCGTGATGGTCGTACCGGCTGTGCTCTACGGGGTGCTGTCCTTCGCCATCCCCGAGTCGCCGCGCTTCCTGATCGACGCGGGCCGCATCGACCAGGCCAAGAAGGTGCTCACCGAGGTCGAGGGCAGGCACATCGACCTCGACGCCCGGGTGACCGAGATCGAACAGGCCATGCGCAGCGAGCGGAAGTCGACCTTCAAGGACCTGCTGGGCGGGCGCTTCGGCCTGCTGCCGATCGTCTGGATCGGCATCGGCCTGTCCGTCTTCCAGCAGCTGGTCGGCATCAATGTCGCCTTCTACTACTCGGCGACGCTGTGGCAGTCGGTCGGCGTGGACCCCAGCAGCTCCTTCTTCTACTCCTTCACCACGTCCATCGTGAACATCATCGGCACCGTGATCGCGATGATCTTCGTGGACCGCATCGGCCGCAAGCCACTGGCCCTGATCGGCTCCACCGGCATGGCCGTCTCCCTCGCCCTGGTCGCCTGGGCCTTCTCGGCCAAGACCGGCTCCGGGGCCGATGTGGTGCTGCCGGACACCCAGGGGACCGTGGCCCTGGTCGCCGCCCACTTCTTCGTGCTCTTCTTCGCCCTCTCCTGGGGCGTGGTGGTCTGGGTGCTGCTCGGCGAGATGTTCCCCAACCGGATCCGGGCCGCCGCGCTGGGCGTCGCCGCCTCCGCGCAGTGGCTGGCCAACTGGGCCATCACCGCCAGCTTCCCCAGCCTCGCCGACTGGAACCTCTCCGGGACCTACATCATGTACACGATCTTCGCCGGGCTCTCGATCCCGTTCGTGGTCAAGTGGGTGCCGGAGACCAAGGGCAAGCCGCTGGAGGAGATGGGCTGACCGGTCAGGCGGCGGATCTCCCGGTCCGCGTGGCGAGCCGGGGCAGCACCCGCTGCGCGAACAGCCGCAGCGACCGCTGGCCCTCGGCCACCGGCATCCCGCCGCACAGCGGATGCAGCACCAGGCCCGTCCGGCCCGCCTCGGCGAGGGCCAGCGCCACGCACTGCTCCGGGGTCATGATCCGGTACACCCCCTGCCGGCGCAGCGCCGCCATGTCGCGGACCGCCGCGCGGGCCGCCGTGCGGTCCAGCAGCGGCTGCCGGACCGCACGGGCCCGGGCCTCGTGCAGCAGATGCCGCCCGTACGTGGCCCAGCATCGCTCCGGATCCTCCGAGAGGTGCAGCAGCACGGTCCGCCGCGCCGGCATCAGGCACCAGCCGGAGGTCCCGTACTCCTTGCGCCGCGCGTGGTAGTAGGTCTCCAGCGCGGGCTGGTGGGAGCTGGGGAAGAAGGGCAGCCCCAGCCGCGCGGCCCGGCGCGCCGCCGCCCGCGAGCCACCGCCCACCAGCAGCGGGGGATGCGGCCGGCTGTACGGGCGCGGGGTGATCCGCACCGTATGGCCCCGGTAGCGGAAGGGTTTGCCGGACCAGGCGGCCAGCAGCGTCTCCAGCGCCTCGTCCTGGAGCGGGCCGCGCCGCGCCCAGTCCCGGCCGTGCGCCGTGTACTCCCGCGGGCTGTCGCCGACCGCGGCCACCGTCACCAGCCGCCCGCCGCCGGTCAGGTCCAGCACGGCGATGTCCTCAGCCAGCCGCAGCGGGTCGTACAGCGCGGCGATCAACGCGCAGACCGTGACCGTCGCCTGCCGGGTGGCGCCCAGCACCGCGCCCGCGAAGGCCAGTGGGGAGGGCTGCCAGCCGTCCGCGCCGCCGTGGTGCTCCTCGGTCTGGATCATGGTGATGCCGTGCTCGTCGGCGTACCCGGCCATCTCCACCGCCGCGCCGTAGCGCCGGGCGAGGGACTGGCGGTTCGCGTCCGGATCGACGAGGCCCAGCCTCAGGACCGTGACAGGCATGGCAGATGTCCCCTCCGCCGAAGAATCGTCCGGTGGAGGGGACGGTAGCTGACGTCCCATCAGGCGAACAGGGTGCGCGTAAGCACCTCGGTCAGCCGGCGCGCGGCCGGGACACCCTGGCCCCGCGAGCCCCGCGGGCGCCTGGGGGTGGGGGTCTCCAGTCGGCTCGCGGTGCGCCCCACGGGGGCGCGAGGAACTGCGCGACCAGCCGCAGCCGGCCCGCGGCTCACCCCACCGCACCGACCGACCGCGCCTGGATCGACCCAGGTGCTAGACGGCCTCGACATCGACATCGGCGTCCGCGGGCCGCAGGGCCTCCCGCGGCGTCGGCAGCACCGCGAAGAGCAGTGCGGCGATCAGGATGGTGGCCGCCCAGCCCAGCCCGTTCCGGCCGATCCAGGAGTCGGCCAGCGGACCGGCGAACCAGTCGGTCCGGGTGAAGCACAGGCCCGCGCCCAGCGCCAGCAGCCAGGCCGCCATCGCCTGCGGGCAGAAGCCGCCCGCGTACCAGTAGCGGCTGCCGCGCCCGGTGTCGGTCAGCGCCTCGGCGTGGTAGCGCACCGCACGGCCCCGGCGCCGCATCATGTCCACGCCGAACACACCGATCCAGGCCGAGAAGGAGACCGCCAGCAGGGTCAGGAAGGTGATGAAGGAGGACAGGAAGCTCTTCGCCACCAGCATCAGGACCAGGCCGCCCACCAGGCTGATGACCGCGTTGATGCTGACCGCCAGCGAACGCGGCAGCCGCACGCCCATGGTCTGCGCGGTGAACCCGGCCGAGTACATCGACAGGCTGTTGATCAGCAGCATGCCCACCAGCGCGGTGATCAGGTAGGGCACCGCCAGCCAGGTCGGCAGCACGTCGCCGAGGAAGGACACCGGGTCCGGCGCGGAGGCCAGGTCCGGGGTGACCGCCGCCATCACCGCGCCCATCAGCACCATCGGCACCACCACCACGGCGGCACCGGACACCGTGGTGCCCACGATCGCGCGGCCGCTGGTGCGGCCCGGCAGGTAGCGGGTGAAGTCCGGGCCGGAGGGCACCCAGCTGATGCCGCCGGCCGCGATGGTGCCGATGCCCGCGATCAGCAGCGAGGTGCTGCCCGCGGGGCGCGAGAACACCTCGCCCCACTGCACATGGGCCACCAGGTAGCCCAGGACCAGCACGCTGAACGCGCCGAACAGATAGGTCGACCAGGTGTTGCACACCGCCAGCACCTTGCGGCCCATACCGCTGACCAGGAAGGTGCAGGCGACGAAGGAGAACAGCGTGACCACGATCAGCGGGGTGCTGCTGCCGATGCCGAAGAGCAGGTCGAGCACGGTCAGCAGGGCGTACGCACCGGTGACCGCGTTGATCGTCTCCCAGCCGAAGCGGGCGACCCACAGGATCGCGCCCGGGAAGTAGTTGCCGCGCACCCCGAAGGTCGCGCGGGAGAGCATCAGGCCGGGCGCGCCGCCCCACTTGCCGGCGATCGAGACCAGGCCGACCATGCCGTACGAGACCACGGCGGCGCAGACGCCGACCAGCAGCACCTGCCACAGGCTCAGCCCGTTGAAGACCACCAGACCGGCGCCCATGGTGAGCAGCAGCACGCTGATGTTGGCGGCGACCCAGGTGGGAAAGAGCTCACGGGCCCGCCCGTGCCGCTCGTGCTCGAGCACCGGTTCGATGCCGCGGGTCTCCACGGCGCCCGTGTTCGGTATGGCGCCCGCGTCGAGGGCGCCGGCGGAGGCGGGGGAGTGGTCCATGGGGGGCGAGGCTCCGTGCG
>NZ_SRID01000015.1 GCF_004684805.1 Streptomyces palmae
TCCTCGCTGTGTTTTTTCTTCAAAGGAACCTCGTCCCAGACCATCAGGCCCGGAGACGGGGTATCAACTAATCTGGCGTTGACTTTTGGCACGCTGTTGAGTTCTCAAGGAACGGACGCTTCCTTCGTACTCACCCTCTCGGGCTTTCCTCCGGGCGCTTCCCTTCGGTGTTTCCAACCTTACCAGATCCGATTTTCGTTCTTTCCGCTTCTCGAAAGTCGCGGTCGGTCCGAAATTTCATTTCCGGTGGCCGTTGGAGGGCCTTAGCCTTTCGGCTTTGCCGACTTTATCAGAATTCTCTGAGCCGGTTTACCACCCGATCCGCGGGTCGCACAGAGGCACTGAAGCGCCGCGTGTTCCCCATCAGGTGGAGCCGTAAACGTACTGGAGCGGGGCGCCCGATGCAAATCGAGCGCCCCGCTCCTGAGTCCTTGTCAGAACCCTTGGTCAGACCTCGACCACGACCGGGAGGATCATCGGCCGGCGGCGGTAGGTGTCGGAGACCCACTTGCCGATCGTGCGACGCATCAGCTGCTGCAGCTGGTGGGGGTCGGCGACGCCGTCGGAAGCGGACTTGGCCAGGGCCTCGTCGATCTTCGGCAGCACCTCGTTGAAGGAGGCGTCATCGATGCCGGAGCCCCGTGCCTGGATGTGCGGGCCACCCACGATCTTGCCGGTGGTGCTGTCGACCACCACGAAGACCGAGACGATGCCCTCCTCACCGAGGATGCGCCGGTCCTTGAGCGAGGTCTCGGTGACATCGCCGACCGAGAGCCCGTCCACGTAGACATAGCCGGCCTGCACCTTGCCGCTGATCTTGGCGATGCCGTCGACCAGGTCCACCACGACGCCGTCCTCGGCGATCACGCAGCGGTTCTTGGGGATGCCGGTCAGCGCGCCCAGTTCCGCGTTGGCGCGCAGATGGCGCCATTCGCCGTGCACCGGCATCAGGTTCCGCGGCTTGCAGATGTTGTAGAAGTACAGCAGCTCACCCGCGGAGGCGTGTCCGGAGACATGCACCTTGGCGTTGCCCTTGTGGACGACGTTGGCGCCCCACCGGGTGAGGCCGTTGATCACGCGGTAGACGGCGGTCTCGTTCCCCGGGATCAGGGAGGACGCCAGGATCACGGTGTCGCCCTGGACGATCCGGATCTGGTGGTCCCGGTTCGCCATCCTCGACAGCGCGGCCATCGGCTCGCCCTGGGAGCCCGTGCACACCAGCACGATCTCGTCGTCGGGCAGGTCGTCGAGGGTCTTCACATCCACCACGAGACCGGCCGGGACCCTCAGATAGCCCAGGTCCCGGGCGATGCCCATGTTGCGCACCATGGAGCGGCCGACGAAGGCCACCCGGCGGCCGTACTCGTGGGCGGCGTCCAGGATCTGCTGGATCCGGTGCACATGGCTGGCGAAGCTGGCCACGATGATGCGCTTCTGCGCGCTCGCGAAGACCTGCCGCAGCACATTGGAGATATCCCGCTCCGGCGGGACGAAGCCGGGTACCTCGGCGTTGGTGGAGTCCACCAGCAGCAGGTCGATGCCCTCCTCGCCGAGCCGGGCGAAGGCCGGCAGGTCGGTGAGGCGGCCGTCCAGCGGCAGCTGGTCCATCTTGAAGTCGCCGGTGTGCACCGCCATGCCGGCGGGGGTGCGGATGGCGACCGCGAGGGCGTCCGGGATGGAGTGGTTGACCGCCACGAACTCGCAGTCGAAGGGGCCGATGCGCTCGCGGTGCCCCTCCACCACCTCGAGGGTGTACGGGCGGATGCGGTGCTCCTGCAGCTTGGCCTCGATCAGGGCGAGGGTCAGCTTGGAGCCGATCAGCGGGATGTCCGGCTTCTCGCGCAGCAGGAACGGAACGCCGCCGATGTGGTCCTCGTGCCCATGGGTGAGCACGATGCCTTCGATGTCGTCGAGGCGGTCCCGGATGGAGGTGAAGTCCGGCAGGATCAGGTCGACTCCGGGCTGCTCCTCCTCGGGGAAAAGCACTCCGCAGTCGACGATCAGCAGCCGGCCGTCGTACTCGAAGACCGTCATGTTGCGGCCGATCTCGCCCAGGCCGCCGAGCGGGGTGACGCGCAGGCCGCCCTTGGGGAGCTTCGGCGGGGGGCCGAGTTCGGGATGCGGATGACTCAAAAGACTCTCCTCACCACACACGCCACATGCCCGGGGGCATATGGCGCGCGTGACATTCGTGCACTTGCTTGATCTTCGGTATTCAGTTGTGAAGTCCGTGATTACAGCTGTACCCCGCCCGCGGCAAGATCGCGCTTGAGCTGCTCGGTCTCCTCCGGGCTCAGCTCGACCAGCGGCAGCCGCAGCGGGCCGGCGGGCAGACCCAGCAGGGCGAGTGCCGCCTTGGTGGTGATCACGCCCTGGGTGCGGAACATGCCGGTGAAGACGGGCAGCAGCTTCTGGTGGATCTCGGTGGCCTTGACGACGTCGCCCGACTGGTGGGCTTCGAGCAGGGCGCGCAGATCGGCGCTGACCAGATGGCCGACAACGGAGACGAAGCCGACGGCGCCGACCGAGAGCAGCGGCAGGTTGAGCATGTCGTCGCCGGAGTACCAGGCCAGTCGCGAGCGGGCGATGGCCCAGCTGGCGCGGCCGAGGTCGCCCTTGGCGTCCTTGTTGGCGATGATCCGCGGGTGCTCGGCCAGCCGCACGATGGTCTCGGTGCTGATCGGCACGCCGCTGCGGCCCGGGATGTCGTACAGCATGACCGGCAGGCCGGTGGCGTCCGCGATAGCGGTGAAGTGCCGGAAGAGCCCCTCCTGCGGGGGCTTGCTGTAGTACGGGGTGACCGCGAGGAGGCCGTGGGCGCCGGCCTGCTCGGCGGAGCGGGCGAGCTCGATGCTGTGCCGGGTGTCGTTGGTGCTCGCGCCGGCGACCACATGGGCGCGGTCTCCGACCGCCTCGACCACAGCTCGTACGAGCTGTGCTTTCTCCGCGTCAGTGGTGGTGGGGGACTCGCCGGTGGTGCCGTTGACGATCAGGCCGTCGTTGCCGGCGTCCACCAGATGAGCGGCGAGCCGCTGGGCGCCGTCGAGGTCGAGGGCGCCGTCGGCGGTGAATGGCGTGACCATGGCGGTCAGCACCCGCCCGAAGGGGGCTTGCGGAGTGGATGTCGGAGCCATGGGTCCAACGCTACTCGTAGCCGGCCCCGAGGTGCTCCTTCGGGGCGCCGAGATGGAGCCCGGCACTGCCTGCTCGGGGGTTCAAGCAGTGCCGGACCCGTGTGGCCAGCCTAAAGGAATGCCACGAAATGCCGCAATGCGAACAATACGGACAGGTTTTGCCGTTGCCCCGTATGCCCGCCGGCCCGGCCGCTCCGGCGCACCGCCGCGGTCACGGCGCGACGCGGCCGTTGGTGTTGAAGGCCGCGTAGGTGAGGGGCATCAGCTTCGCCCACTCGGCCTCCATCAGTTCGCCCACCATCTCGATCTCGCGCTGCGGGAAGGACGGCACCCTGGCCTGCTCGTGCTGGGTGCGCAGCCCCAGGAAGTGCATCAGCGAGCGGGCGTTGCAGGTGGCGTACATGGAGGAGAACAGGCCGACCGGCAGCACCGAGCGGGCCACCTCCCGGGCCACCCCCGCGGCCAGCATCTCCTGGTAGGCCTCGTAGGCGTGGCGGTAGGCATCCTCCATCACCCGACCGGTGAGCTCCTGCTGCGCCTGGGTGCCCTCCACGAACTCGTACTTGCCCGGGCGCCCCTGCTGGACCAGCTTGCGGGCCTCCCCCGGCACGTAGAAGACCGGCTGCAGCTCGCGGTAGCGGCCGGACTCCTCGTTGTACGACCAGCCGACCCGGTGCCGCATGAACTCCCGGAAGACGAAGATCGGGGCGCTGATGAAGAAGGTCATCGAGTTGTGCTCGAAGGGGCTGCCGTGCCGGTCCCGCATCAGGTAGTTGATCAGGCCCTTGGAGCGCTCGGGGTCCTTGCCGATCTCGTCCAGGGACTGCTCACCCGCGGTGGAGACTCGGGCAGCCCACAGCACATCGGTGTCGGAGGCGCTGTGCTTGACCAGCTCCACGGTCACATCACTGCGGAAGCTGGCCTGCTGCACGCTGTCGCTCAGGGTTTCGGTCACCGGCGGGGTCCTTCCAATCGCATCGCACGGGCGCCGCCCAGCTTACGGGCCACCACCGACAGCGCCCCGGTCACCCGGCGAAACCGGGTGCGGTCGGGAGAAGAGGGGTGCCCACTGACAAGTTTCCCCGAAGTCTCCGAAACCCGGCATCAAGCGGGGCTTTCTTCCGTCTTGTCGGGCGGCAGAACCCGTCCCCGCCGTTCAGGAGTGCCGTCCGGTGTTCCTGACGATCGTCCTCTCACCAGGTGCGGCGCTCGGAGGCGTCGGACGGCCGCTGAGGGGGCTGGGATAGCCTCACGCGCACAGCCCGCCGTCCGTGCGCGTGAGTGAGGACCCAGTCTTGCCCCTGCCGTTCCTGACCTCAGACCGCTACGCCGACGACTCGGCGGCCGATGCCGAGCCGCTGCCGTACGAGGAGCAGGAGCGCTGGCGCCGTCCCTACCGCCCGGGTCCGTGGCGGGTCGGCGGCGCCGCGCTGCTGCTCCTACTGGCCTCGTACGTGCTGTTCTCCTCGCTGATCATCGCGATGGCGGGCGCCCTGGCCGGCGCCGGGGTGTGCGTGGCCGCCGCCACCCTGATCATCGTGGCCGCGGTGCGGCTGGTGCGGGTGGGGCTGTGGGTGAGCGAGGAGGGGCTGCGGCAGATAGGGCTCTTCGGCACCACCACCGTCCTGTGGAGCCGGGTGGCTTCCGTCCGCACGGTGCAGCAGCCGGTGCGGTTCCTCGGCCTGCCGCGCACCGTGCAGGGGCAGGCGGTGGTGGTGGAGCTGACCCGCACCGAGCCGCTGCGAGTGATCATCACCGACCGGAACGCGGACTTCCTCGGTCGCGGTGAGGCCTTCGACATGGCCGCGGACGCGATCGAGGGCTGGGCCGCGCCCCGGGGACGTGCCCGGGGCGCGGCCCAGCCCTCCTAGGAGCGGCGCGGCGCGCCTGGTGAACCCGCGGACCGCTACCGGCCCGGGCTGCTCCTGACCGCTCGCTGGTCGTGCAGCGCGATGGCGCGCTGCATCGCCTTGCGGGCGCGCGGGGTGTCCCGGGCGTCGTGGTAGGCGACCGCGAGCCGGAACCAGGAGCGCCAGTCGTCCGGCGCCGCCTCGGCCTCGGCGCGCCGCCTGGCGAACACCGCGTCCGCGGAATCCCGGTCGATCCGGCCGCCGGGGGTGCGCACCAGCTCGTCCACCGGCAGGCCGCCCTCCGCCTCCAGCTCGCGGGCGAGCCGGTTGGCGTCGCGGGCGAACCGTGTGGTCTGCCAGAGGAACCAGGCCCCGATGAACGGCATCACCAGCACCGCCACCCCGTAGGCGACGGTGACCACGGAGCCCTGCCGGATCAGCAGCACGCCGCGGCTGCCGACCAGGACGAAGTAGACGACCAGGACGGCCGCGAGAACGAAATATGTGATCTTCGCGCGCATGGCCCTCAGTCCAGATCCAGGAAGTGTTCCAGGCCGAAGGTGAGGCCGGGGGCCGAGGGCACCCGCCGGGCGGCGAGCAGGATGCCGGGCATGAAGCTGCTGTGGTGGGTGGAGTCGTGCCGGATGGTGAGGGTCTCCCCGGTGTCCCCCAGCAGCACCTCCTGGTGGGCCAGCAGCCCGCGCAGGCGCACCGAGTGCACCGGCACCCCGTCCACGTCCGCGCCGCGCGCGCCGTCCAGGGCGCTGACCGTGGCGTCGGGCTGCGGGGCGCAGCCGGCCTCGGCCCGGGCCGCCGCGATCAGCTGGGCGGTGCGGGTGGCGGTGCCGGACGGGGCGTCCGCCTTGTTCGGGTGGTGCAGCTCGATGACCTCGACGGACTCGAAGAAACGCGCCGCCTGCTGGGCGAACCGCATGGTCAGCACGGCCCCGATGGAGAAGTTCGGCGCGATCAGCACACCGACCTCGGGAGCCGCCGCCAGCCAGGTGCGCAGCTGGGCGAGCCGCTCCTCGGTCCAGCCGGTGGTGCCGACCACGCCGTGGATGCCGTGCCGGACCAGGAAGTCGAGGTTGCCCATGACCGCGCCCGGGTCGGTCAGCTCGACGGCCACCTGGGCGCCCGCCTCGACCAGCGTCTCCAGCTTGTCCCCCCGGCCGATGGCCGCGACCAGTTCCAGGTCCTCGGCCTCGGACACCGCCCGTACCGCCTCGGAGCCGATCCGGCCCCTGGCGCCGATGACGGCCACACGCAGCTTGCTCATTGCTCGATCCTTCTCCGGTTAGGAAACCGCTTCGTGCAGGCGGGCTGCCTGCTTGTCCTTGAGCGGGCCGATGACGGACAGCGAGGGTCGCCGGCCCAGCACCTCGGCGGCCACCTCGCGCACCTCGTCCGGGGTGACGGCGGCTATCCGGGCCAGCATGTCGTCCACCGACATCTGCTCGCCCCAGCACAGCTCGCTCTTGCCGATGCGGTTCATCAGCGCGCCGGTGTCCTCCAGGCCCAGCACGGTGGAGCCGGAGAGCTGGCCGATGGCCCGCCGCAGCTCCTCGTCGGACAGCCCGTGCTGCGCCACCTGGTCCAGCTCGTCGCGGCAGATCCGCAGGACGTCGTGGACCTGGCTGGGGCGGCAGCCGGCGTAGACCCCGAAGAGGCCGCAGTCGGCGAAGGAGGAGGTGTACGAGTAGACGCTGTAGGCCAGTCCGCGCTTCTCCCGGACCTCCTGGAAGAGGCGGGAGCTCATGCCGCCGCCGAGCGCGGTGTTGAGTACGCCCAGCGCCCAGCGCCGGTCGTCGGTGCGCGCGATGCCCGGCATGCCGAGCACCACGTGCGCCTGCTCGGTCTTGCGGCCCAGCAGTTCGACGCGGCCCGCGGTGCGGATGGTGCGGGTGCCGTCGCGCGGGCCGACCGGGACGGCGTCGGTGCGCTCCAGGGCCCCGGCCCGGTCGAAGGCGCGGCGCACCAGCCGGACCACCTTGGCGTGGTCCACGTTGCCCGCGGCGGCGACCACCAGGTGGGTGGGGTCGTAGTGCTTGCGGTAGAAGCGGCGGACCCGGTCGGCGGTGAGCGCGTTGACCGTGTCCTCGGTGCCCAGTACCGGTCGTCCCAGGGGGGTGTCGCCGAACATGGTGTGCGCGAACAGGTCGTGCACGCAGTCGCCCGGGTCGTCCTCGGTCATCGCGATCTCTTCGAGGATGACCCCGCGCTCCGCGTCCACGTCCGCCGGTTCGATCAGCGAGCCGGTCAGCATGTCGCAGACCACGTCGATGGCGAGCGGCAGATCGGTGTCGAGCACCCGTGCGTAGTAGCAGGTGTACTCCTTGGCGGTGAAGGCGTTCATCTCGCCGCCGACCGCGTCGATGGCGGCGGAGATGTCCAGCGCGCTGCGCCGCCCGGTGCCCTTGAAGAGCAGGTGCTCCAGGTAGTGGGTGGCGCCGCCGAGCGCGGGGGTCTCGTCGCGGGAGCCGACGTGCGCCCAGATGCCGAAGGTGGCGGAGCGGACCGAGGGCAGGGTCTCGGTGACCACCCGGAGCCCGCCGGGCAGGGTCGTCTTACGCACCGTGCCGATGCCGTTCTCGCCCTGGAGAAGGGTTTGGGTACGGGCGACGGCCCGCCCCTTGGTGGAGGGGCGGGCCGTCGCCTGGTGCCGGAGGGACGTCACTTGGCGGCTTCGTCCTTCTCGTCTTCGGCGCCCTCGCCCTCGATCACCGGGATGAGGGAGAGCTTGCCGCGCTGGTCGATCTCGGCGATCTCGACCTGCACCTTGGAACCGACCGCGAGGACGTCGTCGACGTTCTCCACGCGCTTGCCGCCGGCCAGCTTGCGGATCTGCGAGATGTGCAGCAGGCCGTCCTTGCCGGGCAGCAGCGAGACGAAGGCACCGAAGGTGGTGGTCTTCACGACGGTGCCCAGGTAGCGCTCGCCGACCTCGGGCATCGTCGGGTTGGCGATGCTGTTGATGGTCGCGCGGGCGGCCTCGGCGGCCGGGCCGTCGGCGGCACCGATGTAGATGGTGCCGTCGTCCTCGATGGTGATGTCGGCGCCGGTGTCCTCCTGGATCTGGTTGATCATCTTGCCCTTGGGGCCGATGACCTCGCCGATCTTGTCCACCGGGATCTTGACGGTGATGATCCGCGGCGCGTTCGGGGACATCTCGTCCGGAACGTCGATGGCCTCGTTCATCACGTCGAGGATGTGCAGTCGCGCGTCGCGGGCCTGCTTGAGGGCCGCGGCCAGCACCGACGCCGGGATGCCGTCCAGCTTGGTGTCCAGCTGGAGGGCGGTCACGAAGGCCCGGGTGCCGGCGACCTTGAAGTCCATGTCGCCGAAGGCGTCCTCCGCACCGAGGATGTCGGTGAGGGTGACGTAGTGGGTCTCACCGTCGATCTCCTGGGAGATCAGGCCCATGGCGATGCCGGCGACCGGGGCCTTCAGCGGCACACCGGCGTTCATCAGCGACATCGTCGAGGCGCAGACCGAACCCATGGAGGTGGAGCCGTTGGAGCCGAGCGCCTCGGAGACCTGGCGGATGGCGTACGGGAACTCCTCGCGGGTCGGCAGCACCGGGATCAGCGCCCGCTCGGCCAGCGCGCCGTGGCCGATCTCGCGGCGCTTGGGGGAGCCGACGCGGCCGGTCTCGCCGGTGGAGTACGGCGGGAAGTTGTAGTTGTGCATGTAGCGCTTGCGCGTCTCGGGCGACAGCGTGTCCAGCTGCTGCTCCATGCGAAGCATGTTCAGCGTGGTGATGCCCAGGATCTGGGTCTCGCCGCGCTCGAACAGCGCCGAGCCGTGCACCCGCGGGATGGCCTCGACCTCGGCGGCCAGCGTACGGATGTCCGTGACGCCGCGGCCGTCGATCCGCTTCTTCTCCTTGATCACGCGCTCGCGGACCAGGGACTTGGTCAGCGAGCGGTAGGCGGCGGAGATCTCCTTCTCGCGGCCCTCGAACTGCGGCAGCAGCTTCTCGGCGGCGACGCCCTTGATCCGGTCCAGCTCGGACTCGCGCTCCTGCTTGCCCGCGATGGTGAGGGCCTGGGCCAGCTCGTCGCGGATGGCGGCGGTCAGCGCCTCCAGGACGTCGTCCTGGTAGTCCAGGAAGATCGGGAACTCGGCGGTCGGCTTGGCGGCCTTGGCGGCGAGGTCGGACTGGGCCTTGCACAGCACCTTGATGAAGGGCTTGGAGGCGTCCAGGCCGGCGGCCACGATCTCCTCGGTCGGCGCCTCGGCGCCGTCCTTGACCAGCTGGATGGTCTTCTCGGTGGCCTCGGCCTCGACCATCATGATCGCGACGTCGCCGTCCTCCAGGACGCGACCGGCGACGACCATGTCGAAGACGGCGTCCGCGAGCTCGGTGTGGGTGGGGAAGGCCACCCACTGGCCCTTGATCAGCGCGAC
The DNA here is from genome assembly GCF_004684805.1 of Streptomyces palmae. Taxonomy (GTDB): domain Bacteria; phylum Actinomycetota; class Actinomycetes; order Streptomycetales; family Streptomycetaceae; genus Streptomyces; species Streptomyces palmae. The sequence goes on from NZ_SRID01000015.1 coordinate 9,395, forward strand.
GCGCACACCGCCGATCGGGCCCGAGAACGGCAGGCCGGCCAGCTGGGTGGAGGCGGAGGCGGCGTTGATCGCCACCACGTCGTACAGGTGGTCCGGGTTGAGCGCCATGATCGTGGCGACCACCTGGATCTCGTTGCGCAGACCCTTCTTGAAGGAGGGGCGCAGCGGGCGGTCGATCAGCCGGCAGGTGAGGATGGCGTCCTCGGAGGGACGGCCCTCACGGCGGAAGAACGAGCCGGGGATGCGGCCGGCGGCGTACATCCGCTCCTCGACGTCCACCGTCAGCGGGAAGAAGTCGAGCTGGTCCTTGGGGTTCTTGGAGGCGGTGGTGGCCGACAGCACCATGGTGTCGTCGTCCAGGTAGGCCACCGCGGAACCGGCGGCCTGGCGGGCCAGGCGGCCCGTCTCGAAGCGAATGGTGCGGGTGCCGAAGGCGCCGTTGTCGATGACTGCCTCGGCGTAGTGGGTCTCGTTCTCCACCAGGGGTTTCTCCTCGTCTGCGTCCCTCGTCCGTGTGACGGGGACGGTGGCGGCGGAGCGCCCCTGCCCGGTTCTGGCGACCGGGCCGGTCTTCGATCGAAGCCACCGGAACTATTGATTCCGGGAGCCACTACCGAGGACCGGCGCCTGCGGCGCCGACGGCGGGAATGAGGCGCTCAGCCTCGTTCGTTATGGCGTTGTCTGGGTCCAGATTACAAAGCTTCGGCCGACCTCACGACGGCGGAAGCCTCCGGATCCACGCGGTGCCGGGCACCGCGGCCGGGTGTCGCCTCGGGTCGGCGGCACCCTGGTACGGGCCCGTGCGGGTCCGTACGTACGGCAAAGGGAGCGGCCCCCGAGGTGGGAACCGCTCCCTTCACGACGTCTTACTTGGCGCCCGCCGCGCCGCGGCGGATGCCCAGGCGCTCGACCAGCGCGCGGAAGCGCGTGATGTCCTTCTTCGCCAGGTACTGCAGCAGGCGACGGCGCTGGCCGACGAGCAGCAGCAGACCACGGCGGGAGTGGTGGTCGTGCTTGTGCATCTTCAGGTGCTCGGTCAGGTCCGAGATGCGGCGGGTGAGCAGCGCGACCTGAACCTCGGGGGAGCCGGTGTCGCCCTCCTTGGTGGCGAACTCGGCCATGATCTGCTTCTTCGTGGCGGCGTCGAGCGACACGCGGTACTCCTTGAATACTTGTTTCAGCCACCGAGTGCCCCTGGTCTTGGTCTCAGGGGAGCTTCCGTTACTCGGGAGGCGGGGCACGCTGGGCGCTGTCTCCAGAGCTCTCTGCTGTCTCCAGATGGAGGACTCCGGGGGCGCGTACACAAACGGCCGTCACACAGCGTACCAGGCTCGCGCTCGGGCTCGGGGCGGGGCCGTGTTCACCCCGCCCGGAGGCCGGTCACGGCCCGAAGGCCAGCAGCAGGGTCTCCTGCGCCCCGGCCCCCGTCAGACGGTCGGAGGCAAGGTAGAAGCGGCCGTCCCGGTAGGCGTACCGAGCCGAGTAGAAACCGCTCTCGATGTGTCGGGCGAGCGCCGGGTGCCGCAGCACGGTGCGGGGCGGGCCGCCCTCGGGGCCGATACGGACCACCGCGCCGGGGTGGTCGTACCCGGCGGCCTGGTACGCCAGCAGGCTGCGGCCCTCGGCGCGCAGCGGGTACAGCAGCCGGCCCGGGGCGCGCAGCGTCCACCGCCGGCGACCGGTCCGCAGGTCGAAGGCGTGGATCCGGTTGGACAGGCCGTCGCCGTGCCGGTCCATGGCGGTGGGCAGGAAGCAGGTGTCCGCGGTGGCGGCCACCCCCTGGCAGCCGTCGATGTCGGAGCCGAAGAGGTCCATGGGGCAGCGCGGCAGGTACACGGTGCGGCCCAGGTCGAGGGTGGCGCGCCGGGTGCCCCGCTCGGTGAGGGAGAGCACCTCGGTCCGTCGGGTCCGTTCGTCCCGCACGGCGATGACCACCGGGCGGGTCGAGTAGACCTGGTCGACCGTGAAGCCCTGGCGCAGCGGGTACGTCCACGCCACGGCGCCGGTGGCGGTGTCCAGCCGCTGGAGCCCCGCGGTGCCGTCCCCGCAGGTGTAGCCGCGCAGCAGGGCCGCGCCGCCGGCGAAGCCCTGGATCGAGCAGACGGGGCCCGGGTCCTCGGCCGGCAGCCAGGCGCCGTCGCCGAGCCGGACCAGGCCCGAGCCGCCCAGCCAGGCCAGGCCGACCAGCCCGCCGCTCTGCGCCAGGCGCAGCGACGGGTGGGCACCGCCGGGACCGGGGACGGGGCGGTCCCAGAGCCGGACGCCCCTGGCGATGTCGATCAGGGTGATCCGGTCGCAGTCGGCCTCGACGCGGCTCTGGTAGGCGATGACGACCTTGCCGCCGGTCTCGGTGCGGGGGGCCGCGCAGACCCGGTGCGGCAGCGGGACGCGCCACCGTTCGCGGCCGTCGTCGGCATAGGCGATGACGGCGGCCTGGACGGCCTTGACCAGATAGCCGTCGCGGACCCAGAAGCCGGGGATGTCCACGCCGGAGCGGGGCACCTGGGGCGCGGGGATCCGGTAGAGCACCCGCGCCTCGCCGCTCCGGGGCGGTACGTCCGGGTGCCTCGGCGGGTCCGGGACGGTGCCGCCAGACGCGGTCGGCGCGCCGCCCTGGCGGCCGGCGGCCAGCACGCCGGCCACCAGGGCGGCCGCTCCGAGTAACGCGGCCACCGCGGCGAGCACCGCCCACCGCACGGGCCGGGGCCACGACATCGGCGTACGCCTTGGGGGCCGGATCAGCTGGTCAGGCTCCGTACCGAGGTGTACAGGTCCAGCACCGCGAAGCACAGCGGCACCAGGGACAGCAGCAGGGCGCCCTCGGCGAGGTCCGAGACCCGGCCCCAGAAGGGGGTCAGCCCCTTCTTCGGCACGATGAGCCCGATCGCGGTGAACAGCGCCCCGCCGCCGGCCACGGCGGCCGACAGCCACAGGGTGCGCACGTCCATGTCCTTGCCGTGGCCCTGCAGCATGTCGATGACCTGGTCGATCGGCGGGTTGAGGGCCAGGCCCAGGATCAGCATGCCGAGCGCCAGGACGCCGGCCACCAGCAGGCAGACCACCTGCGCGGTGTAGCGGAACAGCCGGGCGCGCAGCAGCGCCGCCAGGCCGCCCGTCAGCGCCAGCACCTGGGCCCAGGTGGAGCCGGAGAAGCCGAGCACGATGGCCGAGGCCACCACCACGGCGGCGCAGCCTGCCAGCAGGCCGAGCAGCAGTTCGTGGCCGCGCCGCGCCTGTGCGGCGATGCGCTCGGCCTCGTCGGGCCCGGGGGCGCGGGAAGCGGCGGGGGCGTCGGTGTCGCCGGTGGAGCTGGGCGCGGCGTAGCCGATGGGCAGGCGGGCCACCCGGGTGGAGAGTCCGGGCAGGAAGCCGATGACGCCGATGGCCACCACCAGGCACACGGCCGCCGTCTCGGTGGGGCGGGCCTCCTTCACGGTGGCTCCGTACATGGCCAGGACGCCGACCGCGGAGGCGAACGCGGCCGCGACGAACGGGGCGTCACCGGTGGGCATCAGCGCCACCAGCACGATGGAGACCAGCAGGACGGCGGCGCAGCCGAGCATGAACTGGAGCCGGCCGATGCCCTCGCCGTCGTCCAGCGGGAGCGCCCCGGAGCCGGCGATCATCACATGCGGCAGTGCGGCCAGGCCGAGCGCCGCGGCGGAGGCCCGGTCCTCGTACACCCGCGCCCGGGCGGCGGCCAGGGCGGTCAGCAGCAGGCCCAGGACGCCCGCGACGATGCCCGGCAGACCGTGCATGTCGTGCCTGACCGGGTCCGCGTACCACAGCACCAGGCCCAGCAGCACCAGCAGCAGCGCGCCGCCGATCAGGCCGCCGACGCGCAGGAACCGGTCGGACCACAGGGTGCGGTCGCGGGTCACGGCGGAGGCGATGGCGTCCGAGACGTCGTCGTGCACGGCGGGCGGCAGCGAGGCGGCGAAGGGCCGCAGGGAGAGCAGCTCGCCGTCGTGGATCTGCTGCGCGATCAGCGAGCGGTTGCCGTCCAGCACGGTGCCGTCCATGCGCACCAGGTGGTAGCCGGTGGGTGCGCCCGCCGGCTGGGTCTGGCCGGCCAGCCGGAGGATCTCGGGGTAGACGTCGGCGACGGCGATGTCCTCCGGGAGGGCTACATCGATACGGCTGTCAGGCGCGACGATGGTCACCCTGCAAAAGCCGGTCGTAGCGGACGTAGTCACCTTCAAGGCCCCCTGTTTCGCGGTACTGCTGGGTGTGCGTCATGCACGTGGCGGCCACCCTACCCAGGTCCGCGGCGCCGTACGTCGGTAGGATCGCCGTCTCGCGGAGGGAGGCCGTCGCCACGGGGGCGTCGGAGCGGACACATCCCTGTCGTGCGGAGGGGTTGAAGCATCCGGTGAGCCAGATCGTCGTCAAGCGCCCGCCGCGGGCGCTCCCGCCGGAGGTGCCCAGCGAGGAACTCGCCCTGCAGCCGCCACCGGAGCTGCCGAGGGGGCGTCAGGAGAGCGTCCTGATGCAGCTGCTGCCCACGCTGGGCATGGGCTCCTCGATGGTCTACTTCTTCATGCCGGGCGCCGCTCCGATGATGAAGATCATGGGCGTCATGATGATGTTCTCGACGGTGGGCATGACCATCGCGATGTTCATCCGGCACCGCCAGGGTTCGCAGGGGCAGATGGCGGACACCCGCCGCGACTATCTCAAGTACCTGGCGCAGACCCGCCGTACGGTCCGCAAGACCGCCCGGTTGCAGCGTGACGCGCAGTTCTATCTGAACCCCGCCCCCGACCAGCTGTGGGCCATCGTGGCCGAGGGCAGCCGGGTGTGGGAGCGGCGGACCACCGACGGGGACTTCGCACAGGCGCGCATCGGGCTGGGACTCCAGCAGTTGGCCACTCCCCTGGTGGCTCCGGAGACCGCTCCGGTGGACGAGCTGGAGCCGCTCACCGCCGGGGCCATGCAGCGGTTCCTGGACACCCACGGCTCGTTGGACGGACTGCCGGTGGCGGTGTCGCTGCGCGCCTTCTACCACGTGGCCATGGGGGGCGATCCGGAGACGGTGCGCGGTTCGGCCCGCGCCCTGGTGGCGCAGTTGGCGACCCTGCACTCGCCGGACGACCTGGTGCTCGCGGTGGTCACCGCGCGCGGCGGGACGGCGCAGTGGGAGTGGGCCAAGTGGCTGCCGCACGTACAGCGTCCGGAGGCGGTGGACGGGGCCGGCTACCGGCGTCTGATCGGCGATGACCTGACCGAGATCGAGGACCTGATCCGGCCGCTGGTGGACGGGCGTACGCGGTTCAGCCGCGACGCGCAGCCGCTGCTGGACCAGCCGCACGTGGTCGTGGTGCTGGACGGTGCGCTGGTGCCGCCGGACTCGATGTTCGCCGCCCCCGAGGGCCTCCAGGGCGTGACCCTGGTCGAGATCGTCCCCGGTGAGCTGGACGAGCTGCGCGGCGGCCTGTCCGTCCTGGTGGAACCCGGCAGGCTGCAGCTGCTGTCGCAGGTGGCCGGTTACGACGGGGTGCCCGACGTGCTGTCCCTGGAGGCGGCCGAGGCGCTCGCCCGGCGGCTGGCGCCGCTGCGGCTGGGCGGCGGTGGCGATGACGACGAGCCGCTGCTGGCCAACCTGGAGTTCACCGATCTGCTGGGCCTGGGCGACGCCGGCTCGGTGGACGTGGCGCGCACCTGGCGGCCCCGGTCGCTGCCGGAGCGCCTGCGGGTGCCGATCGGTGTCGGGGAGAACGGCGCCCCGGTGATGCTGGACCTCAAGGAGGCGGCGCAGGACGGCATGGGCCCGCACGGGCTGTGCGTGGGCGCCACCGGTTCCGGAAAGTCGGAACTGCTGCGCACCCTGGTGCTGGGGCTCGCGGTCACCCACTCCTCGGAGACGCTCAACTTCGTCCTCGCGGACTTCAAGGGCGGCGCGACCTTCGCCGGCATGTCGGGGCTGCCGCACGTCGCGGCGGTCATCACCAACCTCGCCGACGACCTCACGCTGGTCGACCGCATGCGCGACTCGATCACCGGTGAACTCCAGCGGCGGCAGGAGCTGCTGAAGTCGGCGGGCAACTACGCCAACATCCACGACTACGAGAAGGCGCGCGCGGCCGGTGCCCCGCTGGAGCCGGTCGCCTCGCTGGTGCTGGTGATCGACGAGTTCAGCGAGTTGCTGACCGCGAAGCCCGACTTCATCGACATGTTCATCCAGATCGGCCGCATCGGCCGGTCGCTGGGCGTGCATCTGCTGCTGGCCTCGCAGCGGCTGGAAGAGGGCCGGCTGCGCGGTCTGGAGACCTACCTCTCGTACCGCATCGGCCTGCGGACCTTCTCCGCCGCCGAGTCGCGCACCGCGCTGGGCGTGCCGGACGCGTACCACCTGCCCTCGGTCCCGGGCTCGGGCTATCTGAAGTTCGGCACCGACGAGATGGTGCGCTTCAAGGCCGCGTACGTCTCGGGGACCTACCGCACCGGGACCACCACCGACCTGGGCAGCGGGCCGCTGCCGATCGAGCGCCGGCCGGTGCTGTTCACGGCGGCCCCGGTGCCGGTGACCTACACCGCGCCGGACCCGGAGGCGCTGCTGGCGGCGGTCCGTCCGGAGGACGACGCGCTGGCCGACACCGTGCTGGACGTCATCGTCCGCCGGTTGGAGGGGCAGGGGCAGCCGGCCCACCAGGTGTGGCTGCCTCCGCTGAACGAGGCCCCGTCGCTGGACCAGATCCTCTCCCCGCTGGCGGTCTCCCCCGAACGCGGTCTGCATGTGGCCGGCTATGCGCGCAGCGGGGCGCTGGTGGTGCCGCTCGGCATCATCGACAAGCCCTTCGAGCAGCGCCGCGACATCCTCTACCGCGACTTCTCCGGCGCCGCCGGCCACATGCTGATCGTGGGTGGCCCGCGGTCCGGCAAGTCGACACTGCTGCGCACCCTGGTGAGTTCCTTCGCGCTCACCCACACCCCGTCCGAGGTGCAGTTCTACGGGCTGGACTTCGGTGGCGGCGGTATGAGCGCGATCTCCGACCTGCCGCACGTGGGCGGGGTGGCGTCCCGCCTGGACCCGGAGCGGGTGCGGCGTACGGTGGCCGAGGTCGCCGGCGTACTGGGGCGCCGCGAGGAGTACTTCCGCGCCCGCAACATCGACTCCATCGACACCTACCGGCGGCAGCGGGCCGCCGGCGAGCACGCCGACCAGCAGTGGGGCGACGTCTTCCTGCTGATCGACGGCTGGGGCAACTTCCGGCAGGACTACGACATCCTGGAAGGCATCGTCACCGACATCGCCGGGCGCGGTCTGGGGTACGGCGTCCATGTCGTCATCACCGCCTCCCGCAACATGGAGGTCCGGCCGGCCCTCAAGGACCAGCTGCTGGGCCGGCTGGAGCTGCGGCTCGCCGACGCGATGGACTCCGAGTTCGACCGCAAGGTCGCCGCGAACGTGCCGGCCGGCGTGCCGGGCCGCGGCCAGCTCCCGGAGAAGCTGCACTTCATGGGCGCCCAGCCGCGCATCGACTCGGGCAGCAACCCGGAGACGATGACCGAGGCGACCACCGAGATGGTTCGCGCGATCAACGAGGCGCTGGTCGGCCCGCCGGCGCCGCGGGTCCGGCTGCTGCCGCGCAAGCTGCGCGCCGAGGACCTGCCCAAGGGCTCGGAGTTCCGCCAGCAGGGCGTCGCCATCGGCATCGACGAGACCAACCTGGAACCGGTCTTCGTCGACTTCGAGACCGATCCGTTCTTCCTGATCTTCGGTGAGAGCGAATCGGGCAAGACCTCCCTCATCCGGCTGCTGGTCAAGCAGATCACCGAGCGGTACGGGCCGGAGGAGGCGAAGATCGTCGTCGGCGACTACCGGCGCTCCCTGCTGGGCGTCATCCCGGACTCGCACCTGCTGGAGTACGCGCCGATCGCGCAGTCCCTGACAGTGCACACGGGGGCGCTCAACGCCCTGATGGAGCGGCGCGCTCCGCAGCCGGACATCACACCGCAGCAGCTGCGCGACCGCAGTTGGTGGTCCGGTCCGCGGTTCTTCGTCATCATCGACGACTACGACCTGGTCTCCACCAGCAGCGGCAATCCGCTCGCGGTGCTGACCGAGAGCCTGCCCTTCGCCCGCGATGTGGGCGTGCGTTTCATCATCGCCCGGAACTCCGCCGGTGCCTCGCGGTCGATGTTCGAGACCTTCATGCAGCGCATCAAGGAGCTGGGCGCCCAGGGTGTGGTGCTCTCCGGCGACCCCAGCGAGGGCGATCTGCTCGGCGGCGTCCGGCCCCGCCCGATGCCCCAGGGCCGCGGCTTCTTCGTCTCCCGCAGGCGGGGCGCTCCGCTGGTCCAGCTGGGGTGGCTGCCGGAGCAGTAGAGCCGCGCCGGAACCCCGGAGCCGTACGGTCCGCGATCAACCCGCCACGGACCGTACGGCTCCGGCGTATCCCCGTACGCCCCAGGTCAGGGCCACTCTCCCGGCTTGTCCCGGCCCGCGTAACAGGTCTGTCATCGCCCCTTCGCAAGGTCGCACAGCAGTGCGCCTCCTTGACACTTTCTTGGTACCTTCCGGTGGATCAAAGGTTTCCTGAAGTCAACTCGGTGGCAAACACGGGGGTTTCTGTGACATTCGAGGATGAGTGGGGAAAGCTGCGTTCCGATGCCGCGCAGCGCCTGGCCGGAGGTACCCAGCTGGACCGCGTTCCGGACGACCCGCCCGGCGGCGGCTCGACCGACCTGTCTTCCTCTCCAGCCCGCAAGGCCGCCGCGGTGACGGCCCTGACCGAGCATGTGCGGCCGGACGTCTCGGACGGCGGCAAGGCGCCGCACGAGACCACCACGGCGGCGGGCACGGACTTCAAGGACTGGGCCACCGGCAAGGCCATCACGGAGATGCTCACCGCGTGGGAGACGTCCGTCTCCGTCCTGCAGTCCCGTCTGGGCGCCGAGTCGGAGTCGTTCAACGGCACCAAGAAGCTGTTCACGACCAATGACAACAAGCAGTGGAACCAGTTCACCCTGCTGAACCCGCCGAACACCACAGTGCCGTACGGGCCCGGCCTGTCGGACTACAACCTTCACTGAGGGAGAGCCGTGCTCACCTACCAGCAGGTCATGGACGCCAACCTCCCCGCGCTCACCACTGCGGCGAAGGAGTGGGACAACGCGGCGAAGAAGTTCGACAGCGCCAAGACCACCTATGACGCCCAGGTCAAAAGCGTCACCACGGACGGTTTCTGGACCGGCGAGGCGAACCTGTTCGCCCAGCCCCAGACCAACGTCAGCTCTCAGCAGCTCCAGGCCGCCGCGCACGAGGCGCGGGCCATCGCCTCCCTGCTGCGGGACGCGCACACGCAGCTCACGGAGTTGGTGAAAAAGGTGAAGGCCGCGGTGGCCGACGCCCAGGACGCCAACATGAAGGTCAACGAGTACGGCGTGTGCAGTTGGAACGGCGATCCCGGCGCCCGCAACGACCCTGAGCTCCCCGGCATCGTGGCGAAGTGGACCGCGCACATCGACGACGCCGTACGCGCCGTCGACGATGCCGACCAGGGCGTCAAGCTCGCCCTGACGGCGGCCGTGAAGAGCCCCGACCCCACGCTGCCCCACGGTTTCAACGGCAAGGCGGTCGACGACATCGAGAAGGTCGAGGCCCAGCGCGCCTCCGATCTGAAGACCAAGCTCGACAACGGCAAGCTCACGCCCGAGGAACTCGCCGAGATGCAGCGGCTGTTCCGGGACAACAAGGGCGACCAGGCGTTCACCCAGACCTTCCTGACCAGTGTCGGCCCCCAGGGCACGCTGGAGTTCAACAAGCACCTGCGCGACCTGATGGGCGACGACAAGAACAACAAGGACGCCTACCAGTACCTCCGCGACTCGCTGGCCACCACGCTGGCCACCGCCACCCAGGACACCAAGTCGCCGTTCTACGACACCTGGCGCAAGGGCCTGCGCGAAGCGGGCGTGAAGAACTTCGCCGACAAGGGCGATCAGACCGCCCTGCGCGGCTACCAGCTGCTGGTCGACCTGATGGGTCAGGGCAAGGGCTACAACAAGCAGTTCCTCTCCGACCTCGGCGACGACATGATCGCGGCGGAGAAGAAGAAGGACGACCTCTGGCTCAAGTGGGGCAACGGCCACCCCGACTACGTCCAGGACCCGGTGGACGGCCTGCTCGCCATCATGAGCAAGCAGCCCGACGCCGCCACCTACTTCCTGGACGCCGGCGCGGACGGCAAGGCCAACGACCACCTGCGGTACCTGCTCAACGACCGCAAGTGGCCCAAGGAGTTCACCACCACCCCGTACGGGATGTACGAGAGCGGCAAACCGCTCTACGACTTCTTCGGCAGGGCGGGGCTGGGGGCCGCCATGGAGGCGGCGGCCACCGGCGAGATACCGGGCACCAAGCACGAGGTGGGCGGGCACACCGAGGCCCAGGCCCGGGTCATGCGGGACACCATCAACGTGCTCAACGAGCAGAAGCACCCCGACAAGCTGCACGCCCAGCTCCGCGGCCCGCTGGGCAACATGCTCGCCGACTACACCGCGGACACGCACCACATCCTCGCCCGCGACTTCACCGACTACAACAAGTGGAACAACACCAACGGCCAGGTGTGGACCGACGAGAACGGCACCCACATGGCGGTGGACAAGTTCAAGCTCGCCAAGATCATGCGCGGGGTGGCCGACGACCCCGCGGCCTTCGCCACCATGTACGGCGCCGAGCGCCAGTACGCGGCCAACGTCATGGGCATCACGGACTTCAACAACAAGGAGGCGCGCGCCGCCGTCATCGGGGAGGCATCCTCCGCTCTCGGCTTCTACGACGGCGTCCGGGCCGATGTGATCCTGGACAAGCGCGACGCGGCGGTCCAGTGGGCCACCGACGTCCGCCACCATGTCACCACCTCCTCCGGCGTCCTGCTCAACTTCATCCCGGGCGAGGTCGCGCCCGGAGTGGACATGCCCAAGGGCGTCAAGGTGGGCGCCGACGTGCTCAACCGCCTGGTCGACTTCGCCATGTACGACTGGGCCAACGGCCAGATAGCCGAGGCGAAGTACGAGGGGGGCGAGGACAACGCCAAGACCTTCCTCAGCGGGCAGAAGGAGGTCGACCTGATGGCCACCGAGTGGGCCAAGAAGAACGGTGTCAGCGAGTCCGACGACTACGCCCTGCGGAACCTGCTCCAAGCGGCCCACGGGGAGCACATAGACGCCCGCGACGAGGTGTTCGTGGCCGTGCGCCGCGAGTAGTCCCACCGGCACGACCCCGCCCTGTGGGCAATGCCCGCCGACGCCGGTTCGCCGTCGGATCCGTGGCTGCCGCGGGCTTGCCGGTGGCCGCCGGTGAAGTCTTCCACTTCACCGGCGGCCACGACTTCTGGCGCGACACCGCCTCCTTCCGCGACGCCTGCCAGGGGCTGCTCGACCGGGCGCCGCGCTCGGCCCTGTCCAGTGCCGCCGTCCGCGCCCAGGCCGGTGACGACCTCTCCTCCCGTCGAACACGGCCGAGGCGGGTCACCTCACGCACTGCGAGGTGAAGGACCGCCATGGCGAGGACGTCGTTCACGGCGGACATTTACTGGGCGTCGAAGCCCCCCGAGCCGGATGCCATCCGGCAGCGGGATCTCTGTGCCGCGGAAAGCCCCACCGCCCCGGACACCATCGCCGAGGGCTGCTACCTTGCCGAGCCCGAAGGCGGCGACCCGAAGGGCGACCCCGTCTTGCGGCTCACCGCCCTGTACGGAAGCTACGCCGGACAAGCGCGGCGCGGCTCACACACCTTCCCGGGCGGGACCGAGGACGCGGGCCAGGACGACCGGGACACCTGGCGAGCCCGAATGCCCTGGCGCCCCGCGCGGGCTCCACACCATCACCACCGTGCCGCACGCGGAACCGAAGGCCCCGGGCGAGGTGCGGAAGTTCGAGCGTGCCGCCGTGAACGCGTTTGCCGAGCAGTCGGCGCGAGGCGGCACGGATGCGGCACCCTGCGGACGCCCTGACGGCGCCGGCGCCGCCACCCCGGTAGTCCTCACGAAGGCGGACGGGTCCCCTGCGGCCTCAGCCGCCTTCTCTCGCATCCGGCCCCGCGGCAGAGCCGATCACCTGGCGCACGCTGTCCGGCCAGTCCATTGGGGACAACGGGATCCGCCTCCCCCCTCCCCCGCTCCCGCTCCGTCCGGGAACGCCGATGGGGGTGTGCGGTCCCCGCAGGGACCACCCACCCCCATCACATCTGGCGACCGGTGACGGCAACCGGCTCAGTAGGCGATGTCGAAGAGTCGAGAGGCCTTCTGGTCGGTGTGCTTGTAGTCCGCGCTACCCGTCTCGATCTTCTGCGCGATCTCGAGCAGGATCTTGTGGATGTGGGTACCGCGGGCGTCGAACTGCGCCTTGGCGGAGAGCATCATCTGGTGGGCCTCACCGTCCCAGCCGTCGGTGACCTTCTTCACCGCGGCCCAGATGTCGTCCAGCTGCTTCTGGACCACACCGGCGGCGCCCCGGATGTCGCCGGCGGTCTGCTCCAGCGAGCTGTATGTGACCTTGATGTCATCGCCGTTTCCGGACATGTGTCCCCCACTCCTCGTAAGTCTGTTTGGTGGTTGGCAGTCGCCTCACGGGCCGGTCGGCGCCGGGAAGCGGCTCTCGGAATTGACTCAGTACGAGTTGATCTTGCTGCCGGCCTCGAGGCCCGAGTGCAGCCCGGTCCCCGTGCTGCCGGGCGCGAGGTGACCGCCCGCGGCGGCACCGTTGACGTCGATGCTGCGGAACTGCGACAGGATGTCGTCGTCGTTCGCGCGGCTGGACTTGCGGGTGAGGGCCACGGCGTCGTGGATGCCGTCGATCAGCCGACGCAGCGCGTCGTGGTCATCGTTCAGGGCCCGCTGCGCGGTGACGAACGCGCTCGCACCACCACCGGTCCAGACACCCTGCACCGTGGCAATGGCGTCCGCGAGCTTCTTCAGGTTCGTGGACAGCTGGGTGCTGGTCTCCTGAATGCTGCCCTCGAACGCGATGAATGCTGCATCGCTAATCTTCTGAGTGTCCGACATGTTCCACCTTCCCCGTTGAAATTTCGACCGGCCGGACCGAGGTTTCTCCCCTCGGCCTCTCACCGTCACTGACCGCGAATCCGACTTGCGGACTCACGCTTCTGGGATTGCCTACTGTGGCAATCGATCCGGGCGACCGCAACCGCCTTCGTACGCCCCGTACATGGCTCACCGCACCGAGGGTGGTGAGGCTTGAGAGGGAGGTCATAGGGCCCTGCCTCGCCGTCGAACGAAGAGGACACCGCCCACCACCGCGGCCAGCGTCGCGGCACCTGCCCCGACCCCGATCCACAGGCCGCTACCCTCACCATCCCCGCCCGAACCGGACTTCGCTTCGGCCTTGTCACCGCTGGGCGCCTCGGCCGGCTTCGCCGACTTCGACGCCTTCTCCTTCGCCTCGGCACTCGGTGACGGAGACGCACCGACCGAAGGATTCGGTTCCGTCGCACCCTCCCGAGCGAGAAGCGGATTCACATCCGGGGGGCCAGGGTTGCCTTTGCCTTCCAAGAGAGGCAAGCGCGGGCGGACATTACCGTAGCCAATGTATCGGCTCGGCACGATACCGTCTGGCGTACCAGCGGTCTGCATCATTACACGCAGAACCTGATGGTTCGTCCAATTTGGATGCTTTGCCCAGATGAGGGCGGCAGAGCCGGAAGCAATGGCAGTGGCTTGGCTCGTACCACCGGAATTACACCTTCCCGTGAGCTCGGGACATCGCCACGGAATGTCGTCACCGGGGGCCGCCAATGCGACCTGCTCTCCATTGCCGGAATAGCTGGCGACCTTGAGAGAGCGATCCACGGCAGACACCCCAACAACGCCCGGCAGCGCCGCAGGATAGACAACCGGATTACCCTTCTTTCCACCATTTCCCACGCTGGCAAAAACGAGGCTACCTTTCGCCAATGCCTCATTCACAGCCTTCTGCGTCTTCCTGTAATAGAACTCCTCACCTTCGGCACCGAGCGAGATATTGATGATCTTGGCGCCGCGCGAGACAGCGTAGCGAATACCACGCGATACGACCCCGTCGACGGAGTCCTCGGGCGGATGCGTAACCGCCTTTACAGGAAGAATTTTCGCCTCAGGGGCGATTCCCTGGATCCCGCCCCCAGCTCCCGTACCGGCAATGAGAGCAGCCATGTTGGTGCCGTGATTATCTTTGTCTCGCATCGAACCGGTAGGGGCGTTGGACACTTCCTTGCCCGGAAGTACCCTGCCCCGCAGTTCCGGGACCTCACTTATGCCGCTGTCGAGGACTGCCACGGTGACGCCTCGGCCCTTGCTTACCTTCCAGATCTCAGGCATGCGCAGGCTGTCGAGATACCACTGGTGGGAGCGGAAATCATCGGCCCCGGCTTCGGGCGCGACCCCACTCATCATCAGGAGCGTGCCACCGAGAACCGCTGCAGCTCTCCTCACGCCTCGTTGCCTGAAGTGAAGATGCCCTCGAAGCATGTGGCCGTGATCTCCCCTACTGTCTTACGGCTCGGTGTGCCGGCTAACCGATGACCGGCGGGGTGGCGTTCTTGCCCCCACCCACATGGGCGCTTCCCTCGGCCGTCTGTTCCCCGAGTCCAGCCGTCGTGCGCGCTCCGTTCCCGCGCACCAGCCCGGAGCCGCCCGTCGTGAACTCGGACCGCCCTTCTCGTGGAGGGTGGTACCCGGCAACCGTCCCACCCGGCTCAACAGCCAGACGTCGTCCGGAGGTGCTGCGCACCGTTGCAGGTGCAGCGGTCCGTCCATTGGCGCCCGCGGGCCCGTGAGTCACGCCTTTCGTTTCCTCGCCGATCACCGTTCCTCGGGGGAGACGCTGGCCGGCGGCAGGACCGGCCGTGCGCGGGTTGCCAATGACCATCCCCGATTCCGACGCCAGCCTCCGACCCGCGGTAGGAGTCCTCGACGAGCCATCGGCCGGACGGTGACCGCCCGTCGTCCCCACGGGGCCCACAGGTCCGCGGCCGGCGTGGTTCTCCTCTCCAAAGACTGCGCCCTGGGGCAGTCGGGTGGGGTTCAGCTGCCCCGACGCCCGGTTCGGGTTGCGCTGACCCCCGCTTACCCCATCAGTTGATGGTTGAGCCAACGACTGGGCGCGTGGCGGAGGAAGAGAACCTACTCGTTCACCAACGGCCGGAGCGCGTGGCGGCAGGCCGTTAGAGGTCGCCGGCGGCGTGCCGGGAATCGGAGCGCCGGGCCGTGCAGGCGGCACCCTGGGAGCGGGATTGACGGGCCCGGGCGAGCCAGGCCCCGAACGCGCCGGCCCAGGGGTGAACGGGGCAGGCCGCATTGGCCCGGGTACACCAGGATTCGACCGAGGGGGTGGCATCATCGGCCCCGGCCTCGAAGGCCCGGGCAGACCAGGGCCCGAACGTGCCGGCCCCGGCGGCATCGCGCCCGGCCTCATCGGGCCAGGGAGCCCCGGATTCGACCGAGTGGGCCCTGGCGGCATCGGGCCGGGACCCGACTTGGCGGGGCTAGGCCCGATGGGTCCTGGCCTGGCCGGTCCGGTGGGCGGCCCGCCACTGGGCTTGATCGGGCTTGGCAATCTGTTGACAGGGGGAATGGGTGCCGGTGGCGTGACCGGCACTGGCGATGGACGCCCAGGATCAGGGAGTCCGGGACCAGTCGGCCGCGTCGGCGTCTCCGGGGCAGGGGGAAGGGTGGCTGTCGAGTCGATGTTCGTTCCCGTGGCCTGTCCCGGGTTCGCCGGGCTGCCGGAGTGGCTGCTGGGCGGATCCAGCGCAGGAACAGGCGGAAGCGACTCGACGTCGCCATGGGGGGTCTTCACCCCGTCGGTGTAATGAACCTGCGCGCTGGGGAGCGTAGAACGGGGCGCCGGAGCGGAAACCGCGAAATTTCGCACGCCGGGCGTGACAGTTCCCGAACTCGAACCCGACCCCGTCGGCGTCACATAACTGTCGGACGCCTGCGTCACGACATCAGGAGCCTTGGGAAATCTCGGTTCTTCGAGCTTGTCGAGCCATGTCGACTGAGCCACATTGTAGTAGGACTCGATCTTACGCAGGGCTGCGCGGGCCGCGTTGTCTCGCAGAGTCTGCGTCTTGTCGATCTGCTCCTGCGTCAGAGGAGTGCCCGGCCCAGGCATTTCTCCCTTGCCTTCCGCAAGACCGAACTTGGCGTGGTCCAGCGCTGAATGCACCATCTCGGCGTACTTGGCAAGTGCGACGGTCTGCTTGCCCATCGCTTCGACCCAGTCCTTGAAGGACTGGGCACCCTCGCCCTCCCACTGCACGTTGTCAGCGTGCTCAATGAGCTCCTCGCCGATGCCGCCAATGACGGTGTGCGCCCCCTCGAGTGCCTTCAGCAGGCCGTCAAACTTCTCCGGTGTCGCAGACTCGATCATGGCGTTGAGCTGTTTGTAGTTCAGACCTTCGAAGTTTTGACCTCCGCTCGCGCAGGCCGGCGGTGTCTTGACGCCCTCTCCCATATCTCTCCCCCCTCCCGCTCATTCCTTGCCGTCGGTGTCGTTACCCGTCGCTGGGCTCTCGCCTGACTTACCCTGATCACTCGGGCTGCAGATCGGGTTGTCGGGCGTCACGGCAGCAGGATTGTCACGATGTCCCTGGTAATATCTTTCGGCCCGTTCCTGAATCGCTTTGAGCCGAGCGGACTGCTCTGCGTCCACGCCCTCGTAGTTGTTCTCAGCGATCACGGCAGCGATGCCCAGTGCTTCGATCTGATCGCCCAAGATCTGGGAGAGCTCGGATAGGCGTGCGTGCGCCTTCTCCACATGACCAGCCAGAATGCCGGCGGCATTGAAGGAACTACTACCAAAGGCGGTCGTCGGAACGCCGTGACTATCGAGATTCTTCTTGGCGCCCGGTGAATCGGCGAACTTCAAGAGCACGTCGTCGATGCGACTCTTGAAGCCCTTGAGGGTCTTGACCTCCTTGGCGAAGCCCTTCCCGAACTGTGTCTTCCCGTCCCCCACTCTTGGCCCTCCCCGTGTAGCGCACCCGCGCCTGCGGGTGTCACTGTACCCACCACTCTTTCACGCCCCAACCACAGGATTGCCAGGGCTTGTTGACAGGTCTGTAACAAGACCTGCCGCTACGGAACGTCTCGCCGTGCGCGTCTGCGGCGGCCGTCTTGGGCCACCAGGGGGTGGGCACGCTCGTTGTTGCGGTGGGAGGCGGCGACGGCCAGGACCTCGGGCATGGGAGCGGGGTAGATGCACTCGCCGTCGCTGTCGACCTTGCCGTTGCCGTCGAGTCGCGGGCGGGTACGTGATCGGTGCGCAGCACCGGGAGTTGGCAGAGTCTTCCCCGCGCACGGCTGAAGGCAGTGAAACTCCCGAGACATACGGGCATGCTCACCTCAGAAGTGCAGTAGCGCGGACCACCGACAGATCCAGGTCGCTCGATCGCCAATCAATGGCGGCGCCGCCGTGCGAGCATCAGGCCCACCGCCCCGATCGACACCACGGCAGCCACACCGACCCCTATCCAGACAGCCTTGCCGTCACCATCCGAATCGTCTTTGGCGGCGGCGTGACTCGGTGCGGGCGCGGGAGACTTCGGCTGCGGGCTCGAAGTGGGCTGAGCGCTTTCACCAGTCGACGCACTCGCCGACGGCGCCGGGTGGTTCGCTCCCTCTCGGGCCAGGAGCGGGTTGACGTCGGCGGGGCCGGGATCGCCCTTGCCCTCAAGGAGAGCCAAACGCGGGCGGACGGCGCCATAGCCGACGTAGTCGCTCGGCACGTCGCCCCAGTCCGGCCTGCCCGCCGTCTGCATCATGACCCGAAGCACCTGGTAGTTGGTCCACTTCGGGTGCTTGGCCCAGATGAGAGCCGCGGATGCGGATGCGAGAGCGGTGGCTTGACTGGTCCCCCAGGCGATGCAGTTCCCTTGTGTCTTCGTGCAGTATTCCGGGATGTCTTGTCCAGGAGCTGCCAGTGCGACCTGGTCTCCGTGATTAGAAAACTTCGAAACCTGCACAGAACGGTCGACTGAGGCAACCCCAACGACTCCCGGGAGAGCGGCAGGAAATTCTATCGGGTTCCCCTTCTCTCCGTCATTTCCCACACCTGCGAAGATAAGCACACCTTTACGTAGCGCATAGTCCACGGCACGTTGTGTCGCGGGAAAAGAGGACGGAGTGCCAGCAGAAGCGACAGAGATGTTGATCACCTTCGCCCCACCATCGACAGCGTATCGAATGGCACGAGAAATATTGGAATCTCCGAACCCTACGCCTTTATCTACCGGAATCTTAATCGGCAGAATGCTGGCTTCGGGCGCCAGCCCCTGAATGCCCCCGCCCTCCCCTGAACCAGCGACAAGAGCTGCCATGTTGGTGCCATGGCCGGAAGTGTCCCGATGTGCACCCGTTGGTGCCTCCGTAAAGTCTTTACCCGGCAACACCTTGCCTCGGAGTTCGGGAAGCGAGTCCCTAACCCCGGTATCCACCACCGCAACAGTGACGCCTTGACCTTTGCTTACTTTCCACATTTGGGGAGCTTGCATGGTTTCGAGGTACCACTGATGTGATCGGATATCCTCTGCTGATGCCTCGGGGGCCAATCCACCGAAGATCAGGGATGTTGCGCCGAGAACAGCAATACCCGCCCCAACTCCCCACCCAAGACGACCCGCACGAGGCATAAGACAGCAGACTCCTTAGATATCCTAGTTATTGGATGGTGGGCGGAATGGTGTTCCTCTCACCGCCGTCACCCACTTTCCCCTCGCCCTCCGACGCCTGACAACGCGAAAGAGCGTCGTTCCCTCGCGTGAGCCCTGTACCACCCGGTGTGAATTCAGCCCTCCCGCCACGCGGGGTACGAAGCCCACCTGTCACCCCGCCAGGTTCCGAGCTCAGGCGTCTCCCCACTGTGGCGTCAGGGGATGCCTTCGGACCAGAACCGATAACGTTCGCCCCAGGCGTGGCCGCGCTGCGCGGCGAAGTCGCTGGCTCTTCGCCCACCACGGTTCCCTGAGGAAGGCGCGGTTGGGACACCGGCGCAGCACTGGATGGAGCACCGAATACATGGCGCGGTTCTGAAGACAGCCGCCCAGCAGTCGCATGGGGACCCTGACCAGGAGGACGGACACCAGGAGTGTGCTGCATGGGCCCCACAGGACCCCGCCCCGGACCAGCCACAGGCCGTTCCTCGCCGAACGCTCTCCCTTGAGGAAGACGCTGATCGGATACCGGCCCGGTGTCCCGCGGAGCCCCGATGGTGCGGCGGGGTTCCGATACCAGCCGCCTGGCAGCCATATTGGGGCTCTGGCCGGGAGGACGGACACCAGGAGCATGCTGCATGGGCCCCATAGGACCTCGCCCCGGACCAGCCACAGGCCGCTCTTCACCAACCACCCTCCCTTGCGGGATTCGCGGTGTGGCAGGTTGTCCGTTCGGCCGGGCACGCTGAGGCCCGTAGATTCCATCGCTTGGGCTGACCCGAGGAGGGTTCATCCCTGTTCGCGGCGGAAGCGCAGGGCCTTGAGGGCTTCCCACGACAGGCCCCTGACTCGGCCCGCTGGGCCTGTTGGTCGGCATGCCGGGCAGAGGGGTGCCGGGCCTCATCGGCCCAGGCTCACCAGGACGCTTGGCGGGACCGGAGCCAGGCGCGGTCGGCAAGGGTCCAACCGGACCAACTGGGACTGGCGCCTGGGGCACACGTGAGGTATCAGGCAGCCCCGGAGGCATCGGCCTGGTCTCTGTGGGTGGTGCCGGCGGAAGCGTGACTGTGGAGTCGAGGTCGGTTCCCCTGGCCTGCTCGGGCGCAGAGGGAACGCTGCCTACATGACCAGGCGTGCCGGGGTCGAACGGGGGAATGTCGTCCATTTGTGGAAGGCTGACAGATCCTGCGTGGGCAGGATTTCCACTTGGACCGGCAGTGGGGGTTACGGCATGAGAAACGATGGTCGGTGCTGCCAGACCTGAGTTGGTGCCGCCACCAGAAGATGTAGAACTACCGTACGATTGCTCGCCGCCTGCGATTGAATTCCCGATTTCCGGCAGCGGAGGGAAGTTCGGCTCCTTGAGTTTGGCGATATCTCCCTGTGCAGTGGCATAGGAGGAACTAACCGTCTCGAGAGCAGCGATTGCTTGCTGGTTCCCTCCTGGCTTCGTCCGTTTCGCGTCCTCTTCCGGGTCGACCATGCACAGGGCTGGTGGCATTTGAGACTTACCTTTTGCCAGCCCGTCTCCGGCCACACCCAGTGCATTGCACACACCGGTCGTATATTCGGCTAGGACCAGAGTCTGCTTAGCCATCTCTCCGACCCACCCACGAAATGCTTCAGCGCCTTGCCCTTCCCAACGGGCTTTGTCGGCATGGGCTTTCATTTCTTCGCTGATGCTCTGGATGTCGCCGGCCGCTAGAGTCAGTGCGGCACAGGCGGCAACGATTGATCCTGGGTCTGCCCCCGCAATCATCTCGTAGAGTTTTTCGTGGGACATCTGGTCGAACTGACCGTCTCCCATTTTTCCCTCCCCTCTCAGAGTTGGCTGCCGCCGGAGTTGTTGCCGCTACCCTTGCCTCGCTCAGGGGAATCCTGCCCGTGACTGTTTCCCTCGTCCTCGGGCTTGCGGTAGTGCTCCCGGGCGCGCTTCTCAAGTTCGCGAAGTCGCGCAGCCAGGTCGTCGTCGATGGAGTCGTAGCCCCGCTCGGCGATCTTGGCGGCAATGCCCATGGCCTCGATCCGGTCACCCAGGAACTGAGACAATTCCTCCAGGCGCAGGCGCACCTTGTCGTAGTGCTCGGCCATGCTCTTTGCCGCGGCGAAGTCCTTGCCGTACGCATGCTGTGGAATCGTCTGATGGCTGATGTTCTTCTTTGACGCCGCAGACTCCTGAAGCGCCGTCAGGACCGTATCGATACGCCCCTTGAACTTACTCAGCGTCTCGGCTTCCTTGACCAGGCTGCTTCCGAAAGTGGGTGGCGTAGAACCTGCGTCGTCTTTCGGCTGCCCCACTCTTAGCCCTCCCCGTGTAGCGCACCCGCGCCTGCGGGTGTCACTGTACCCACCACTCTTTCACGCCCCAACCACAAAGTGGCCAGGGCTTGTTGACAGGTCTGTAACAAGACCTGCCGCTACGGAACGTCTCGTCGTGCGCGTCTGCGGCGGCCGTCTCGGGCCACCAGGGTCGTGCCCGTGATGACGGCGGCGGTGGCGATCACCCCGCCCAGAGCGTAGGTCGCATAGCGCTCTCGGCGCTGCTGGGGAGTCTCGCCGATGATCAGGGGCTGGGCCGCGGGAGCGGCGATGTCGCGGTGTGCTGTGCCGGCGGTGGGCTTGTCGATGGGGTGGTCGTCCTCGGTCATGGCGCGGACCGGGTCCACCACGCCCCATCCGACGTAGCGATCGCGGCCGTTCACACCGCGTTCGGCGGTCTGCTCGATCTGGGCGACGACCTGGTGCTGCTTCCAGTCGGGGTGCTTGGCCCGGATGAGGGCCGCGAGGCCGGCGACGTAGGGGGTCGAGAAGCTGGTCCCGTTGTCCACGCACTGGCCGTACTTGGGCACCGTGGAGACCATTTCGACACCGGGCGCCGCCACTCCGACGAAGTCACCGCTCTGCGAGAAGTAGGCGCGTTCGTTGTTGCGGTCGGAGGCGGCGACGGCCAGGACCCCGGGGATGGAGGCGGGGTAGGTGCGCTTGGACTTGCCGTCCGCCCCATCGTTGCCGGCCGCGGCCACCACCACGACATCGTGGTCGAGGGCGTACCGGACGGCGGCTTCCAGGACGACCGAGGGGCGGGCGCCCACCGTGTCCTGGGAGATGTTGATGACCTTGGCACCCTCCTCGACGGCCTTGTGGATGGCCTGGGCCATGGTCTGGGGCGTGCCGTTGCCCTTGTCGTCGCTCTGCTTGAGCGGAATGATCTGCGCCTCGGGGGCCAGGCCGACGAACCCGGTGCCAGGGTTGGGGCGGGCGGCGATGATGCCGGCGACCTTGGTGCCGTGGCCCACGGTGTCGTCCGTACCGTCCCTGGGCGGGGGCGGCGGAGGGGGCGGCTGCTGCTTCTCCTTCTTGCCCTTCTGGTCCTTCTCGTCCTTGGCGTCCGCCTCACCGGTGTCCTGCGGCGGAGGCTGGTCGGACTTGTCGGCGGGCAGGTAGTCCATTCCACTGGAGGCGTCGACAGCCGACTTGAGCTGCGGGTTGTCGTTGTCCACCCCGCTGTCGATGACCGCGACCCGCACCGGGCGGCCCTGGGGGTCGCGCCCCTTGGTGTCCCGCCACAGCTGGTCGAGCACCAGGCGTTGAAGCGCCCACGGGGTGCCCTTGATCTGCTTTTTCATCGGGTAGGTGCACTCGCCGTTGCCGTCGATCTCGCCGTCGCCGTCGAGTCGCGGGCCGGGGTGCGTGAGGTCGGGGCCGGCGGGCGCGGCGTGGGCGGCTTGGCCGGCACCCGCTGTCGCGGTCAGGGCGAGGAGGGCGGCCGCCGCCAGCCCGCCGCCCAGCTTGGTACGCGGCACTGCCTTCCCCCGCTTCGTGGTCCGTTGGATCCGTTGCTGCGTCGTCGTCGGTTCCGGCGCGAATGCCGGCGGCCCTACCGTCCCCCGTGTCATGGTCGTCTCGTCCCGGCTCTAGGAGCCCTGCGGCTGCCGGGCGCTGTTGGTGTCCAGTCGCGGTCCGATCGGCAGGAACTGGGACCAGTTGGCCGGGATGGGCGCCAGGGGCACACCGTCGTAGCCCAGCCGCTTCTGGGCCTTGTTGGCCTCCTGTCCGCCCTGCTGCTTCTTGTCCTCGTCCCCACCGATCTTCGACTTGTCGGTGCTGCTGTCGTTGTTGGCCTGGACCTGGTAGCGCAGGCCGGTGTCGGTGACCAGGAACACCAGACCGGTCTTGGTCGAGCTGCCGGTGATCTGGCGGTAGAGCAGACCGCTGCCGGGGGTGACGTACGCGCTGGTGGCGCCGTCCACGATGGTGGCCGGGTAGTCGCGGCCGGCCCAGGTGCCCAGTTTGGGCGTGCCGTCGCCGCTGACCCCGTCGAGGATGCTGCAGACGGTGTCCTTGGCGGCGCTGTCCTGGGTGGTCTCCACGGAGTTGGCCTGCCGCGGGGCCTGGGTGGGCCAGTTCCGGTCGCCGTAGAAGTCCTTGCTGTCCGGGGTGAAGTCCGCGTTGTGCACCCGCTCGGGCCTGTTGTTCTGGCCGAGGTCGGCCAACTGGGGGCTGCTGAGCAAGAGTTCCGCGACGAAGTCGGAGACCCGGGCGACCTTGTGGGGGAGCACGACGTAGTGCTGGGTGCTGGTGCCGGCGGCCGCCACCAGCACCATGCCGACCTTGTTGGCCTTGCCGAGCGCGGGCAGTCCGGCGTCCGCTCCGATGGTGCCGGGCACCTGCGGGAACTGGACGTCCGTGCCTTCGCGGAGGGTGTTGAGCCAGTCGTCGGTGACGCTTTGCGGCTTGGCCCCGTCGGCGAAGAGGGTGCGCAGCAGGAGGTTGTACTCGGCTCCGTCCGGCTTGTTCCGGCCGGTGCCGCCGATGCGGTAGCGGGAGCCGTACGGGTCCACGAGGTAGCGGTCGTCGTGCTTGCCCTGGACGTACAGCACCTGGCTGCCGCGGAGCCGCTCCTTGCCCTGGACCTTGCCGACCTCTCGGTCGGCGAAGAGGAAGACGGCCTTCTGGGTGGTCTTGTTGTTGCCGCCGGGCTGTTCGCAGACCGCCCACTTCTTCTTCTTGCCGGCCTCCTCCGCGGAGGGCATGCGGTCCGGGGCGTAGGGGATGCCCACGGTCGGTCCGCGGGGGATGTCGCCGTTGTCGATCGCCGATTCCTTGACGGTGACCACGCTGGACTTGCTCGGTTCCAGGAGCAGCTTGGCGGAGGCCAGGTTGAGGACGGGGTGCAGCTGCTTCTTGCCGTCGGTGACGAGCACGACATAGCGGGTGGTGGAGGCGCTGCCCACGATCACATGGGCCCCGGGCTCGTCCCAGCCCTTGGGTGCGGTCGGGTCGATCATGCCCCAGGCGCCGAATCCGGCGAGCACCAGCGCGCCCACGATCAGACCGGGCAGTACGGCGCGGATCGGGCGCGGCGGCCCCTCCTCCGTGTTGGTGGCCGAGGGCTGCAGAAAGGCCGTGACCGTACGCCTCTTCGCGAAGGTGTAGGCGTTGAGCTCGTCCCTGCGAGATGCCATGTGTGAGCCGCTTCTCCCCGTAACTCAGCGTCAACCGTTCGGGCACCGCCGCCCTGGGGCCGACGTCGGCCTGATTATCTACTATGCCTCTCACCCGCGTGGTCCATGTGGCGGGGGTACGGGGACGGGGCGGGAGTAAATCCGGCTCTTCAGGGCGAGTTCGCCCACTTTCGGGCACCGACCGGAGACGCACCGCCGTCCGATAACGTGACAGCGCGATCAGCTGACCCGTTGCGGCGGGTCGTCGCGGATGACGGGGAGACGCGCGGAAGCGCGGACAGTCGCGAGAAAAGGACAAGGTGGTCACCGATGGGCTCTGCCACCCGCGCACGCGGTCCCGAGCGTGCCGTATCGCGGCAGCCGTCGCTCACCAGGGGATTCGGACCGGTGCGGCTCCAGCAGTTGGTGTTGGTGGAGGTCGCGGCGGCGGTGGTCTGCGTCGGCTGGATCATCTCGCCGCTGCTGCTCGCGCCCGCCGGCGTCATCGCCCTCGTGCTGATCGCGCTCGCCCTGCCGCGGCGCAGGCAGCAGCAGATGACCGACTGGCTGGCCACGGCGGCGGCGCTGCGGCGCCGTCAGAAGCACGCCAAGGAGCCGGTGGCGCCCGGTACCGACCCGGCACTGGCGCCGGTGGTGGAGTGCGACCCGGCACTGCGTACGTACTCCTACGCCGCGCGGGACCGCCGGCAGGTGGGCATGGTGGGCGACGGTACGTTCCTGACCGCGGTGATCCAGGTGCAGGGCACGGATGTGCCGCTGCGGCCGGTGGGCGTCGGTCGGCCGCTGCCTCTGGGGCTGCTGCACGACGCCCTGCGGGTGGACGACATCCGGTTGGAGTCCGTGCAGGTCGTCCAGCACACCCAGCCGGCGCCGGCGCCTCATCTGCCCCCGCAGTCGGTGGCCGCCCGCAGTTACGCGCCCCTGCAGGAGCAGAGCGGTGCGCCGGCGGTGCGGATGACCTGGGTGGCGCTGAAGCTCCATCCGGAGCTGTGCGCGGAGGCGGTGGAGGCGCGCGGTGGCGGACTGGAGGGCGCGCAGCGCTGTCTGCTGCGCGCCGTCGACCAGTTGGCCAGTCGGCTGACCGGAGCCGGGTTCGCGGCCAAGCCGCTGGAGGAGGGCGAGTTGACAGCGGCCATCGCCACCTCGGCGTGCGCCAATCCGCTGGCGACGGCGCAGGCGGGGCGCGGGAACGCGCCCACTCGCCGGACCGTCGAGTCCTCCCGCGCCTGGCGCTGCGACGATCGCTGGCACACCAGCTACTGGGTGTCCCGCTGGCCGCAGTTGGGGCCGGGCACCACCCCGCTCTCGCAGGTCGTGGCGCTGCTCACCGGGGTGCCCGCGCTGGCCACCACCTTCAGCCTGACGCTGAGTCCGGGGCAGGGCCCGGCGGGCCGTGCCGACGCCCGGATCAGCGGCTATCTGCGGCTCACCGGCCGCAGCGACACGGAGTTGGTGGACGGACGCAAGGCGATGGAACGCGCCGCACGGAGCATGAAGGTGGCCCTGGTGCGCCTGGACCGCGAGCAGGTGCCCGGGGTGCTCGCGACTCTGCCCTTGGGAGGCACGCGCTGATGAGCACGACAGACATCGGTGGCCCGACCGCCGCCACCCCGGCCCCCCAGGGGGAACCGGTTCAGGTCGGTTTTCCGCACCAGACGGGTGTTCCGAGCCAGCCCGGGTCCAGGGCCCGGGGCGGCTCCGTACGGGGCGACGGCGCGCCCGCCGGTGGCGCGGGAGGCGTCCGGCGCCCCGGCTTCGGGCTCATAGGTCCGCGCCGCGCCCGGCACGCCCTGCCGCTGGAGCAACTGGGCGACCTGGGGCTGCCGGTCGGCGATGACGGGGTGACCATCGGCGTGGACCCCCAGGGGGCACCCGCGGTGCTGGGCTTCAGTCGGCCGGAACCCTTCGACGCGGTGCTCATCGGCGGGCTGTGGACGGCGCAGGCGCTGGCGCTGCGGACCGCCGGCACCGGCGCCCGGATCGCGGTGGAGACCGGTCGCCCGCATCTGTGGTCGCACGTGGTCCAGGCCGCGGGCGGCGGGCAGCAGTGCATGACGGTGTTCGAGGTGGGGCGCGTTCCTCCGCAGGGTCCCTCGGTCAACAGCCCGGTGCTGGTGGTGCGGGACTGCGGAATGCGCCCGCCGCGCGGGCGGGTCTCCGCGCTGCCCTGGCAGGCGGTGCTGACCCTGCTGCCGTACCTGAGCCCGGTGGCGCCCAGGCTGCTGGAGAACGCCGATCTGGTGGGCGTCCAGCGGGTGTCACCGGACGAGGCCCAGCAGGTCGGCCGGATCATGGCGCTGCCCGAGGAGGAGGTGGCGGCGCTGCCGACGCTGGGCGACGGGGTCACCCTGTGGTGCGACAGGACCTCTCGGCGGTACGTCATGACCCAGCCGACGGAGGCCGAGTCGGGGCTGCTGGGCACCCCGCGTCGCGTCGACTGACACTGCCTCATGCCCGAGTTGCGGCATATGCCCGCACAGTGGG
Organism: Streptomyces palmae; assembly: GCF_004684805.1. Classification (GTDB taxonomy): domain Bacteria; phylum Actinomycetota; class Actinomycetes; order Streptomycetales; family Streptomycetaceae; genus Streptomyces; species Streptomyces palmae. The sequence continues at coordinate 36,005 of NZ_SRID01000015.1, forward strand.
ATGGTGCACCTCCTGTCGCGGTGCGCGGGCGTATGCACGGTGCGTCAGTTTTCTGATGCCCGGGGCACGGCGGGCCTGCCCCCACGGCGCACGGCATGACTAGTCTTGTGTGGGCGGTGGCGAACCCGGGCACCGGGTCGCCGCGTCCCACAAGGGGAAAGCCGAGCAGTCGGACGCGCGACGGTAGCGATCGGCCTCGCCGGACACGCAAGGTGCTCGACCACACCAGGAGGCATTGTGAGCAGCGATCGGGACGAGATCCGCACGGGCGGAACCTCACCCGGCGATGATCGGACCGACGCGGATCCCGAGCACACCGGCGAGTTCACCATCGACTACAGCACGCCCTCCTGGTACACCCAGGACGCCGCGCCGGCCTCGGGTACCTCCTCCACCGGTTCGCCCGCCGCCGCGGACGAATCCGGCGGCAAGGACGGCGGCCAGGCGCCGGTTTCGGGCTCCGGGCTGATCCCGCCCCCGCCGCCGACCGGCAGTCCGGTCCTGGTGCCGGAGGGGTACGGATCCGGTGCCACCACCGACACGCCGACCGCTGAACCCCCCTCCCCGGCGGCTCCGTCCACCGGCGGTGCGGGGAGCGGCGCCGACGACACCGACGGCGACTTCGTCCTGGCACCCAGCGGCGCCCGGCCGGAGGCGACCGCGGCCACCCCCGGCGCGGCGGAAGCCGAGCGGGGCGACGAACGGGACGGCGCGGACGGTGCCGGCACCGGCACCACCGATGACGGGGCGGGCACGGCTGCCGCTGAGGACCGTGCCGAGGATGACCGGTCGGCGGGCGGCGAGCCCGGCAGGACGGACTCAGAGACCACGGACGGCACCGGCGGAGCGGCTGACGCGGCCCCGTCGGGTGTGTCGGGCTCCTCCGGCGCGGGCGCGGACTCCCCAACGGACACCGCCGAGGAGGCGCCCGCGGCCCTGAAGGACGATGGCGCGGCAGGCGGCACTCCGGCCGATGGCGCCGCGGCGGGCGGCGGTGCCGTGGGGAGTCCGGCCACCATGCGCTTCTCCAGCGCCGCACTGCGCAGGGAGGTGGCGGAGCGCGCCGCGGCCCAGACCGGGCAAGAGGCCGACGCCCAGCCGGAGTTCCTGTCCGAATCCGACGCGGTCTCCGACCCCGATGCCTTCGAGGGCATGGTGCGCAGCGAGGGCACGATGCAGTTCTCCGGTGCGGCGCTGCGCCGCAAGGTCGCGGGCGACGCCGCGCAGGCCGCTCCGTCCGCCGCGCCGCAGGCCGCCGCCGGCGGCGACTGGGCGCCGCAACCCGTTCCGCAGGGCGGACTCCCGCCGCTGCCCCCGGACTTCGAGCCGGCCGCGCCGCCGGCGCCCACCGGTGGCGGGGAGGCCGGAGCGGTGCCCGCCGCCGGCGCGGGGACTGCCGCGGAGCCGGGCTCCGGCGCCGTACCGGGTTCCGACTCCACAGCGGACTCCGGCTACGGAAAGACCTTCGCGCGGCTGTCCGCCGACTGGCGGCCGCCGGTTCCCGGTACGCAGGGGCAGCCCGCTCCTGCCGCCCAGGCCCCCGGCTCCGCCGTCCCGGCCGCGCCCACCGGCGGTGCCGCGCCCGGTGGTTACGGATATCCGCGTCCCGAGCCGACGGACGCCGTTCCGCCGGGCCACGGTGTGCCCGGTGGGTACGGGTACCCGCGGCCCGAGCCCACCGACGCCATCCCGGCCGATGCGGCGCCGGCCGCGCAGGCTCCGTCCGCCCCCGTACAGCAGACGCCGCCCGTGATGGGGCACGCTCCGGTCCAGCCAGGCCCGAGCGGTCCGGCTCCGGCCGCCGCCGGCGTGGGCGGTTACGGCTTCCCGCAGCCCACGGCCGGGGCACAGCCGGGCGTCGCGGCCCAGCCGGGGGCCACGGGGCAGCCCGGAGCCGGGGCCCAGCCGGGCGTCGGGGCCCAGCCGGGCGTCGGGGCCCAGCCAGGGGTCGGCGGGCAGCCGGCTGCCGGGTACATCCCCGGTCAGCAGGGCGCCCCGCAGCACGGGGCCCCCGGGCAGGGCGGCGCGCAGCCCGGCCCCGCCCCGGCACCGGGCGGTTACGGCTTCCCGCAGCCGGCGGCGGATGCCCGCCCGCAGGGCGCCCAGCTGCCCGGCCAGACAGGTCCGGCCCAGGCGCAGGCCGGTTACGGCTATCCGCAGCACGGCGGCCCGGTCGCCCCCGGCCCGCAGGGAGCGCCGGGTACCGATGCCCAGGCCGGCTACGGCTACCCGCAGGACTCGGGGGCCGCCGGGGCGCAGAACGCCGGCCCCGCCGACCCGCGTACCGGCGGCTGGCCCACCATCTCGCCCGAGCAGCGCCAGCGACCGGGGCACGGAGCGGGCGCCCCGTTGGGCTACACGGCAGCGGTGGAGCTGTCCTCGGACCGGCTGCTGCGCAACAAGCCCAAGCCCCGCAAGCAGGGCAGTCCGGGTGGCCGGTTCAAGATCGGCGGCAAGAAGGAGGAGGCCGAGCGGCAGCGGAAGCTGGAGCTGATCCGCACGCCGGTGCTGTCCTGCTACCGGATCGCCGTGATCAGCCTCAAGGGCGGTGTCGGCAAGACCACCACCACGACCGCGCTGGGCGCCACTCTCGCCAGCGAGCGCCAGGACAAGGTCATCGCGATCGACGCCAACCCGGACGCGGGCACCCTGGGCCGCCGGGTGCGGCGCGAGACCGGGGCGACCATCCGCGACCTGGTGACGGCCATCCCGTACCTCAACAGCTACATGGACATCCGACGGTTCACCTCGCAGGCGCCGTCCGGCCTGGAGATCCTCGCCAACGACGTGGACCCGGCCGTCTCGACGACCTTCAATGACGAGGACTACCGCAGGGTCATCGGCGTGCTGGGCAAGCAGTACCCGATCATCCTCACCGACTCGGGCACCGGTCTGCTGTACAGCGCCATGCGGGGCGTGCTCGACCTCGCCGACCAGCTGATCATCATCTCCACCCCCTCGGTGGACGGGGCCAGCAGTGCCAGCACCACCTTGGACTGGCTCTCCGCGCACGGTTACGCCGATCTCGTCTCGCGGAGCATCACCGTGATCTCCGGAGTCCGCGAGACCGGGAAGATGATCAAGGTGGAGGACATCGTCTCCCACTTCGAGACGCGTTGCCGCGGTGTCGTCGTGGTGCCGTTCGACGAGCACCTGTCCGCCGGTGCCGAGGTGGACCTGGAGATGATGCGGCCGAAGACCCGGGAGGCGTACTTCAACCTCTCCGCGATGGTGGCCGAGGACTTCACCCGGGCCCAGCAGGCGCAGGGGCTGTGGACGGGCGACGGCAGCTCCCAGCCCCCGCCGCACCTGGCCCCGCCGATCCCGGGCCAGGGCGTACCGGCCGGCCCGCTGCCGGGGCAGGCCCAGCCGGGCGGTTACGCCCCCGGGCAGCCGCAGCCGGGCGGCTACCCGGCCCAGGCCCAGCCGGGGCAGCCGCAGCCGGGCCAGTTCGTACCGCAGCCCCAACCGGGGGCTCAGCAGTACCCGCAGCAGTACCCGGGGCAGCCCGGGCAGCCGCAGGCCGGCGCGCCCGTCCAGCAGGGCCAGGCGTGGGTCCAGCCCGGCCAGCAGGCCGCTGCGCAGGGCGGTTGGCAGCAGCCGGGAGCGGCGGCACCGGCCGCGGGGCAGGCGCCGGTCCCGGGACAGCCCTACGCCCCGCAGCCGGGCCAGGTCTGGCCGCAGCAAGGGGGGCAGGTTCAGCCGCAGCCCGGGCAGCCGGGCGTGCCTGACGGGCAGCAGCCGCCCGCGCCCCAGCAGTAGGCGACAGACCTGCGGCCCGCCGCGGCCCCCGCGCCGATCGCGCGCGGGGGCCGCGGCGGGACACAGCGACAGGGAGAGGCCCCGGGCTTGGTGCCCGGGGCCTCTCCCTGTCGTATGGCGCGGCGCGTCCGGTGGCGGGTGCGCCGCTCAGTCCTCGGCGCCGCCGACCGCGCCCGAGGCGCCCGCGGTGTGCTCCGCGACCAGGTCGCGAGCCCGCTTCACATCGATCGCCATCCGCTCCAGCAGCGCCTCGATGGAGTCGAACTTCTCCTGGCCGCGCAGATACGCCAGGAAGTCCACCTCCACATGGAGGCCGTAGAGGTCGAGCCCGACGCGGTCGATGGCATACGCCTCCACCGTCCGCTCGGTGCCGTCGAACTGCGGGTTGGTGCCCACCGAGATCGCCGCCGGCATCCGCTCGCCGGCCGCGGTCAGCCACCCCGCGTACACGCCGTCGACGGGGACCGCGGTGTGCGGCACGGTCTCGACGTTCGCGGTCGGATAGCCGAGCTCCCGGCCGCGCTGGGCGCCCCGGACCACCAGGCCCTCGACACGGTGCGGACGGCCCAGCACCTCCATCGCGCCCTCGACGTCGCCCGCCGCGACCAGCCTGCGGGCCAGGGTGGAGGAGAACGGCTCGCCGCCGCCCGCCGTCCCGCGCTCGCACAGGTCGATGACCTCGACCTCGTAGTCGTAGGTGGCGCCCAGCTCCCGCAGGAAGGCGACGTCTCCGGCGGCCCGGTGCCCGAAACGGAAGTTGGGGCCCTCCACCACGAGCCGTGCCCGCAGCTTGTCGACCAGCACCTTGACGACGAAGTCGCCGGGGGTGAGCTGCGAGAACTCGGTGGTGAAGGGCAGGATCAGCATCGCGTCCACGCCCAGCTCGGCCATCAGCTCCGCGCGCCGGTGGTGCGGGGACAGCAGCGGCGGATGGCTGCCGGGGCGCACCACCTCACTGGGGTGGGGGTCGAAGGTGACCACCACCGCGGGCACGCCGAGCTCTCGCGCACGTGCCACGGTGCGGCCGATGATCAGCTGGTGCCCACGGTGCACCCCGTCGTAGGAGCCGATGGTGACGACGCTGCGCCCCCAGTCCTCGGGGATGTCCTCCAAGCCACGCCAGCGCTGCACTGTGCCCGCTCCTCGCCCGAACTCTTGTCTGTCGACTTCGCAGGTCTAAGACTGCCATGCCCGAGCGTGATGCCCAGCATCGGCCAGCCCAGCGGCACTGCGACGCATGTCTCACTCGCCGACCACCGCCGCGGCTCCCTGCCCGAGACCGGCCCCCGATCAGCCGTGGGCCGGGTGCGCGTCGGCCGACCACTCCTCGATCCGCGGGCCGTCGAGCCGGCACAGCGGCACGCCTGCCTCGACCACGCGCTCCCGCGGTCCCACGGAGCCGTTGCGCGCCAGCAGCTCGCACTCGCGCCGGGCGGCCGGGCCCGGCACCGTCGCCCACTCCTCCGGCGCCGACTCCAGCCAGCCGCGCACCAGCCGGGCGAAGCCGGGCACCTCGCGGGCCAGCCGCACCAGCCGGCGGTCGAAGCAGGCCGCGCCCTCCGGGGTGCGCGCCAGGAGCATGGCGGTGCGGTGCACCAGTTCCCGGGTGCGTGCCTCGCCGCGGGCCGCCGCGCCCTCGGCCGCGGCGCGCAGCAGGGCCTCCAGGACCGCGGCGTTGCCGCAGCCGGTCTCCGGCTGCCCGGCGGAGCCGTACCGCTCCCGCTCCAGCAGCACCTCCAGGAGTTCGGCGCGGAGCGGGCGGGAGGCGGGGGTACCGGGAGAGGCCAGCACCGGTGCCAAGGCCCGCCGCACCTGGGGCGGGTGTGCCCGCAGCATCTCCAGGACCAGCGGGAAGAGCACGGCCCGGGCGGCGGGCCCCTGCTCGAGCCGGCGGTCGACGAACCCGGCGGCGTACCGCGCCCCGTGCGCCCGCCGTTCGACCAACTCGCGCACCAGTCGGGCGGCGCGAGTGGCCAGTTCCGGATCGGTCAGCTCCGCGAGCACCCGCAGCACCTCGCCGGTCGCCGGGCCCGGCTCCCGCACGCGCTCCCGGAACGCCTCCAGGACCGCGTCGGCATGGGTGTCCAGGGCCGGGACCAGGGCCTGCGGCGGCAGTTGCGGATCACCGGCCGCGAAGTGCTCCAGTGCGCGCGGCAGATACGCGCCGCGTGTCACCGGATCGCGGACGAGCAGGCCGAGCGCGGCCCCGTGCGGGGAACCGTCGGTGGGCCGGTCGAGCAGGGCCAGCGCGGCGCGGCGGAGCAGGCGGTGGTCGTCCTCGGTGCGCGCCGACTCCGCCGCGAGCCGCCCGTAGGTCACCGCCGCCGTCCACCGCTCGGGGCGCTCGCCGTGCGCCCAGCGGTCCACCGCCCGGCACAGGGCGGCGGGCTCCTCCTCGGCGAGTGCCCCCAGCAACTCGGCGGCCCGCGGGTGGGCCGTGTCCGCCAGCGCCTCGGTCAACTCGTCCAGCGCTCGACGGCGGTGCGTGTAGAGCAGGGCCTGTGCGGCGGCGGCCACCGTGGCCCGTGGCTGCGGGGTGGGTGCCGCGGCGGGCCGCGGAAGAGGGCGCTCATCGTCGAACCAGCCGCACAGCAAGGGCTGTACGGTGCCGGGCTCGGCGCTGAGCAGGGCACCGACGGCCGCCAGAAAGCGGTCCGGCGGGCAGGCGCTCTCGGACGGACGGGGCGGAGACCCGGTGCCGGGTGCGGGGGTTGTCGCCGGCCGCGGCGGAGGGGGCTGGTCCGCGAAGATCAGGCAGCGCAGCAGCTCCAGGCGGTCGGCGGTGGCCAGGGGCAGCCGCAGCCAGAACCAGGGGCCGAACTCGCCCAGGGCGGCCAGCGGCCCGAGGGTGCCCAGGCCGGCCGAGGCCCCGGACCGGGCACCGGCCGACCCCCACCCGGGGCGTTCGGCACCCGGGTCGCCCGGCATCGCCGCCTGCTCGTCACGGCGGTCCGGTCCCCCGCCGGCACCGTAGCCGCCCGGCGCCGCCGCCTTCCCCCGGTCGGGGGTCGGCACCCGGCGCGGGGACGGCACCCTCGCGGCGTCGAGCGCCGCGTACGGGGCCGGAGACGGGGCTCCGTCGGACGGGGAGCCCGGCACCGTCCCGTCCATGGCGCGATCCGCCGGAGGGTCGGTACGGCGGCCCCCGGAGCAGAAGCCCCCGCGCTCCACGGCCCGTGCCGTGATCCGCTCGGCGAGCTCGGTCAGCACCGGAAGGTACGGGGTGGCGTCCGGTACCCGGAGCAGCACCTCACCGAGGAGATGGGCCGCCCACCAGGCCGCCTCGGCGCGCTGTCCGCGCTCCCGTGGGGGGCCGGTGCGGACCGGGGCGGCCGAGCGGTCCGCCACCGCCACCAGATCCGCCAGATACCGGGCGAGTTCGTCCGGCCCCCGCCGCCTGCCGAGCAGCAGCAGCGCCTGGAGCACCGGGCCGATCCGGTGCCGGGGCACCGGCAGCGAACGAGGACGGGCCGCGGGCCCCACGCCGGTGGCGGCGGCATCGGAGGGAACGGACTCGACCACCGCGCCATCCTGGTCGGCCGGTGCCGCCCAGGAGGGGACCGCGCCCGGCTCGTCCGCCGGCGCACGCCCGGGTCCCTCCCCCGCCTCCTGGAACCGGCGGTGGACCAAGGCGTACAGCGCCGCGTCCAGATCCAGGTGGAGGCCCTGGAGCCAGTCCGCCAACTCCTCGTGGGCGAAGCGGTATCCGCACCCCGCGGGCACCAGCAGACCCTCGGTGAGGACGGCCGACGCCCAGCCGGTGCGCCAGGGGAAGACCTCCTCGAAGGACTCGCGGTCCAGTTCACCCTGGCCCGGCCCCAGGCAGCGCCGCGCCGCCTCGTGCACCCGCCCCGCCGCCCTGGCCGCCAGCCGGCGGACGGCACGGGGGCGCGGGGGCGGATTCTCGGCGGCGGACAGCCGGATCGCGATGCGCAGACACGCCAGGTCCAGATAGGCGGCGAAGATCTCCCAGCGGTCCGGGGGCTCCGGGGGCGCTCCGGGAACCCCACCCGGCCCGTCCTCCGGCGCCCGGCCGCCC
>NZ_SRID01000160.1 GCF_004684805.1 Streptomyces palmae
GCGCCGACCCCGCCGCAGCCCCACCCCGCCCACCAGCCGGTCCAGCCAGCCGCGCGCCGCCCAGGCCAAGGGGAAGGAGTACCAGCCGTGCTCGCCACCGATGGCCTCGATGACCCGCCACAGGGCCGCGGGGGAGGCGTCCACGGCCAGCTCGCGCTCGTCGGTGTAGAGGCTGCCGCCGGCCCAGTCCGGGTCCGTGGGCAGGGGATCACTGGGTGCTCCGGGCACCGCGGCCGAGGACCAGCGGGTGGCGACATCGGCCTGGCGGACCCGTCGCAGGGCGAGGGACACCGCCTCGTCGAAGCCGAGTGGGGACCCGGGGGGATCGGGTACGTAGCGGGTGATGTCGTGGTCCTGGCACACCACTTCGTGCCGCAGCGACTCGGTCAGCGGCTTGGCGATCGAGGCCGGGACCGGGGTGACCAGCCCGACCCAGTAACTGGACAGCCGGGGCGTCAGCACGGGCACCGGCAGGATCAGCCGCCGCGGGAGCCCGGCCACCGCCGCGTACCGCTGCATCATCTCGCGGTAGGTCAGCACGTCCCGGCCGCCGATGTCGAAGGCGCGGTTCACCTCACCCGGCATTCGGGCACTGCCGACGAGCGCCCGCAGCACGTCCCGTACCGCGACGGGCTGGATGCGGGTACTCACCCAGCTGGGCGTGACCATGACCGGCAGGCGCTCGGTGAGGTAGCGCAGCATCTCGAAGGACGCCGAGCCGGAGCCGATGATGACCGCGGCCCGCAGGACCGTGGTCGGGACACCCGAGGCCAGCAGGATGCGGCCGACCTCGGCACGGGACCGCAGATGCGGCGACAGCCGGGCCGGCGGCACCCCCGCGGGGGTGAGGCCGCCCAGGTAGACGATCCGGCGCACCCCCGCCGCACGGGCCCGCTCGCCGAAGATCCGGGCCGCCGCCCGGTCGGCGTCCTCGAACCCTCGGCCGGTACCCAGCGCGTGAACCAGGTAGTACGCCACATCGACGCCGCGCAGGGCGGCGGCCACCGATGCCGCGTCGGTGACATCGCCCCGGACCACCTCGACGTCATCCGCCCAGGGATGATCGCGCAGCTTGCCCGGGGAGCGCGCGAGGCAGCGCACCCGGTGCCCCGCCTCCAGCAGCTCGGGCACCAGGCGTCCGCCGATGTAGCCGGTCGCCCCGGTGACCAGGCACCGCAGGCCGTCCGACGCACTCTCCTTCACCAAGGGTGCCTCCCTGTCCGTGGCCGCTGCCTCCAGCCTCCCGCGCGGCGTGCTCTTCCGCCCCTCGGGGCCCCGAGGGGGAGCGGAGGATACGGCGGAAGGGAAACGATCGCCACCGGACGGGGCCATTCGGGAGCGGAGCGCCTGCCGCTCCATGGCCGGCTCGGACGACGGGTGCAGGCCGGGTCGGGCTCTGGCTCATCGCTCGAGCCGGCCGCCGACCCGGGACCCGACTACCAGCCACTGCCGGATCTGTCAGGACCACAGGGCCCGGCGATGAACGGCCGGACCTCTTCGAGGCGTAGCCCTCGCGGGCCCGCCAGGGCCGGATCGTCAACCGCCCGCACCCGGACCGGCGTTTGACCGGCGCACCGTCACCTTGTCGACGCCGCGGATGCCGTACGGCCCAGGATGAGGTCGGCCGCCTTCTCCGCTGTCATGATGGTGGGCGCGTTGGTGTTTCCGCGCGGGACCGTCGGGAACACCGAGGCGTCGACGACCCGCAGGTCCGCCACGTCGAAGACGCGCAGCTCGGGGTCAACCACCGCGCCGATGGCGCAGCTCGAGGTCGGGTGGTACAGGGTCTGCCCGTGGGACTGCGTCCAGGCCAGGATGTCCGGGTAGGAGTCCGAGGCCGGCGCGTCGCCGAACGGCCCGGTGATGATGGAGGCCATCGCCCGCTGCGCCGCGATCTCCAGGGCGATCCGCATCCCGGCGACGATGCGGTCCCGGTCCTCGGGCGTCGTGAGGTAGTTGTGGAGGATCCGGGGCGCCGCGTCCGGGCGTGCGGAGCGCAGGGTCACCGCGCCGCGACTGGTCGGGGTGAGCACGCCCGGGCCGAAGGCGAAGCCGTGCTCGGTGGCCGCTCCGAGCCCGTCCTGGTGGAAGAGCACGGAGGCGGCATGGAACTGGAGGTCCGGGGCCTCCAGGTCGTCGCTGCTGTGGAAGAAGCCACCGGTTTCGGCGATGTTGGAGCTCAGGGGGCCGCGCCCCTGGCTCCGCAGCAGCGCGGCGTTCTCCGGGCTTGCCGCGTTGATGAGCGATTCGACGTCGGTGCGGAAGTTCAGCAGCGCCATGTAGTGGTCCTGCAGGCCCTGGCCGACCGGCAGATCACGGACCACGTCGATGCCGAAGGCGGCCAGGTCGGCCGCGGGCCCGATCCCGGACAGCATCAGCAGCTTCGGGGACTCGTAGGCACCCGCACACAGGATCACCTCGCGCTCGGCGCGGACCACCTCGACGGTGCCGTTCCGCTCCACGGCCACGCCCGTCGCCCGGCTGCCCTCGATTACCACGCGGTGGGCACGGGCCGAGGAGAGCACCGTGAGGTTCGGCCGTCCGAGGGCGGGGTGCAGAAAGGCAACGGCCGTGCTGCACCGCATGCCGTCGCGCTGCGTGAGCTGGTAGCGCCCGACACCGCTTTGCGTCGCGCCGTTGAAGTCGTCGTTCGTCTTGTACCCGGCCTGCTCGGCAGCCCGCAGGAAGGCCGAGCAGAGCGGGTGTTCGGACCTGCCGTCACTGACCGTCAGCGGCCCGCCCACGCCGTGGTACGCGTCCGCCCCGCGCTGGTTGTCCTCGGAGCGCCGGAAGTACGGCAGCACCTCGGCGTACGACCAGCCCGTCGCCCCGGCCGCCGCCCAGCCGTCGTAGTCGGCGCGGTTGCCCCGGATGTAGATCATCGCGTTCATCGAGCTGCAGCCGCCGAACATCCTGCCCCGTGACAGGACGGCTCGCCGCCCGCCGAGCCCCGGTTCCGGGTCCGAGTCGAAGTCCCAGTCGAGGTCGGTCTTGAACAGTTGGGGGAAGGCGGCCGGGATGTGGATCTCCGGTGCGGTGTCGGGGCCGCCCGCCTCGATCACCGCCACCCGGACACCAGGGTCCTCCGACAGCCGTGCCGCGAGCACGGAGCCGGCGGACCCGGCACCGACGATGACGTAGTCGTACGTGGCCATGCGAGTCTCCTTTGGGGGAGGAGTCCGGGAAGCCTGGTGCCGTCCCGGTGACCGGACGCGCACGACGGGATCCGCACCCGTACGAGGGCCGTGGAACGCGTGAGGGACGGGGAGGCGAAAAGGGCGACGCCCGCGGAGAGGCGCCGGCGCATCGTCCCCTCGGACGCGCCGTCTCTGCCGGACACCACCGCCTCGGCAGCGGGGCGAGCCTTGCGGCTGACGACCGCGCCGGGCTTGCCCGGGGCCGTCCGGCCGCGACCCTTTCAGCAGGGCCGACGGACGGTTCTTGGGGTTCAGTGCCAGCCGGTGCAGGACCAGCTGCCCCCTTGACCGTCATAGATCTCCACGCACGCGCGGTAGGCGTTGCTCGACCCGACCATCTGCGTGTACGCCTCGTGGGAGGGTGAGGCGTTCGCCGTGTACGACGCACCGCGCCGGATCTGGATCTTGAATCGCCATGAGCTGTTCGCCTTCTGGATCCGCGCCCAGGCGGCACTGCACCGGGACGAGTTGCGCAGCTGCACCTCCGGCCCGCCGCCCGCGGGCTGTACCCGGTCGATGACCTTGGCGCCGGAGCCGCATCCCTCGCGCTTGGGGTTCTTCCCCGTGCACGCGGAGCCCTTGCAGGCAGTCGGCGCCATGGCCTCGGCGGACAGGGCGGGGGCCAGGAGCAGCGCCGAGGTCAGGACAGCGGTGGCGAAGGGCAGAAGTGAACGACGAACAGCCATAGGGGCTCTCCTTCAGCAGACGAATGCCCGTGGTCCGGGATCTCCGGTGCGGGATGCTCGCTGTTGATGGTGACCTGGCCCGAGCCCACCGGAACCCTCGTAGGCCATCTACCACTCCACCGAGTGAGATCCTTCAGGGAGTTCACCCCGCTCGCTACATCAGACGGCCTTTCGTCCGGCCGCGCGAGATGCTTGACACGGTCTCGCGACCCCGGTGGCCCGGTTCACCGAACGTGCCCCGTTGTCCTTGGCGCAGCCAGGCGTTCGCATCGCCCACATGGGACGGGATCACCGGCCCCGACGGCTGTGCCTCCGCACCTCGCGCAGGATGTGCGCGGGCACTAACTAGGATCACCAACGCTCCATAGCATTAAGCGAGTTGGTCGACCGCACATCTGCAGAAGGAGGTCCGCCGTGAAGCAGAGCTTGCCCGCAGGGGCCATGCACGTACTGTCCGAGGTCCCGGACAACGAGGCCGAACTCGACCTTGTGATCGGTGACCTGGAGCAAGAGATACCGGCTCGTGCCTCGGCCGAAGCGACCACCTGCGCGAGGGTCTACTGCGCGCCGTTCTGACCGCTCGGCGCGAGACGTCGCCCGGTCCGCCGGGCGGCGTCTCGCACCACCTGCCCCGAGGATCGGCGCCGTATGACGAACGTGCTCTGGGAGATGGGACCCGCGGTCGTGGCGGACGATTCCAGCCCGCGGCTTCCGCCCGCGGCGCGGGAGATCGTGGAAGCGGTCCGCGCCGGCACGGCGAGTGGTCTCTTCCCGCCAGTACTGCGGAGTACCCCGGAAGGGGTACTGACCTCCGGACGGTCACTTGCCGGTGACGGCGACGCCCGATTGATCGCCCACACCCTTGCCCAGCCATGCTTCACACCGTTGCTCGCCCTTCTCACCAGCCTCGACACATGGTGCCGCGGTGCCCGGAGCCGCTACCGGCGCCATGTGGCGCCGGAAGTCCTCAAGGTCGCCAACGGAGAGCTGTTCGGACCGCTGATCACCGAGGTCTTCACCGGCTGCACGGCGGCACCCGAAGCGCGTCCCGGCGGTCGTCCGTACGCCGGCGACGCCCACGGAGCCCATGACCGAGACGGTGAGCTCGGCCGTGTCGTCGAGGAACGCCGCTGGGATCGGCTCGGCCGCCAGTACCTGGACTTCCTCGACCTCTTCCTGCGACGGCTCCGCCGCGACCTGCACTCCTGCTGGTTCGACGACCCGGCACTGCGCCCGGCCCCTGACGGGCCTTCGGGCGCACGGAGCGGAGAGCCACAACGGGGGCCAGCGGGTGCTGCGGCTGCGGATGGACGGTGGCGGACACGTGGCCTACAAACCTCGGCCGGCCGCCGGCGAGGCGCTGTTCCTCGCCGAGAGCTCCCCCGACGCGCCGCAGTCGGTCTTCCAACTCCTCAACACCCTGCCACCGGCGTCCGGACCGGTTCAGCTGCCGCTGCTGCGCCACCGCAGCGGACGGGGCCGTGACCGGCACGCCTATTCCTGGCAGGAATGGATCGAACCACCCCGGCAGTGGGGCACCATCCGCCGTTCGCCGCGGCTGCGGCTTCTCGGCACCCGGCTGGGCCCGCGTGAGGCCACCCGCTTCTGGCACCGTGCCGGTTCGCTCACCGCGGCCTGCTTCGGTTTCGGGATCGCCGATCTCGGCGAGGGCAATGTGCTGGCGGGCACCCGGCCCGGAGCGAGCGCACCGCTCCTCTACCCCGTCGACCTGGAGATCTTCCTCTCGCCGATGCGCCGCCTCCACGAGACGGGGCTGATCACCGCTCCGGACGGCACCGGCCACCACCACCCGGGCCTGGAGAAGACCGCCCGCTGGTGCACCGTGGACGGACCGGCGGCGTACTTCACGACCGACCGTGACGGCGGCCTGCGACTGCGCGCCCGACGCACACCCTGCGCCCGGCCCGACACCCGCAACGTGGTGGCCGACACCTGCGGTCGCACCGGCTACGGGCCGTATCTCCCGGCCTTCCTGCGGGGCATGTTCGATGCCTGGACCCTGATGTGCCGCAACCGGAAGCGCCTGAACGAGGCCGTCGCCGACCGTGCGACGCGGCGCTTCGTCCGCGTACTGCCGCACCCGACAGCGGTGTACACCGACGTTCTCGACGGCGAACTGCTCACCGGGAAACCCGGTCACGACGCGTTCACACTGGCCGAGCGCGAGCAACTGGACCGCGGCGACGTCCCATACTTCTTCCGCGCCACGAGCGGCGGACCGCTGCTGGCCATGGAGCCGCCGCCCCGAGCGTCCGGCTTCGCCGCCGTCGCAGACCCGGCCCCGGCCGGGACCGGTGACACACCACCGGCTCAGGACACCTTGCGACTGGACCTCGCCGGACTCGGCATCGCCCTGCGGGACGCCGTGGAGTACGTCTTCGATGACCTGGAACCCGGCGACTTCAACGACCCCGCGCAGGGGACCCGGATCCAGCTGACCAGTGCCTGCGAAGGACAAGTCACCTTCGACTGGCGGCAGGTCGGCCGGCGGATCACGTACAGCTGGGACCGTACGACCGTGCGGCTGCGGATCGATCCCTTCCGCGTGACGCCCCGGGACCCCGCGATCGGGAGACGGCTGATCCGTCTGGACCGGGTGGACGCCGTGCTGCGCGAACGCTGGACGGCCGGCGAATTCACCGACACCGGGACCGAGGAGCGCCTGCGCAAGCTCACCGACGCCGGGCTGGCCTGGCTGGTGGACGTGATCCACGAACACGGCTGGCCGGGACACATGCTCGTGGGCCGGCGCGCCGCCGAGGCCGCCTGCCGACTCGTCCAGCACGCCGAGGGACCTCCTGACGTGTTGCGCGCATGCCTGGCGCGGATGGAACAGGCCGCAGCCGACGGCGACATCCCCTGGCGGCACGTGGCCTGCACCACCGATGCGATACGGCTGGTCGAGGGCAGGCCTCAGCTGTACGGGACGAAATTCCGGCGAGGAGCGGGCGGTCTCGAACCGTGCCCGATCGAGCGGCCCGAGGAGGTCGACGAACGCCGCCGGCGGCTCGGGATGGAACCGCTGGCCCGATACGCCGTGCGTCTGCGCCACCGCTTCCCGGAGACGACCGCGGAGGACGCGTGAACACCACCGTCTGGGATCACCTCGCCATGCACCACCGGGAGGGTTCCGCCGCGATGCTGCGGGTCTGGGACAGCGGGAGGGACGTTCCTCCGGTGGACGACCGGCTCGTGTACCGGACGATGGCCTCCGCCGCCGCGCCGTTCCGGGCCGGCACGCGCTTCCGCGCCCTACCCGATGTCCGGTTCCTGGTCGAGGGCGGTTCCATCGCAGCCCCCGGGGACCTGCTGCCCGACCCGGAGGATTCGAGCGCCGCGGAGTACGAGCGGCGGCTGGACGCCCGGATGCCCGGCCAGGGTCGGCTGCTCGTCGTGGAACAGCCGCTGCTGCTGGACTACGAACTCTGGTCGCAGACCCGTCGGCTGATCGATCCGCTGTGGCAGCGGATCGGCACTCCGGTCCTGCCGGTGGTCACCGAGCTGCTGGCCGGCGGCGGGATCACCGTGGCCGCCGACCCCGAGGTGGCGGACACTCACGCGACGCTCACCCTCGTGCTGGCCGGCGGCCTCACGGTCCGGCCGGGAGCGGACGGCGGCGGTGGCGACGCCCCGGCCGTCCAGGCGACCGCGGGGCAAGCGGTGTACCGCCCCGCCGGCCCTCGTGCCGAAGTGGGCCACCTGCCAGGCACCCTGGCCCTCAGGCTCCGTATCCCGGTAGCCCCCCGACTGCTGCACCGGGCCGTGGAGGACGTGGTGTCCGGCTTGCTGCAGGAGCGCAGGTACGGAGGAGAGGACGACGCCGTGCCGTACCTGGCCTATCCGCCCGTCGAGGACCGGTGGGGAGCCACGCCGGACGTGCTTCCGCTGGCGGCCACCGCGGCGGCCCTGATGCAGGAGTGCGAGGGCCCGCGGCTGGAACGGGTGCTGCGCATCCTGTCGGCCCGGAGGGCCAGTGCCGGAGGGCTGGAGCCCGTACCACCACCACGACAGAGCCCGCCGCCCGAGGCCGCCCACGCGGTCCGGACCACCGCTCCGGTGCTGCGCATGCCGGACGGCGACGACTGGATATGGGCGGTCAACGGCCATGCCTTCGCGCTGCGCGGCAAGCTGGGAGAACTGCTGCTGGAGCGTCTGGGGGAGGTCACCGACGCCGCGCCCACCGTCGATGACCTGTGCCGGCAGTTCCCGCGGTCCGCCCATGCCGGAGTGCTCGCCCTGCTGCGGAAGCTGCACGCTCTGCGCGCCGTCGACCTGGTGGACGCCCCGACGGACGGTGTGCCGCGGCAGCGGTCGTCCAGGGGCGCCGGGACCGCTGCGACCGCGGACGGCGCGTCACGGCCGGGAAGGGAGCGAACCGCATGAGCGCGCCGCTGACCGTGGTGAACGACGCGTTCGACTGGCGGACGTTCACCGAACGGCACTGGGACCGGGGCCCCGTGCTCTACCGGTCGGTGAATCCCGCCCCCTTCGTCGAGGCGGAGGTGTTCGCGGCGGCCACCGCAGCCTGCCGGGCCGGCGACGGCTCGACCCCTGTGCCGCCGACCGCGGGCCTCACCGTCGAAAGGGAGCAGCGGACCCACCCGCGACCGCTGCTGCCGCGCGACGCCGACGGTTCCTTCGAAGGCTATGGGGAACGGCTCTCCGGAGAACTGACCGGGCGCCGCCACGCCCTGGTCATCAGCGGATTCCACTCCTTCGACTTCGCGTTGTGGAGACGGGAACGGGAGTTCTACGCGGGGCTGTGGGAGATCGTCGGACTGCCGCTCACCGGTGCCATCACCACGCTCTTCCACGGGACGTACGAGCACAGTCCCGTCGGTGTCCACAAGGACCGCTTCGCCACCTTCATGTTCGGACTCAAGGGCCGCAAGCGGATGCGTTTCTGGCCGCGCCGCCCCTGGGACGAGCCGGTGTCGACGGTGCTGGACTACGCCCGGTACCGGGCGGGCTCCTTCGAGGCGGAGGTCGGTCCCGGGGACCTTCTGTACTGGCCCTCGGGCTACTACCACGTCGGGGAGAGCGCCGGACCGGAGGCAGCCACCAGCGTGAACGTCGGCGTTCCACGTGAGGAACACCAAGCCGGGTACGAACTGGAGGACCTCTTGATCGACCTCGACCCGGCGGCACTGACCGGCCGCCGCGGCCCCGACAGCCTACTGACGCCGGTGGACGCCCCGATGTTCTCCCCGACCCCTGGACCGGACGGCCTCCTGCCACCCGAACTGCCCGAGGGACTGCGGCGTTCGATGGACGCCTTCCGGCAGTTCGGCGCGCCGCGCACGGTGGGGGACCGTGCCACCGCCGTCTCGCTGCGCCGCTGGACGGCCGGCGGATTCGAGCCGGTTCCAGAGCCGACCGGGTTGCGGAGGCTGACGGACGAGTCGGTGATCGAGGCGGATCCACCACACCCGATTCGCTGGGCCCCGCTCGGCGCGACGGACACCGCGAGCACGGTCTGCGCCGCCAACGGCCATGACACGACGACCGCGGCGAGCCCTTCCGAGGTGGCGCGGCTGCTCGATCCGCTCCTGTCGGGGAAGCGGGTCCTGGTGGGGGACCTGCTGAGCGGATTCAGGCCCTCGCGGACCGCCGTGCCGGAGGACGCCGCGCGGCTGTCCGCCGAGCGGGAGGGGGTGCGGCGGTTGCTGGAGAGACTGGAGAGCTTCCGGGGTCTGACTCGCGTGCGGACTTCCGGAGCCTGACGGCCACACCTCCGGCGCGGCTACCGGGAATCCGGACCACGCGGGAGACGATCCGCCGCGGATCGCGGGATCGGAACGGGCCGCTCGAACCCCAGCGAATCGGGCGGAGTTGGCCGGCAACTACGCGTCCGGTGCTGGAGGGAGAGGTCATCGCCGACACGGCTCAGGATGCCTTTGCTCACCGGCAAGAGGTCAGTTTCCGGCGTGGACGGTGCGTTGTGCGGCAGACCGCAGGTCGGCTCTTCCTTCGTAGGGTCCGGCGGGGTCCTCGGCGGGTGGGTTCTTTGTCTTGTCTTTGGCTTTCAAGTCCACGCGGAAGTGGAATTCCACCGGGCCGCCGTTCACCACCACCTGGATTCCCCCGGTCCGGAGTCTGCCCGTGTGGTGAACGGCGTCCAGCTTGAACGTCACGGTTCCGCTGCCGGGCACGGTGAACGCTCCGGCGGTGTAGCGGATGCCGCTGAGGGAGACGCTGGTGATGTCGGAGGGGACGCATACCGTCCCGCCCTGCGCCTGGAACCCTCCCGAGCCGGAGAGCGTCGTGGTGGGAGGCAGCATGAGCTGACCGCTGGCAGGCGGCGTACGGCTGGTCAGGGTGGGTTGGCACACGAGGGTGTCTCCCGCCCGTACGACGTCCACGAGCCGGGACCGCGGGTTCCCGGTCATGGCCTAGCCGGCCTGGCCGGGTTGGCCGCTGATCTGGGTGATGGTGAAGTGGACGAATTCGGCTGGCCGGACGGGTGCCACCCAGATGTCGCAGACGACCTTGCCCTGGTCGATGGTGGCCTGGGGGTTGGTATCCCCGTCGCACTTCACGAGGAAGGCTTCCTCGGGGGTACGGCCGAACAACGCGCCTTGCCGCCATTGGTCGGTGAGGAAGCTGGAGACGGAGTGGCGGAGCGTGGCCCACAGCCGTTCGTCGTTCGGCTCGAACACCGCCCAGGTGGAGGAGAGGCGGATGGAGTCGGCGAGGAAGCACACGAGCCGGCGGACGTTGAGGTAGACCCAGTCGCGGTCGGTGGAGCGGGTGCGGGCGCCCCAGACGAGCATCCCCTGGCCGGGGAAGACCCGCAGGCAGTTGACCCCGCGTTCGTTCAGTCGTCCCTGGTCGCCATCGGTGAGAGGGGACCTCAGGTCGAGTACGCCGCGGAGGTTGAGGTTCGCCGGCGCCTTGAACACTCCGCGTTCGGTGTCGGTGCGCGCCCAGGCGCCGGCGATGTGGCCGCAAGGGGGTACCGTGCGGCTGACGCCGTCCACCCCGGGAGTCTGGAGCCAGGGGTGGTAGAAGGTGCTGAACGCGGCGTCGTCACCGCTGGTCGGGAGCCCGGTGTCCACGAAGGTCTCCACCTCGCTCGGGGTCTTGCCCTCGGGCGGTTCGAAGATTCCGAGGCGGTCGCGCATGGTCACGCAGTGCTGGACGACTCTGCTGATGAGGGTCCTGCCGATGTCCTCGTTGGGGTGCGGCCGGGTGCCCTCCTTGGGGAGCGCCGCGGTCATGTCCCACAGACTGGGCACGGCGACCATGGCGACTTCCGGCACGCTGAGCAGGCCGTCGAGTCCGGTGCGAAGCTCGACGTCGCCGCCGAGCGTCTTCTCGTCGACCGCGTTTTCGGGGTTGAGGAATCCTACGATGCAGGCATCGGTGCCTCCGTTGGCGAAAAACCCGTACACGGCTTCGGCCAGGACCAGGCAGCGTCCGAGGGCGTTGACGCTCTTGCGGAGCGACGCCTGCTTCTCCGTGTCGGTCTCCTGGTCGAGTTCCCGCTGGGTCCGTTTCAGTTCGGCGGACAGGCCGGCGATACTGTAGCGGTCGGCGAACTCTTTCCAGCTGCGCACTCGTTGCGGCACCGTGCGTTCGGCCTCGGTGAACGGCGGCAGTGTCTGGTCGGGGTCTTCGGTCCCAGCTGTACGGGTGTAGCCGAGGAAGGCCGCCGTGGTGGTACCGGCACCGACGATGGTCCGCACGCCGCTGGGACGTTCGGTGACGTAGACACCGGGCGCCTGCGCTGGGGTGGTCATGAGATCTCCGGGTGCTGTGGGCGACGTGGAGCGGGCTGTTGCGGGACGCGGCGGGCGCGGAGGACGGCCGGGGCGTTACTCGATGGTGATGTCCTCGTAGGTGATGGTGACCTCCTCGAGGGCGCTTTCCGAGCTGGCCGCGCCGAGGGAGGGCCCCTGCCACCGGGAGGCCCACGCGTTGCTGAGGTGAATGCGCCGGACGGTCTGTTTCTGCGCGTCCATGAGGGAGATCGTGATGTTCTGCCGGGCGGCGGCCAGGTCGGCGTCGACCAGCGTCGCCTTGATCCAGTCGGTGAAGGCCGTGCTCTTGTCCATGCCCCGGGTGACGGTGATCTCCCCGGTGCGGCGGGAACCGGGCTGCTTGCGCACCACCACCTCACCGGTGGGGGAGACCTGCCGGGTCTCCACGACATCCTGTTCCAGGCTCAGGCCGGAGACGTTCTGCACGGTCTCCACCTGGAACTTGCCGAGTTCGATGGCGAATCTGCTGTTGAGGATGGTGTCGCCAGTCAGCACGGGATCACTCCTGTCCGTTCGTCGATGTCAGGGTCACCCGGTCTGGCCCGGCCGGCCGGTGATCTGGGTGATGGTGAAGTGCACGAACTCCGCCGGCCGGACCGGTGCCACCCCGATATCGCAGATCACCTTGCCCTGGTCGATCGTCTCGGGCGTGTTGCTGGTCCCGTCGCACGTCACGGAGAACGCCTCCTGCGTGGTGCGGCCCTGCAGCGCGCCTCGCCGCCACTGGTCGGTCAAGAAGGTCTCCACGGAGTACCGCAACGTGGCCCACAGCCGCTCGTCGTTCGGCTCGAACACGGCCCAGGTGGAGGAGGTCCGGATGGACTCGGCCAAGAAGCACACCAGCCGACGCACGTTCAGGTACTTCCAGTCCCGGCTCGTCGAGCGGGTGCGGGCACCCCACACCAGGTATCCCTGGCCGGGGAGGGAGCGCAGGCAGTTCACGCCCAGTTCGTTCAACTCGCCCTGCACGGGGTCGGTCAGCAGCGTCGGCAGGCCGGTGATCCCTCGGAGGTTCTGGTTGGCCGGGGCTTTGAACACCCCGCGTTCGGCGTCGGTGCGCGCCCATACCCCGGCGACGTGGCCGCAGACGGGGACCTCGGTCTCCACTTCCCGGACTGTGCCGATCACGGTGGCCCACGGGTAGTACACGGTGGTGAAGGCGGCGTCCTCGTCGGTCCGGGGAAGCTTGTCGATGAACGCCCGCAGGGCGGCCGTGCTCCGCGTCGGCGGCGGGTCCACGATCGCCACCCGGTCGCACATCTCGACGCAGTGCGCCACCACCAGCTGCACGTACTGGATTCCGACAGCCTCCTGCGGGCCGAGCGTCCATAGGTCCGGCACGGCCACCATGGACACCTCCCTGACGAACTTCAGGCCCGCCAGTCCGGTGCGCTTGTCGGGATCGCCGGCGAGTTCCTGGGCAAGCTCCTTCTTCGCGGACAGGGGAACGATGTAGCAGGACGCCCCGCCGTTGGCGAAGAACCCGGACACCGCGTCCGCCAGCCTCCAGTTCTCCGCGCCCGAGAGCCCCGTGACGATGGAATTCCAGCTGGTGACCTTCTCACCGGCGGCGATGAGCCCGTCGCCCGCCACGCCGACCTTCCGGTACGCCTCCTCGGCAGCCCCGGGGATCTCGCCCTCCAGGGCCTTCAGCGTGCCCTGCTCCTCTTCGGTGATCTCGCCGTTCCACCGCTTCTGGTTGAGCTCCTTGAGCCTGGTGATCTTCTCCGGGGGCATTTTCTCCGCGAGCTTGCGGAAGCTCTCCCACAGAGCGTCGACCGAATCCTGCGCGAGGCGATTCGCGTCTTCTGCCAGCCGGAGCTTTTCCTTGGCCTCGACGAGCCCCTGCGGATACCAGAACAGGTCTACGAACTCCCGCCAGCCACGTACCAGGACCGGCGGACCGGACTCCTGGCCGTCCGGCGATTTCAGCGTGTACCCCAGGAAAGCGGGCGTCGAGGTACCCGAGCCGGAGATGGTCCGCATCCCGCTGGGTACTTCCTTCACATAGACACCGGGGGCCAGTGCGGCAGACGACATTCAAAGCCCTTCCCGAATCGGCGACCCGAGCCCACTGACCCGCGGGACACGTCCCACGCGAAACCAGCCGGACACGATCGGTGCCCTCGTCCTCCGGTGCCATCGAACGAGACACCTCCGACACACGCGAATCCCGGCCCCGAAACGCGAAGATTCCCCCACGGAAAACTCTCCAGCCTCCCCGTAAAGGCCTGCAGTCGCAGCCAACCACGCCGAACACGCCCCATCCGTCTCGACACACTCGGACTCCCTCGAACGCGGTAACCAAGAATCCGGGACACACAGGATCGAATGACATCCGCCCACGGGCTCAGTGCGAGGGCGGTGTCACTGCGGACCGCCAGAGGTCGAAGGACCAGGCTGGTCGGGGTCCGTGTCGTAGGCCGAATGACGTCCGAAAGTGGGAAACATCTCTTTCCCGGCGTCCTTCGCCGCCGCCCCTGCGGCCTTTCCCTCGGCGTAGACATCACGGGCGTACATCGTCAGCCAAGCGTAAGTGGCCGCACTCTCCACATCTCTGCGTGCGGGGTCGTCCAGGCGCATGCGGTCCAACCTCTCGAGCAGGCTCGCCAGATGTGCCTCCTGCCGCGCGTAGTCCAGGTTGTCCCGCCGCGTACCGCGTGGTCCTGGCTTTGTGCGAGCAGCGCCTGCCCGGGGCCGGTGTGGGGCGCGTAGGCGCCGGCGGCGAACACCATGTGGTGGCCGCTGGTGAACGCCTCCGCTCCGAGCGCCTGCGCGGCGCTGTTCGCCTGCGCCCCGGTATGGATCCGGGCCCCGCGCAGGTCCGCGGCCAGCCTGCAGCCTGCCCTCCAGCAGGCGCCGCGTGCTGGGATCGAGGAGGCGGTACGAGGGCGGGCGCCGGGCCTATCGTGCTGGGGCGGAGCCTGCGGGCGGTGCGGTGGCGGCGCGGTGGGTGCCGAAGGTGTCGCTGTCGATGAACCGGCCGAGTTTGCGGTATTCGGTCTCGATGGCGTCGATGAGGTCGTGGGTGGTCACGGGGGTGCCGCGGTCGGCCGCGCGGTAGGCGGCGGTGACGGCACAGGAGCGGATGGATCCGCCGGCGAGCGGGAAGGCGTCGGCGACGCGGTCGAGGTCCAGGTCGGGGGTGCGGGGGGTGTGGG
>NZ_SRID01000161.1 GCF_004684805.1 Streptomyces palmae
CCCCAGCTGCTGCCCCGCCCGCCGGCCGGGTTCCTGGGCCGGGCGGCGGAGTTGGCGGAGCTGACCCGGCTGGCCCAGCCCGCCCAGGCCGCCACCGGGCACACCCCGCAGTGGGCCCGGCCCGAGGATCTCGGCGGGATGGACGGCTCGGTCTCGGACAGCGCCGTGGTCCTGGTCACCGGTCCGGCCGGCGTCGGCAAGACCGCGCTGGCCGTGCGCTGGGCCTACAGCCGGCACGAGGCCTTCCCGCACGGGCGGCTCTTCGCCGACCTGCGCGGCTTCAGCGGCGGCGAGGAGGCGCATCCGGCCCAGGTGCTCAGGGACTTCCTGCTGGCGCTGGGTGTGCCGGCGGACCGGATCCCGGAGTCGGTGGAGGGCGCGTCCGCGCTCTACCGCTCGATCGCCGCCGACCGCGCCCTGCTGGTGGTCCTCGACAACGCCCGCAGCTCCGCGCAGGTACGGCCGCTGCTGCCGGCCGGACCGCACTGCGCGACCCTGGTCACCAGCCGGAGCCGGCTGGACGGGCTGGTGGTGACCGACTCGGCGCGGTCCGTGCGGCTGCACTCGCTCGGCCCCGACGACGGGGTGGCCCTGCTCGGCGCCGTACTCGGGCCCGAGCGGGTCGCCGAGGACCCGGCGGCGGCGCAGGAGCTGGTCGCACTCTGCAACGGCCTGCCGCTGGCGCTGCGGGCGGCCGCCGCCCAGCTCACCGTGCGCCCGCGGTGGCGGCTCGCCCGGCTGGCCGCGGCCCTGCGCGACGAACGGCAGCGGCTGGCACTGCTGTCGGCGGAGGACACCGGGGTGGCCGCGGCCCTGCACGCCTCGGTCGCCCGGCTCTCCGCCGACGACGTACGGCTCCTGGCCACCCTGGGCAGCAGCTTCGCCCGGGAGGTGGACGCCGGGGCGGTCGCCGCGCTCGCCGGTTCCGACCCGGAGCTGACCCGGGACGCGCTGGACCGGCTCGCCGAGGTGCACCTGATCGACGAGGAGGCCACCAACCGGTACGTCATGAGCGACCTGGTGAAGCTCTTCGCCCAGGACAAGGAGCAGAAGGACCAGCACCACCCCGGGCAGAACACCTAGCCCGGGCCGCTCCCCGGACCCCCTCCCAGGTCCGGCACGCGGGCCCGAGATCCACCAGGCGGCGGCCCACCCCCTCGCCGCCTGGTGGACCCCGGAGCCCTCCGCGGCCCCGAGGCCGCAGGCCGCCCCGCCGCCCGACTACCTCCCGCGCCCGGGAGCAAGGGCGTTAGCGAGGCGTTAGCAGGGCGGCAACGGGGCACGGCAGGCTCGTTCCCGTACTGAGAAAGGCCATCAGTCGGGGGGATCTGCCATGAACGCCGCCATGGGTCGCAGTGACCGCGCCCTTCGCCTCGCCGCCGTGGGCGTGACCGCGGTCGCCGTGCTGACCGTCATCTCCGCCTGCGGCGACGGCGCGGGCGGCGTACGCACCGACGGCCGGGCGGACACCTCGTTCGCCGACGGCCGGGCCGAGGCCGTCGTGGACGCGCAGCCCGCCGGCCGCGGCCCGCGCCCGACCGGGGAGGCCACCCCCTCCGGCATCCGCACGGCCACCTGCACCACCGATCAACTGGCCCTGCGCGTCAGTACGCTCACCAACCCGCCGAGCCGCCTGGTGCTGCGGGCCACCAACACCTCCCGCACCACCTGTGCCGCCGAGGGCCACCCCGAGGTGCGGTTCGGCCGGGAGCGGACCGCCATCGCCGTGGACAGCGGGAGCGGGCCCGGGTCGGCCCCCACCCTGGCCCCGGGCAAGTCCGCCTACGCGGCCATCGTGTACGCCGCGGCCGCCGGCGCCGGTGAGCGGCCGCGCGCCGCCTCCGCCCTGGCGGTCTACCCCACCGGACCGGGCGCCGCCGACGGCACCGTATGGCTCCCCCTGCCGCGGCAGCTGATCGTGGACGACTCCGCTCGCGTCACCCACTGGCGCTCCACCATCGCCCCCGCCACGGCCGCGCCGCAGGCCGGATAGCCCGCCACCGGGCGGGAGACGGCTCACCCCCAGCGCGGGCGCGCCGCGGGCCCGGGCCCAGGCACGGGCACGGGCACGGGCCCGAGGGGGCGGGGGCCCAGGCGCAGGCTCAGGCGCACCGCAGGTGAAGGCGCGGGCCCCGGGCGTCCCCGCGTTACGCGTCCAACCCGGCCAGCACCAGCGGAAGTCGGCTCGCGCCCGTCTCGGTGACCCGGATCGGCACGCCCCAGTCCTGCTGGTGCACATGGCAGGCCGGGTAGGGGTTGTCCGGGTCGTCGTCGCAGGACGCGGCCATCGCCGAGACATGCAGCACGCCCTCGGTGACCCCCTCCGCCAGCAGCAGGTCCCGGCTCAGCTCGGTGCCGGTCCCGGCGCCGTCCGCCAGCAGCTCGGGCGGGGTGGAGCTGACCAGCAGGCGGGTGGAGGGGCCGTACCTGGTGTCCAGCTTCTGGCCCGTCGGGGCCTGGAAGACCACGTCGAGGCGGAGGGTGCCCGGAGCGATCTCGGTGGCGGCGCGCTGGGTGCGGTGCGCCACGGCCTCGACCCGCACCGCCTCCTCCGGCAGCCGCAGCCGGGTGAGCCGGTGCCGGGCGGACTCGACCACCACGATGTCCCCCTCCACCAGCACCGCGTCGGAGGGCTCCCGCAGATCCGTGGCGAGGGTGCTGACCTCGCCGGTGGCCGGGTCGAAGCGGCGCAGCGCGTGGTTGTAGGTGTCGCTGACCGCGACCGAGCCGTCGGGCAGCGCGGTGACGCCCAGTGGGTGCTGGAGGAGGGCCTGCTCGGCGGGGCCGTCGCGGTGCCCGAAGTCGAAGAGCCCGGTGCCGACCGCGGTGCGCACCGCGAAGCCGGTACCGTCCCGCTCCACCCAGCGGACCGCGGAGGTCTCCGAGTCGGCGATCCACAGCCGGTCGGCGGTGGCGGCGAGCCCGGACGGCTGGGCGAACCAGGCCTCTTCGGCGGGCCCGTCGACCAGACCCTCGTTGGTGGTGCCGGCGGCCACCGCGACCGTCCCGGCCTCGGGGTCGTACGTCCACAGCTGGTGGACGCCGGCCATCGCGATCCACAGCCGGTCCGCGAACCAGGCCACGTCCCACGGCGAGGAGAGCGCCACCTCCCGGGCGGGACCCGCGGTGGGCGAACCCTGCCACCACTGGCGGCCGGTCCCGGCCAGGGTGCCGACCTCGCCGGTCGCCGGGTCGAAGCTGCGCAGCGCGTGGTTGACGGTGTCGGCGACCGCGACGGTGCCGTCCGGCAGCAGGGCCAGCCCCTGCGGCTCGCTGAACCTGGCGTGCTCGGCGGGCCCGTCCAGCAGCCCGCGCTCCCCGCTGCCGATCCGGCGCAGCACGGTCTCCCCGTCGGCGGCCAGCTCCACCAGGGCGTGCCGGGTGGTGTCGGAGACCAGGAAGGTGCCGGTGGGCAGCAGCAGCGCCTTGCCGGGGAAGCGCAGCTCGGTGGCTTCCGGCTCGGGGGCCACGTACGGCCCGTCCCCGCGCCGCAGGGTGCCCTTGGCGGTGTGCTCGGCCTCCAGCTCCTCGACCAGGGCGGCGAGGGCGTGCGCGTGCCCCTCGCCGGCGTGCTGGGCGACCACGTACCCCTCCGGGTCGATGACCACCAGCGTGGGCCAGGCCCGTACCGCGTACTGCTTCCAGGTGGCCAGCTCGGGGTCGTCCAGCACCGGGTGGTGCACCTCGTAGCGCTCCACGGCGTCCACCACCGCCTGGTGCTCGGCCTCGTGCACGAACTTCGGCGAGTGCACGCCGACGATCACCACGGTGTCCCGGTGCTTCTCCTCCAGCTCCCGCAGCTCGTCCAGGACGTGCAGGCAGTTCACACAGCAGAAGGTCCAGAAGTCCAGGATCACGATGCGCCCTCGCAGGTCGGCGAGGGTGAGCTGGGTGCCGCCGGTGTTCAGCCAGCCGCCCTTGCCGATCAGCTCGGGGGCGCGGACACGGGCACGGCGGGGGGCGGGCGAGGCAGCGTTCATGGCCCCAAGGGTGCCATCCGGGTGTGAACGCCCGATTGCGGTCTCCGGGCGATGACAGGCGGTAGCCCCGCCCCTACGCCACCGGGGCAGCGTACGGACGGGACCGTGCGGGACCTAGCGGTTCAGGTCCCGGTATTCGTCCAGCACCCTCAGCGCGGGCATGAGCCGGGGCAAGAACCCCGGACAGTGGGTGTCCTTCGGGAGTGCCCACGTGTGCCAGCACGACAGGCAGCAGATCACCCGCGCGTGTTCCGGGTCCGGTACCGCATCGCTGCCGCAGCGTGGGCACGTGTGCACGGTGTCTCCCTAGGCAGACAAGTCGAACTCTCCCAGCTTGGCACCGGACAGGAAGTCGATCCACTCAACCGCCGTGAACTCGACCGCCTCACCGGTCACGGAGTTGCGGACGGCCACCTTGCCGGCGACGTTCGTCGCCACCTCGACGCAGCGGCGGTCGTTGGGGTCGTACTTGCACGCACTGGACGTGCGGAACTCGAACTCGGGGGGTGTGCTCATGGTGCCTGATCCCTTCGCCGATCAGCGGGGAGTCGGTCCCCGCACCGTCTTGCGAACCCGCCCCGGCCGCTAGCCCTTCCTGCTGCTGAGCGGCCGGGACGGGGGTTGGACACCGCCCATGCCGGGGTTTCCTGATGTCGGGGGAACACCCACCTCTGCGGACACGTCCGGCAAGGGCGGAGATCAGGTGAGCCTCGGCGAGCCCGGGGCGTCCGCTCGCTGCACTTCCTCGGAAGGAACGACCCACTCACAGCCACTACGTTCATGCCCGATGAACGCGACCGTCTGCCTCCGGCGCTCCCACGGCAGCGCTGCGGGGTCCTCCCAATCCTTGATCACGTCGCGCAGGATGCCGACCCGGCCGAACTCGTCCTCGACCCGCTGCCCGATGTCCTTCCGCGTGACCATCAGTGGCCCTCGGGGTGCCGTCGCAGACGGGCGTTGCATTCGGCCACGGTCACGCTGTCGCCACCGGCGCGTGCACAGTCCCGCACGGCAGCGAGTTCGGCGCACCCCGCGCACCCCTCAACCGGGGTCGGCTCCAGGTCCGGCTGCAACGGCAGTTCAACCGGTGCCGTGCTGTATCGCGTCGGTTCGGTCATGCCGTACAGCGTCGGGCCGGGGTGGATCTGTCACTAGCGGCCCTGTGTAGGCCAACTGTCGGCCAGACTTGGCACATGGGCAGCAGCATCGGGGCCAACATCCGGCGCGAGCGCAAGCGGCACGGATGGAGTCAGGCACGTCTAGCACAGGGGGTCTGCCGGACCGCTGGTGTCCAGGGGGAGCCGGTCGGCCGCCAGGAGATCAGCCGATGGGAGACGGGGAAGCGCACGCCGCGTGAATGGCTACCGTTCCTCGCCGCCGCCCTCAGCATCCACGTGGACGTGCTCACGGGGGTACAGACGCCCGTTGAGCCTCCATTGCCGATACTGGACGACTACTTACCCAAGGGCGACCCGCTGGCCCCTCTCAGCGCTCGCCAGGGCCGACGCGTCGGGACTGATGCTGTGAGGGACCTACAGCGGCGCGTACACGGGCTGAGGCTTGCTGACGACGTGATTGCAGGGGGTGATTTGCTGCGCCCCGCACTCCGCGAACTCCGATCCGCTGTAAGGCTGTTTCGCGAAGGAACTCACACAGAACTGGTCGGCCAGTTGCTGCTGCAAGTCATCGGGGAATTGGCGCAAATCGCAGGATGGATCGCCAGCGACGCCGGACAGCACGCCGCAGCCGAACGGATCTACCGACTTGGCTTGTCGGCAGCACACACGGCGGGAAACGCGACCCTGGCAGGCAACTTGTTGGGCTCGCTGGCCTATCAGCGGACGAACACGGGGGACGTGCAGGAAGGGCTCTCCATGGCCCGTGCGGCGCTGGACAGCGCCAGTGACGCACCACCACGGGCGCGCGCTCTCTACCTCGACCGGGTGGCCTGGGCCTACACCAACGCAGGTGAAGATCAGGCAGCCATGCGCGCTGTCAACGAAGCCAACGACACACTCACGGAGCACGGCGGAGAGGACGAGCCCGACTACCTCTACTGGGTGGACTCCGGAGAGCTACAGATCATGGAAGCGCGCGTCTACACGGAGCTGCAACGCCCCCTCCGCGCCGTCCCCCTGCTACAGAAAGTGCTCAGCCGCTACAACGCAACGCACGCGCGCGAACTGGCTCTTTACCTGTCATGGCTTGCCCTCGCGCTGGCGGACGCCAACGAACCAGAGGAGGCAGCAGCGACGGCAGAGCGCGTCATCTCCCTGTCCGCAGGGGTGGCCAGCGAACGCACCGCATCGCGCGTGCAAGTCGTACTCGCACGGCTTGAGGAGTTTCGCAACGTGCCCGAGGTACGCGCGCTGCTGGAGAACACCGCGTGAGGCGACGTCGAACTGAGGTCGGACAGCAAGAGACCGCCCACCACCACGGATGGACAGCCTCTCTGAACAGGTCGGGACACTCTCCCCCTGAGCTCGGCGCGCCTTGGCCGCAGCGAGCTTGTCAGCGTCCATCACAGTCGGCCGTCCGCCCGTACAACCTCCCCCGAGCGCTCGGTGTCGCGAAAGTCCTTCACAATGTCGGCGAACTTCTCGCGAGATGCCAGCAGGCCGACCCGACCAGTTCAATCTGGGTAGCTTTTGCGATCTTATTCAAACGCGTTCATGCTGGTCTTGATCTGACGACGAACCCGAGACCTCGACCTGCTGTGCGGCCCTTGTCAGCTCGGTGCAGGTGCGGCACACCGAACCCGAGCCGGGATCGCGCCTACGAGAACGAGGTAATGAGATGAGCACTAGCACCATCTGCGCGGTAGCCCCGGACAGAACGAGCGTCTACCGGTACGACGGCTCCGGGAGTTCGTGGACGAATATCGGCGGCCCCGGTAGCCAGAGCTTTATCCAGGTCTGGGGAGGGGGTTGGGGATTGGTGGCCACGGCTTACGGCCCCAACGAATACAGTTACTCCGGTGAATCTGGCGAATGGGAACTCATCTCTCCCACCAATGGCCCTGCTAGTGAAGGGGGTAGCCACATAGTTACGGACGACACGGTGTACAAGCTGCTGTCGACCGTCGGCGGGGGCGATATGTATGAGTTCGACGGCTTCGATGGGTCCGAACCCTCTTGGAGCAGAATCCGCGGTCCCGCTAGGCAGGCTTGGGGCGGAAGCTGGGGGCTGGTAGCCCAGGATTCTCAGACCTTCGATGCCTACCGCTACACCGGTAACCCTGGGGACTGGGATCTGATCGCTCCCGATAGCTACGAGTTTGCGGTCGGCGCGGACACAGTTTACAGACTGGCCACCGACAAAAACACGGTGTACCAGTACGACGGATTCGGAAACACCTGGACTCCAATCGGCGGCGCCGCTAGCAGCATTGCCGCTGGGGGCTGGGGGCTGGTAGCCACGGCTCCGCCTGAGGCAAACTTCGATCTATACGCCTACACCGGTAACCCCGGGGCCTGGAGGCTCATTGGCGGCCCCAGAAATGCGTTCTTGGAGATCACCGACGAGACGGTATATGGCCTGGCCTTTGACAACAGCGCGGTGTACCGGTACGACGGTAAGGGGACCTCCTGGACCAGGATCGGCGGCCCTGCATACCAGATCGCCGCCATCGGCTAACAAGGTGTGCAATAGCGGCAGGGAAAACAGACTGATATGGACTGTCTTCTGGAAGTTCCATGGTTAGTTGTGAACTTCCAGAAGTCCAGGATTACAATGCGCCCTCGCAGGTCGGCGAGGGCGAGTTCGGTGCCGCCGGTGTTCAGCCAGCCGCCCTTGCCGATCAGCTCGGGGGCGCGGACACGGGCACGGCGGGGGGCGGGCGAGGCCAACGCCCGATTGCGGTCTCCGGGCCCGAGCCGCTTCCCGGGCCGACCGGCCGGCGCGTCGTGCGGCCCCGGCCGGGAGCGCGGTCACCCCCGCGGTGCCGGCAGGCCCAGGACGCGGTCGCGGAGGGCGGGGAAGTCGGCGCGGGTACGGGCCACCCGGTCCAGGTCCAGGTCCACCGTCAGCACCTGCTCTCCCGGCCCCGCTTCGGCGAGCACCTCGCCCCAGGGGTCGACCACGATGCTGTGCCCCGCCTGCTCCACCCCGGCGTGGGTGCCGGCGGTGCCGCAGGCCAGCACGTACGCCTGGTTCTCCACCGCGCGGGCACGGGCCAGCAGGGTCCAGTGCTCGCGGCGGCGGGCGGGCCACCCCGCCGGAATCACCAGCAGCTGCGCCCCGGCGTCCACCAGCAGCCGGAACAGCTCCGGGAAGCGCAGGTCGTAGCAGGTGGCCAGGCCCGCGACGGCGCCCGGGAGCTGGGCGGTGACCGGGTCCGCACCCGCGCTCATCAGCACCGCCTCGCCCTGGTCGAAGCCGAAGCGGTGGATCTTGCGGTAGGTACGCTCCAGCCGGCCGTCCGGGGAGAAGAGCAGCGAGGTGTTGTAGAGCGGTCCCTCTTCGGCGGCGCCCGTCGGCTCGCCCCGCACACCCCGTTCCACGATCGATCCCGCGTGCAGCCACACCCCCGCGTCCCGGGCGGCCGCCGCCATGGCCTGTGCGGTGGGTCCGCCCAGGCTCTCCGCCTCGGCCGCGAAGGACTCGTACGCGAAGGCGCCGACGGGCCAGAGTTCGGGCAGGACCACCAGGTCCGCGCCGACCTGTTCGCGTACCAGGCCCGCCACCCGCGCGCGACGGTTTTCCACCGACTCGTCCGGGTCCACACCGATCTGGATCAGGGAGGCGCGCACACTACCACCGCTCTCGGATATCGAGCCGACTGCTGGGGCCTACGATCGGAGGCGAAACCACTGCCGGGGCGCCCTCGCGCAGCGTAACTTAAACGCCTGAGAGCACCCGGATAAACGCCTGAGAGCAACCAGCCCGCGTACCGAACCGTCCGAGGGGTCCCGTGACCGTCCATCCCAGCCTTCAGACCTCCATAGACGCCTGGACCCATTCCATCGAGGCGATCTCCGCACTGGTGAACCCACTCGTCGAGGGCGAGTGGAACCGGGCCACCGAGCTGCCGGGATGGTCGGTGCGCGACGTCGTGTCGCATGTCATCGGCCTGGAGTGCGAGATGCTGGGCGATCCGCGGCCCATCCACACGCTCCCCCGCGACCTGTTCCACATCAAGGACGAGCTCTCCCGGTACATGGAGGTCCAGGTCGATGTGCGGCGCTGCCACACCGCCCCGGAGATGACCTCCGAGCTGGAGTACACCATCATCCGCCGCTCCCGGCAGCTGCGGAACGAGAAGCGGGAGCCGGACGCCACCGTGCGCGGCCCGCTGCCGGGCATGGAGACCACCCTCGAAGAGGCGCTGCGGATCCGGGTGTTCGACGTGTGGCTGCACGAGCAGGATCTGCGCCGGGCCCTGGGCACGCCCGGCAACCTGGACTCGCCGGGTGCGCAGATCGTCCAGGAGCGGCTGCTGTCCGGGCTGCCCAAGGTGGTCGCCAAGAAGGCCGCCGCGCCGGCCGATTCCTCGGTGGTCCTCGATGTGAGCGGCCCGATGGAGTTCATCCGTACGGTCCGGGTGGACGCGCAGGGCAGGGGCACCCTGGACTCCAGCGTCTCGCTGGGTCCGACGGTGACCCTCGCCATGGACTGGGAGACCTATGTGCGGCTGGCCGCCGGACGGGTGCGCCCGGCGGCGGTGGCCGGACAGCTCAAGATCGACGGTGACCCGGAACTGGCCGACGCGATCCTGCGGAACTTCGCGATCACCCCGTAAGCGCGGGCGTTCGGCATGACACTCCGGCCCCCGGGAGCAGGTTCCCGGGGGCCGGAGCGCGTCCGGGGGCCGGTCGGCCGTCGGGCGATGGCGGTGGGCGCGGTGGTGGCCGTCAGGCCGGTACGTGCACCGCTTCCACCCGGCTTGCCACCACCCGCTCGCGCTCCCGCTGGTGGGCCCGGCCGCGCAGCCGGAGGATCTGGCTGAGGCCGAGGGCCTGGATGACGAAGACCGAGGCGAAGGCGGCCCGGTAGTTGTCGCCGGTGGCGTCCAGCAGCACCCCGATGGCCAGCAGGGTGGACATGGAGGCCATGAAGCCGCCCATGTTGACGATGCCGGAGGCGGTGCCGGCGCGCTCCGGTGGATTGGCCGGGCGGGCGAAGTCGAAGCCGATCATGGAGGCCGGACCGCAGGCACCGAGCACCGCGCACAGCGTGATCAGCAGCCAGCCGGGGGCGTGCGCGCCGGGCCAGGCCAGCACCGAGGCCCACAGCACCGCGGTGGCGGCCAGCGTGCCCAGGACCAGGGGGGTGCGGGCGGCGTGGTGCCGGGCGATGATCTGCCCGTAGACCAGGCCGATCGCCATGTTGGCCAGCACCACCAGGGTGAGCAGCTCACCGGCCCGGGCCCGGGACACCCCCTCCGCCTCCACCAGGAACGGCATGCCCCACAGCAGCAGGAAGACCATCGCCGGGAACTGCGTGGTGAAGTGCACCCACATGCCCAGGCGGGTGCCGGGCTCCCGCCAGGCCGCCGCGATCTGGCTCCGTACGTAGCCCTTCTCGGCGCGGGCGGCGACGGGGGCCGGCTCGTACCCCTCGGGGTGGTCCCGGAGGAAGAGCACGGCCAGTACGAGCACCAGCAGCCCGCCGCAGGCGCTGCCGGCGAAGGTCGGGGTCCAGCCGAAGCGGTGCAGCAGTTGGGCCAGGACCAGGGTCGAGATGAGGTTGCCGGCCATGCCGATCAGCGCCGCGATCTGGCCTATCAGCGGTCCGCGGCGGGCCGGGAACCAGCGGGCGCCCAGCCGCAGCACGCTGATGAAGGTCATCGCGTCACCGCAGCCCAGCAGCGCGCGGGAGGCCAGCGCCGAACCGTAGGAGCCGGAGAGCGCGAAGCCGAACTGCCCGGCGGTGTACAGCACGATGCCCATCGTCAGCACCTTGCGGGTGCCCAGCCGGTCGATCAGCAGGCCCACGGGTATCTGCATGCCCGCGTAGACCAGCAGTTGGAGCAGGGAGAAGGTGGAGAGCGCGGAGGCGTTGATGTGGAAGCGGTCGGCGGCGTCCAGTCCGGCCACGCCCAGGCTGGTGCGGTAGGTGATGGCGACGAAGTAGACGGCGACGCCCAGGCCCCACACGGCCACCGCCCGCCGCCCGCCGGGTGGGTCACCGGGCAGGGACGGCCCTCCTTCGCTGCGGGACGAGTCGGCGGGGCTCATCGGGCCTCACCCCGGGCCAGGTCGGTCACCCCGTCGACGTGCCGGTGCACCACGGCGGCGGCGGCCTCGGGATCGTCGCCGCGCAGCGCGTCCAGGATCTCGGTGTGCTCGGCGATGTTCCTGGCGACCCGGTCCGGATGGGCGTGCATCACGGCCACGCCCATCCGCAGCTGACGGTCGCGCAACTGGTCGTAGAGGCGGATCAGGATCTGGTTGCCGGCATGGCGCACGATCTCGGCGTGGAAGCAGCGGTCGCTGACCGACACGGCCGCCAGGTCCCCGGCCGCCGCCTCCCGCTTCTGCCGCTCCAGCAGCTCCTCCAGCCGGGCGATCAGGGCCGCCGGGGCGGGGGTCGCCCGGCGGGCGGCGTGCTCCTCGATCAGCTGGCGGGTCTCGACCACATCCGCGATCTCCTGCACGGAGACCGGCAGCACCAGGGCGCCCTTCTTGGGGTACAGCTTGATCAGCCCCTCGACCTCCAGCCGGAGCAGGGCCTCGCGCACGGGGGTGCGGGAGACCCCGACGGCCTCCGCCAGATCCCCCTCGGTGAGCAGCGTGCCGCCCTCGTAGCTGCGGTCCAGGACGGCCTGCTTGACGTGCGAGTAGACGCGCTCGGCGGCCGGGGGGCGCTTGACGGTGGGGGACTTTCCGGCGGGTGCGGGAACAGTGGTCGAGGGCATGCGCACAGCATAGATACATCAGGTATACGTCCGCAGCGGCGTTTCAGTATGCGGACGGGCGCATACGGATGGGGCTGCGCCCTGCCCGCCGGGAGACCGTGCGGGCCGACGGCGCCCGAGCCCTCGCCGGGACGGCTGCGGCACCGGGCCCCGTGCGGGTCCACCGTGCCGAGGACCCGGCCCAGGGCCCCGACGTCCCGCCGTCACTCCTTCCGGGTGCCGTCCGGGTTGAGTACCTCGGTCCAGGTGACGGTCTGGGTGATGTTCCGGGTAGGACCGCTGTCGTGGTTCAGCTTGTCCTGCCAGGAGTGGTAGCCGAGGTAGTGGGTCACCGAGGCCACGCTGGTGGTGTTGTCCAGGGTGTACCGCACGGTCACCGAGCCGTCCGGATGCTCCCCCGTGACCTCGTACTTGACGTTGTACGAGCCGAGGTACGCCTGCCCGAGTCCGTCGTCGTCGCCGGTGACGATGGCCGGCAGGTCCTCCAGGATCAGCTTCTTGCCCGCGCCGAAGTAGCCGTCCTTGGATATGGAGTAGGCCGCGTCTCCGTTGCCCTCGCCGTTCTTCCAGCCGTCCAGGGTCTGCTTGCGGATGTCCTTCATGCTCTCGCTGCGCTGGATCAGCTCGGTGAAGCGGTCGCCGTTGGTGAAGTCCTGGTGCTTGTCCCCGGTGCCGGTGGCGAAGTCGATGCCCAGGTCGTACGGGTCGTCGTCGTTGCGGGACGGATGGGGGTCCTTGCCGTCCATCGCCAGGTGCAGCGCGTTCGTCTGCGCGGTGCTGATGGAGTCGGTGTGGTTGATGTCGGTCAGCAGCGGCTTGTTGTTGAACCATCCGCCGACGCCGACGTTCTGCATCAGGGTCAACGCCAGGTTCTCATCGGCCAGATGCGCCTTCCGCAGGGCCGCGATGATCTCGTCCTGGGCCTGGTCGATCACCTTCACGTCGTCCGCGGTGGGGCCGTCGACGGTGCACACGCCGTCCTTCGCCACTTTGGAGACCCGGCCGTCGGGGTAGACGTACAGCCCCTTCTCCTTCGCCCGGCTGATCGCTCCCTTGACCTCCGTGCGCGCCGCCTTGAGTTCGCCGACGCCGTCCGTGAGCACCTTCTTCACGGCCTCCGCCACCTTGACCGCGAGCGCCACCTGACGCTGGATGTCATCGATCTGCGTCCAGGCGTAGGGGGCCGCGGCGCCCTCCCAGTAGCCCTTGTCCTTCAGCGGTTTGAGGACTTCGTCGCCGACGCGGTCCGGCAGCTTCTCCATGCTCCGGTGCACCTCGTCCCACTTGGTGATCAGTGAGTCGAGGGTGCCGAAGTCGGCCGCCATGAGCGTTTCACAGAAGGAGGAGGACATCACTCACCCCCGACCGGCGGCAGGAACGGGGAGTACGGCGTGGTGGGCGCCACGTAGTAGCCGTCCGGGGTCAGATAGGGCCGGTTGCCGGGTGGCTGCACGCCCTGTGTTCCGGGAATGAGCGGGCTGAAGCTGTCCTTCACGCCCTTGTCGCCGCCCTTGTACGTGGTCTCCGCCATCCGCAGGCTCTTGGCGATGTTGGTGAGCCAGGCGGTCACCCGACCGGACTGCTCCTCCCACTGCTTGTGGGACTGCTTGAGGGCGTCGGCGGTGGCCAGCCCGTCCACGCCCTTGACCGCCCCGTTCGTCAGCTCCTCCAGGGAGGCGGCCGCCTTGTAGAAGGCGTCGTGCACGGAGTCCGCCCGGCCGGCGGCGGTCTCCAGCACCCCGTCCGCGATCCGCAGGTTCGCCGGCACCGGCCCCTGCACACCCGGCGGGAGCGGGCGGTACGGCGGGGGCGCGGACGGGTCGTAGATATTGGGCATTCCGGGGAGCTTGGTCCCCAGCGGGGGCGGGGCGTTCAGGCCGCCCTTCTCCCCCGGAAGCAGCGGCAGCCATTGATCCGGCGGCTCCGGAAGCTTGTCGTCGCCCTTGTTCGGCTCACCCATGGGGCCCCTCCCCCGTAGTTCCACATCCCAACTACACGCGCCACGCAGAGGACGACCACCAGCGGTGATCGGTTCCCGGGGTTACCGGTGGCGTCACTCCGCCTACCGACTGTGTTTACCGTGCAGGCATATGCCGTCTTTGTTCGGCCGAGGTTCCCCTTCCGCCCGCGCGGCCTCCGTCCGGGCCGGCCCGCCACCGGTCCCCTCCGGACCCACGCGGTCGGGTGACCCCCACGCGAACTCGCCGTCGGTTCGGGGCCGTTCAGCTCACCCGCACCCCGTCCGCCTCCAGCCGTCGGACCACCTGCCGGTAGGCGGGCGCGCAGCGGTCCAGGTCGTCCCGTCCCAGCCAGGCCACCTCGGCGATCTCCCGTCCGGGCACCGGCTCGGCGTCCTGCGGACCGCCGGTGAAGCACCGCATCCGCAGCGGACGGCCGCCCTGCCCATGAGCCAGGTCGTGCACGGTGAACGCCTCGGTCAGCGACTCGGCCGCGACGCTCACCCCCAGCTCCTCGGCCAGCTCCCGGACCAGGGCCTGCGCCGCGGTCTCCCCCGGCTCGTACTTCCCGCCGGGCAGGTAGAAGGCGTCCCGGCCCCGGGTCCGTACGTTCAGGATCCGACCGTCGCGTACGCACAGCCAGGCCACCGACTCCAGCGGCGCGGGACGGCGCAGGGCGATCAACTGGTGCCCGGTCTCCTCGTCCGCCCGCCGCCCGTGCTCGGTGAACCCCATCCGCTCGTAGAAGCGCCGGGAGCGCTCGTTCCGCTCGAAGACCTCCAGCGAGACCTCGCCGTGCAGATTGACGGCGTGCTCCAGCAGCGCCCGCCCCGCCCCCTGCGCCGGCATGCTCTGGCCCATCAGCCGGGAGCGGTGGTGGAGCAGATGGGGGGCCGCGGCCCGGACGGCGGCGCGCAGCGCCTCCGCGGCGGGTGGTGGCGGGCGACGGGTGGGTGTTGCTCA
>NZ_SRID01000162.1 GCF_004684805.1 Streptomyces palmae
TGTGTATAAGAGACAGCCCCCACTCCCAGCCGTATCCGTCCACTCCACCGCGGAGTCCTCCTTGGCCACAGGTACCGAACCCCATGCCCAGCCGCGGACACGCGGCGTGAACGCCCCGACGCGTGCCGCGATCCCCGACCGCCATCTGCGCACCGACCGATGGTGGCTGGCGCCCGCGTGCACCGTCGCCGGGCTGCTGGCGTTCATCGGCTATTCCACCTGGCGCGCCTTCTCGGACGCGGACTACTACCACGCGCCCTATGTGTCGCCGTTCTACTCGCCCTGCCTGGCGGACCGCTGCGCCACCATGCGCTCCGGGCCCAACTGGGACCTGTTCGGCAGCTGGTGGGGGCTGTCCCCGGCGCTGCTGATCCTGGTCTTCCCGCTCGGTTTCCGGCTGACCTGCTACTACTACCGCAAGGCGTACTACCGCGGCTTCTGGTCCTCACCACCGGCCTGCGCGGTCGCCGAGCCGCGCGCCCGGTACACCGGTGAGACCCGCCTCCCGCTGCTCCTGCAGAACGCCCACCGGTACTTCTTCTACGCCTCGGCGCTGGTCGCCGCGGTCCTCACCTACGACACGGTGCTCGCCTTCCGCGACGAGTCCTACGGCTGGGGCCACATGGGCCTCGGCACCCTGGTCTTCCTCGCCAACGCCGTTCTGATCTGGGCGTACACCCTCTCCTGCCACTCCTGCCGGCACATCATCGGCGGCCGGCTCAAGCACTTCTCCAAGCACCCGGTGCGCTACCGGATGTGGGGCTGGGTGAGCCGGCTCAACCACCACCACGCCAAGTTCGCCTGGGCCTCGCTGATCAGCGTCGCCCTCGTCGACCTGTACGTCTATCTGCTGGCCTCCGGCGCGTTCGACGACCCGCGTTTCTTCTAGTCCCCTCCAGAAAGGGAGCGTTCGCCATGGTGGGAGTCGAGCGGCAGAGCTGGGACGTGGTGGTGGTCGGCGCCGGGGGCGCCGGACTGCGCGCCGCGATCGAGGCCCGGGAGCAGGGACTGCGCTGCGCGGTGATCTGCAAGTCGCTGTTCGGAAAGGCGCACACCGTGATGGCCGAGGGCGGCATCGCGGCCAGCATGGGCAATGTCAACGCCGGCGACAACTGGCAGGTCCACTTCCGCGACACCATGCGCGGCGGGAAGTTCCTCAACAACTGGCGGATGGCCGAGCTGCACGCCCAGGAGGCACCGGACCGGGTCTGGGAGCTGGAGACCTGGGGCGCGCTCTTCGACCGCACCCCGGACGGCCGGATCTCGCAGCGCAACTTCGGCGGCCACGAGTACCCGCGGCTGGCGCACGTCGGGGACCGTACCGGCCTGGAGCTGATCCGCACCCTCCAGCAGAAGGTCGTCTCGCTCCAGCAGGAGGACCACGCCAGGTCCGGTGAGTACGAGGCCGGGCTGAAGGTCTTCCAGGAGTGCACCGTCACCCGGATCCTCAAGGACGCCGAGGGCCGGGTCGCGGGCGTCTTCGGCTACGAGCGCGAGTCCGGGCGCTTCCTGGCGCTGGAGGCACCGGCCGTGGTGCTGGCCACCGGCGGCATCGGCAAGTCCTTCAAGGTGACCTCCAACTCCTGGGAGTACACAGGGGACGGCCACGCGCTGGCACTGCTCGCCGGGGCGCCGCTGATCAACATGGAGTTCGTGCAGTTCCACCCCACCGGCATGGTCTGGCCGCCCTCGGTGAAGGGCATCCTGGTCACCGAGTCGGTGCGCGGCGACGGCGGGGTGCTGCGCAACAGCGAGAACAAGCGGTTCATGTTCGACTACGTCCCCGAGGTCTTCAAGGACAAGTACGCCGAGTCCGAGGAGGAGGCCGACGGCTGGTACGAGGACCCCGACCGGCACCGCCGCCCGCCCGAGCTGCTGCCCCGCGACGAGGTGGCCCGGGCCATCAACGCCGAGGTGAAGGCCGGCCGCGGCTCCCCGCACGGCGGCGTCTACCTGGACGTCTCCACCCGGATGCCGGCCGAGGCGATCAAGCGGCGGCTGCCCTCCATGCACCACCAGTTCAAGGAGCTGGCGGACGTGGACATCACCGCCGAGCCCATGGAGGTCGGCCCCACCTGCCACTACGTGATGGGCGGTGTGGGCGTCGATCCGGACACCGCGGCGGCGCTCGGGGTGCCCGGGCTGTTCGCGGCCGGCGAGGTCGCCGGCGGGATGCACGGCTCCAACCGGCTGGGCGGCAACTCCCTCTCCGACCTGCTGGTCTTCGGCCGCCGGGCCGGGCTGCACGCCGCCCGGTACGCGGCCCGCCACACGGCCGACGGCACCCGCCCGGTGCCCGAGGAGGCCCAGCTGGAACGGGCCGCGGCCGAGGCGCTGCGCCCCTTCGCCGCCGAGTCGGCCGGCGCCGCGGAGCCGCGGGGCGCCGACGCCGGTCCCGTGGAGAACCCGTACGCCCTCCACCAGGAACTCCAGCAGACCATGAACGACCTGGTCGGCATCATCCGCCGGGCCGAGGAGATGGAGGAGGCGCTGCGCCGGCTCGCCGGGCTGCGGGTGCGCGCCCGGCGGATCGGGGTGGAGGGCCACCGGCAGTTCAACCCCGGCTGGCACCTCGCCCTCGACCTGCGCAACATGCTGCTGGTCAGCGAGTGCGTGGCGCGCGCGGCGCTGGAGCGGGTGGAGAGCCGCGGCGGGCACACCCGCGACGACTTCCCGCGGATGGAGCGGGAGTGGCGGCGGGTCAACCTGGAGTGCCGGCTCGTCGACCCGGCCCAGGAGTCGGCCGCCGATCCGCAGCGCGGCCAGATCCGGCTGCGGCGCGCCGAGACACCCCCCATCCGACCCGATCTGCTGGACCTCTTCGAGAAGGACGAACTGGTGAAGTACCTGACGGACGAGGAGCTGAGCCAGTGAGCGAGCAGCGGGCGGCGAACGGGACGGCCGGCGCGTACCAGGCGCACTTCCGGGTGTGGCGGGGCGACGCGGACGGCGGCGGGCTGGCGGACTTCCGGGTGGAGGTGCACGAGGGCGAGGTGGTGCTGGACGTGATCCACCGGCTCCAGGCCACCCAGGTGCCCGACCTGGCGGTGCGCTGGAACTGCAAGGCCGGCAAGTGCGGCTCGTGCAGCGCGGAGATCAACGGCCGGCCGCGGCTGATGTGCATGACCCGGATGTCGGTGTTCGACCGGGGCGAGACCCTCACCATCACCCCGATGCGCACCTTCCCGGTGGTCCGGGACCTGGTGACCGATGTGTCGTTCAACTACACCAAGGCGCGCGAGGTGCCCTCCTTCGTGCCGCCGGAGGACCTGGGGCCCGGCGAGTACCGGATGTCCCAGGAGGACGTGGGGCGCTCCCAGGAGTTCCGCAAGTGCATCGAGTGCTTCCTGTGCCAGAACACCTGCCACGTGGTGCGGGACTTCGAGGACAACAAGGCGGTCTTCGCCGGCCCGCGCTTCCTGATGCGGGTCGCGGAGCTGGACATGCACCCGCTGGACGCGGCCGCCGACTCCGGCCTGGACCGCAAGCGCACCGCCCAGGAGGAGCACGGTCTGGGCTACTGCAACATCACCAAGTGCTGCACCGAGGTCTGCCCGGAGTCCATCCGGATCACCGACAACGCGCTGATCCCGCTCAAGGAGCGCGCGGTGGACCGCAAGTACGACCCCCTGGTCTGGCTCGGCACCCGCATCCGCCGCCGCCCCTGACGCTGCGGCACGTCCCGTACGGTGGCGCCCCGAAGGGGGCTCTGGGGGCCCCGACGACACTCCCCCTGGCTCCGCCGGGGACACCCCACCCGGACGAGTCTGTGAGGGTGACGCGCCCCAAAGGGGCGCGAGGAACTGCGCGACCAGCCACACCCGACCCGCACCCAAACCGACCACCTCCCCCGCGGAGCACCCCTACACGTCCCGCACGGCGGCGCCCCAAAGGGGCGCTGGGGGTCCCCCCGGACGGAGTCTGGGGGAGGAACTGCGCGACCAGCCACGCCCGACCCGCAGCCGACCCATAACCGCCTTCCCCGCGGGAGCCCCCTTGGCCGTCAGAACATGCTGAGCAGCGCCTCCACCGAGTCCGGGCCGGAGGCCTCCCCGTCCGGCAGCGCCAGCTCGAACCAGACCGTCTTGCCGCGCGGGGTGCGGCGGCTGCCCCAGGAGGCGCTGAGCAGGCCGACCAGCTGGAGCCCGCGACCGCCCTCGTCGGTGTCCCGGGCCCGGCGGCGGCGGGGCTGCACCAGCCCGCCGTCCCACACCTCGCAGACCAGGGTGCGCTCGCGCAGCAACCGCAGCCGGATCTCGCCACCCCGCTTGGCCGCCGGCACGCCCTGCTCGCCGTACCGCAGCGCGTTGGTGACCAGCTCGCTGACGAGCAGTTCGGTGGTGTCCACCAGGGCGTCCAGGCCCCACTCCTCCAGCTGCCGGCGGGCCAGCTCGCGGGCCCGGCCGACCGAGCGGGGCTCGCTGGGCAGCCACCAGTCGCCCACCGACTCGGCGGGCAGGCCCTGCACCCGGGCCATCAGCAGGGCGATGTCGTCCTCGCCGTGATGGGTGTCCATGGTGTTGAGCACGTGGTCGCAGACGTCTTCCAGGGAGCCCTCCGGGCGGCCCGGGGAGACGGCCGACG
Source organism: Streptomyces palmae (assembly GCF_004684805.1). Classification (GTDB taxonomy): domain Bacteria; phylum Actinomycetota; class Actinomycetes; order Streptomycetales; family Streptomycetaceae; genus Streptomyces; species Streptomyces palmae. Next base: position 4,585 of record NZ_SRID01000162.1, read on the forward strand.
GGGCCGAGTCGGACAGCGCCTCGCGGAACGCCGCCAGCCCCTCGTCCAGCCCGTGGTCGCGGGACTCCACCAGGCCGTCGGTGTAGAGCGCGAGCAGGGCGCCCTCGGGCAGCTCCACCTCCAGCTCCTCGAAGGGCTCGCCGCCCACCCCCAGCGGCATCCCGGGCGGCACGTCCATCAGCGCCGCCGGCTTGCCCGGCTCGACCAGCATCGGGGGCAGGTGCCCGGCGTTGGCGAAGGTGCAGCGTCCGGTCACCGAGTCGTAGACCGCGTAGACGCAGGTGGCCAGGTACACCTCGGACAGGTCCGCGGAGCCCTCGGCGCCGGCCTGGGCGCGCTGGCCCCGCTGCACCCGCTGCGCGCGGCTGACCGTCCGGCCGCCCCGGCCGCCGGCGCCGCCGGAGGTGCCCAGGCCGCGGGCTATCTCGTCCAGCGCGGAGAGCACCTCGGCGGGCTCCAGGTCGAGCAGTGCCAGGGTGCGTACGGCGGTGCGCAGTTCGCCCATGGCGACCGCGGCCCGCAGCCCCCGGCCCATCACGTCGCCGACCACCAGGGCGGTGCGGTGGCCGGGCAGTTCGATCACGTCGAACCAGTCGCCGCCGACCTCGGTGGCCTCGTGGCCGGGCTGGTAGCGGCAGGCGATGTCGAGCCCGGCGGCCTCCGGGTCGCCCGGGGGCAGCAGGCTGCGCTGCAGGATCAGCGCCCGCTCGTGCTCGCGGCGGTAGAGCCGGGAGTTGTCGATGCAGACCGCGGCGCGGGCCGCCAGTTCCACCGCCAGCGCGGTGTCCCGCTCGCCGAAGGGCTCACTGCCCTTGGCCCGGGAGAACCGCACCAGGCCGACCACGGTGTCCCGGGCGACCATCGGCACGATCAGGGTGGACTGGAGCACGGCGCCCAGCAGCTCACCGCCCTCCCCGCCGCTGACCAGCCGGACCTGGGCGGTGCGCAGCGCGCCGGCGCACGCCGAGTCGAAGGCGTACCGGTGCACCTCGCCGACCTGTACGGGCTTGGTCCGGGTTCCGCCCGCCCGGTCCGAACGCTCCGGGGGGCAGCACTCGAAGGACGCCACCGGGCCGTCCGAGATGGCGGAGGCGAAGGCCACCCGGCGTAGTTCGGCGCAGCCTCCGCCGGGGCTGGTGCGATGCGCCCCCCAGACCCTGGCCTGGGACTCGTCGCCGGTGAGCAGGTCCTGGAGGAGGTCGACCGAGGCCAGGTCGCAGAACTGCGGCACGGCCACGTCGAGGAGTTCGCGGGCGGTGGTCTCCAGGTCCAGGGAGGTCCCGATGCGGGCGCCGGCCTCGTTGAGCAGTGCCAGGTTGCGGCGTACGCCGGCGGCCTCCAGCTCGGCGCGGCGGCGGCCGGTGACATCGGTGGCCAGCCCGGCGACGCCGATCGGGCGGCCGGATCCGCTGTGCAGCCGGTAGAGGGATATCGCCCAGCGGCGGCGTTCGGGGTTGGTGGGGACGTCGCCGACCAGCGGCATGTCGCTGACCGGCTGCCCGGTGGCCAGCACCTGGCGGATCGCGGCGCTCAGCCGGTCGGCCTCGGCGCGCGGCAGCAGGTCCTCGGGGACCATCCCGCGGTAGGCGTCGGCGGGGCGTCCGAAGACGGTCGCGAACCGCTCGTTGACCCGGAGCATGCGCAGGTCTGTACCGCAGAAGAAGAAACCGAGCGGAGATTGACCGAAAACGGCCTGCGAAGCAGCAAGATCGGTCTCCAGTCGACGCAGTGCGCTCACGTCGACGGCGATACAGAGGGCCGAGCGCTCCCCCTCCTCATCCTGGGAGGGCATCACATAGATCTCGGCCAGACCGGTCTCCCGGTCGTCCGCGGGGTTGCGGTAGGGGACCAGCCCGGTCCACTCCCGACCGTCCAGGATCTCGGCGACCTTGCGGTACCCGCGCTCCCGCCACTCGGGCGGCACGAATGCCTCCACCGGATCCCGGCCGATCGCCTGACGAGCCGTCAATCCCACCAGTTCGGCGGCGCGTTCGCTCCACTGCGATATGCGCCCGTCCGGGCCGAGCGCGAACGAGGCCACACGGATGTAGTCGTAGATCGACCCGGGCGGGCTGCTCTGCCACATCGGCGCAGCAGTGGTGTCGCCGGGCATACGCGCCCCCGATCGCTTCTCCCTCACGCGCCCGTCCCCTCCGGCTCAGGTATCGGGCCGACCTCAGACAGCGAGTATCCAGTACGTCGGCTATCCGGAGCACGCCCTTCACGATCACAGCACGGTCTCATCCCACACTCAGGTGCCGTGTTCCGCAATCGCTTCCCGGCAATACCTCAGCCTTTGGCTTTCTCCTCACCGGGGAGCGTCAGCTCGAACCACACCGTTTTGCCGGTCTTGCCGCGACGCGTCCCCCAGCGCCGGGACGCCTGGGCCACCAGTTGGAGGCCCCGGCCGCCCTCGTCCTCGGGCGCGACCTTGCGGGCCCGGGGCGGTTCGGGCAGCGGGTCGGACACCTCGACCACCAGGAGTGCCGCCTCGGGGGTGCGGCGGTGCCGCAGGCGCACCCCGATCGGGGCGCTGGCGTAGCGGAGCGAGTTGGTGACCAGTTCACTGACGAGCAGCACCGTGGTGTCGCTGATGGAGCGCAGGCCCCAGTCGGCCAGGGTGGCGCGCACCAGTTCGCGCGCGGCCCGCACGGTGCCCGGCTCGGCGGGGAAGGTCCACTCCGCGACACCGGGGGTGTACGTGACCGCCTTGCCACCGTCGCTCACGCCGAACCACTTCCCAGGACCGATATGCCGGATGCGGCTATTCGCCAGATGTGCCCAACTTTGGGCTCAATCTGCTCTTACCCGGTAATCAGGTCCGACTATCGTCCTGGCGGGGTTCGGCTGCCGCGTTCGGCGTAGCCGCACCGCCCGTACGCCCCTCCCGCAGCCGACGCACCACCTCCGCCACCGCCGGCAGATCCGGTTCCAGCCAGTCCACCTCGTACACGGTGTCGGGGGTCAGCCAGCGCAGCTCGTCATGGTCCTCCAGGGGCCGGGGCTCCCCCGAGCGGAGCGCGGCGGTCCACACCCGGAGCACATAGCCGGGTTTCAGCGGCCACTCGCCGGGCAGCGCCTCCAGCGGCTCCGCCTCGACGCCCAGCTCCTCGCGCAGCTCGCGCACCAGGGCCTGCCGGGGCGTCTCCCCCGGCTCGGCCTTCCCGCCGGGCAGCTCCCAGCGCCCGGCCAGCTCGGGCGGCGCGCTGCGTCGGGCGGCCAGCAGCCGCCCCCCGTCGATCAACGCCCCGCCCACCACCAGCACCGTCATGCCGGGCACCCTACGGCAGTGGCAGCCCGCCGCCCCGCCCGGCGGTGGCCGGGCGGGAGCCCCTACTGCGGGCCGGCGGTCCGCTCGACCAGGTACAGCTGCTGGTGACCGCTCGTGTCCAGCCGGTCCGCGACCTCCTGGGCCTCGTTCCTGGTGGCATAGCGCCCGACGCGGTAGCGGTTGCCGTTGTCATCCTGGCGGATGACCAGCCATGGCAGGACGGCCCCGCTGTCACTCATCGCACTGTCCCCTCCGCTGTGTTCGCGTGCGCTCCGGCGTACGCCCCCCGGGTCTCCGTTCGGAAACCTCGAACCGCATATGCCCGAGCGTACGCCCTGCTTTCACCCAGCGGATCCGGGTTTTCACAAAGAGGTACGCCATCCGGCCACCCGAAGCGGACTCAGACCGCCGCGGGGGCCTTCTCCGGACTGTCTCCGGGCGCCTCGCCCCGTGCCTGGGCGGCCTCGGCCATCTCGCGCTCCACCGCCGTCAGCGAGGGGTTGCGCCAGGCGCTGCGCACGCCCCAGGCGTAGAACAGCAGGCCGATGGCGGCCACCAGGACCATGTCCCAGGGCTCGGCCAGGTAGCCCCGGCCGCCGTAGTCCGTGGCCCCGGCCCACGAGACCCCGGCCATGACCAGCAGGTAGGCCACCATCCACACACCCGCCAGCAGGTGCGGCTTGAGCACCGCCCAAGGCTTGCGGAGCTCGTACCAGGCCCAGATCGGCAGACCGATGGCCATGATCAGGATGACCTTGCCGGTGAGCGGCCAGCGGGCCCAGTACATGACCAGCGAGCCGAAGACCATCGCGACCGGCGCGATGACCGGCATGGCCTTCAGCCGCACCGGGCGGGCCATGCCCGGGGCCAGCCGGCGCATGGACATCACGGCCACCGGGCCGGTGATGTACGAGATCACGGTGGCCACACCGACGATCTCCGCGATGGAGCCCCAGCCGCGGAAGACGGCGAGGAAGGCGAAGGCGACGAACAGGTTCAGCACCAGCGCGGGGCGCGGCACACCGGTCCTGGGGTCGACCTTGCCGAAGATGCCGGGCAGGTGCCCGTTCTCCTGGACGCCGTGGATCATGCGCGAGGTGGTGGCGGCGTAGATCATGCCGGTGCCGGACGGGGAGACGAAGGCGTCCGCGTACAGCACCATGGCCAGCCAGTTCAGACCCCAGGCGGTGGCCAGGTCGGCCAGCGGGGAGTCGAACCGCAGCGAGCCCCAGCCGCCGTGCGCCAGGGCGTCGCCGGGCACCGCCATCAGGAAGGCGACCTGGAGCAAGACGTAGATCACCAGCGCGATGAGGATCGAGCTGACCACGGCCTTGGGCAGCGACCTGCCCGGGTTGCGCGCCTCGCCCGCCATGTTCAGCGGGGACTGGAAGCCGTTGAACGCCCAGACGATGCCGGACACCGCCACGGCGCTGAACACCGCGCTCCAGCCGTGCGGGGTGAAGCCACCGCCGGCCTCGAAGTTGCCGGTGTCGAAGTGGGCCAGCATCAACGCGCCCGCGGTCAGCACCGGCACCACGACCTTGAACACCGTGATCGCGGTGTTGGTCTTGGCGAACAGCGTGATCGCGAACCAGTTCAGGAAGAAGTAGAAGAGCAGCAGCACCGAGGCCAGGGCCACACCGGTGCCGGTCAGCTCCTTGCCGTCGAACAGCCGCTGGCACCAGGCGAAGTCCCAGGAGCTCATGTACTGGATCGAGGCGGTGGCCTCACCCGGGATCACCGAGATGATGGCGATCCAGTTGGCCCAGGCGGCCAGGTAGCCCGCGAGCGAGCCGTGCGAGTACTGGCCGTAACGGACCATGCCGCCGGCCTTGGGAAACATCGAACCCAGCTCGGTGTAGGTCAGGGCGATGGTCAGCGCCACCACGGCGCCGATCACCCAGGACAGGATCGCGGCCGGGCCCGCCAGGGCGGCGGCGTTCTTGGCGCCGAAGAGCCAGCCGGAACCGATGATCGAACCCAGGCCGACGGCCGTCAACGCCACCGTGCCGAGCGACCGCCGGTAGTTCGAGTGGGAACCCTCTTCGCTACTGCTCACGTCCCTCCACTCCATTCACCCCCACGAATGACACAAACCGCGCCATCGTACGAGTGATTCGGCTGATCGTTGTCCGATATCCGGGTGTGACCTGGCGCCCTGTGAGGTTTTCAACACTTATGAGCGACCGCTTCGCACCGATATCCGGACACGAACAAGCGGCCGCTCACCTGGGGGTTTCGCGCCCGACGCCACGGAGGTCGGGCGTACGCACCCACACACGGGATCGGAGGCCGGGCGTACGCACCCGGCGGGCAGGGAGGCCGGCCCGCGCCCACTCACCGCACCGGAGGGTCGGGCGCGCCCATCCGCGGCGCACAGGCAGCGGACGTGCGCACCCGACACCCAGGTGTCTGACGTACGCACCCGGCGCCCAGGGGGTCGGACGTGGGCCTTCGGCCGGCAGGGGCCGAAGGCCGGAGGTGTTCACGCGGCATACGCACGGGCCGGCCGCGCCCACTCACCGCGCAGAAGGGTCGGACGTACGCGGCGGGCTCAGCGCACCGGCAGCCGGTAGGACGCGCGGTAGCGGTCGGCCAGGGTGACCACATCGGCGGTCTCCACCGGACGGCCCCCCGCGAAGAAGGTGCGCGAGATCACCAGCACCACATGTCCGGGCACCCCGCCCAGGGCCAGCGTCTCCTCGGCCAGACCGGGCCGGGCCCCGACCTCCTCGGCGACGTTGTCCACCACCAGCCCGATGGCGGCCATCCGCTCCACCACCCCGCGGCCGGCCAGCGGGCCCTCCTCGGGCAGCAGCACGGGGGTGCGCGCGGTGACCGCCAGCGGCTCCCAGGAGGTGGAGAGCCAGGTCGCCTCGCCACCGGAGCGGAAGACGTAGCGGGTGCGCATCACCTCGTCACCCGGTGCGATGGCCAGCCGCTCGGCGATCTCCCGGTCGGCCGCGTCACGCCCGCTGTTCGACTCCCAGGTGCCGGGCATCCGCTCGTCCGCCTGCTCCTGGCGGAACGGGGTGGTGGAGCCGGCCGGGCCGCGGAAGCCACTGCGCACCAGGCGGCCGGGCTCGGGCTGCTCGCGCACATAGGTGCCGGACCCGGAGCGGCCCTCCACCAGGCCCTCGGCCATCAGCACCTTGCGGGCCTCCAGGGCGACGGTGTCGGAGACCCCGTACACCTCGCGGATACGGGCCTGCGAGGGGAGCCGGGTGTGCGGCGGCAGCTCGCCCGCGGTGATCTTCTTACGGAGATCGTCCGCGACGCGGAGGTATGCGGGCTGCTCGCCGAAGGTCACGTCCACTCCCGGAGTTCGACAATCAGCAACAGCTTGGCAACGGTGGGTTGGCGCCGCAACCAGGGGCCAAAGCTTCGCTGGAAGTAGTGAACCGCTCCTGAGAGAGGTTTACGTCCGACATGGGCCGAAACAGCCATAAGGCGTTCGACAACCGCCGCGCACCACAGTTCAATTGCGTTCAGATGTTCACCATGCCGCATTAACTCCCGGCCAGCTTCCACGCCGGATCCGGGGCCGGGTCCAAGACCGAGGAGCGTCCGCCCGTGCCCCGTCGTTCACCCCTGCGGGCCCTGTGCGGCGCCCTGTTGCTGGTCGCCTGCGCCGCCTGCTCCGGCGGCAGCGGATCCGCCGAGGAGGGCGGGCCCGGCAAGCCCGGGGCGGCCGGGGCCGGCGATCCCCTCTTCCCCTCCTTGGGCAACGGCGGTTACGACGTCACCCACTACGGCCTCACCCTCGACTACCTGCCGGACACCGGCCGGCTCAAGGCCACCGCCGACATCACCGCCCGGGCCACCGCCGACCTGCGCTCCTTCAACCTCGACCTGGACGGGCTGCGCGTCCGCGAGGTCAGCGTGGACGGGCTGGCCGCCAAGGTCTCCCGCCGCGGCACCGAGCTCACCGTCACCCCCAGGTCGCCGCTGACCAAGGGCCGTATCTTCCGGACCGACATCCGCTACGACGGCAAGCCGAAGACCATCCACGATGCGGACGGTTCGGTGGAGGGATGGATCCGGACCGACGACGGCGCGGTGGGCCTGGGCGAACCCAGCGGCTCGATGACCTGGTTCCCGGCCAACAACCACCCCTCCGACAAGGCCGCCTACGACATCTCCATCACCCTGCCGGACGACGGGAAGTCGGCCGTCTCCAACGGCGAGCTGACCAGCCGTGAGGTGACCGGCGACCACCGCACCTTCAGCTGGCATACGTCCGAGCCCATGGCCAGCTACCTGGTCACCGTCGCCATCGGGGACTTCCAGGTCACCGACACCACCACCGAGGACGGACTGCCCGAGTACGACGCGGTGGACTACGACGAAGTCGACAAGAGCGACGGCGTCAGCGACAAGGTCGGCAGGATCCTCGGCTGGGAGACCCGGCTCTTCGGCCCCTACCCCTTCTCCACCACCGGCGTCATCATCGACCACAACCCGAGCGTGGACTACGCCCTGGAGACCCAGTCCCGCCCCTACTTCCACGCCGCCCCCGGCACGCCCTACCTGGTCCACGAGTTCGCCCACCAGTGGTTCGGGAACTCCGTCACCCCGCGCACCTGGAAGGACATCTGGCTCAACGAGGGCTTCGCCACCTATGCCGAGTGGCTGTGGGAGGAGAAGAGCGGGGGTCGCGACACCGACCGGATCTTCCAGGAGATGTACCGCGGCAAGGACCCGGAGAGCGAGGGCATCTGGGCCTTCCCGCCCGGCAACCCGCCGAGCGGCGCCAAGGTGATGGACCCGCCCGTCTACGGACGCGGCGCGATGGTGCTGCACAAGCTGCGCGAGGCGGTCGGCGACGACACCTTCTTCGACATCCTGCGCTCCTGGACCGCCGCCCACCGGCACGGCACCGCCGAAACCCGGGACTTCATCGCGCTCAGCGAGCAGAAGTCCCACCGCGACCTGGGCAAACTCTTCGACGTCTGGCTCTACCAGAAGGGGAAGCCGAAGGCCGACTAGCGTCCTGGGCCGGCCCGTCACCGGCACGGGCCCGAGGCGGCCCCCACACGGTACGGACCCGAGCCGGCCGCCGGGGATCCCCCCGGTCGCAGCAGGCCGGGGCCCGGGACCATGGCACCCTCACCCCGTGCCCCGGTAGGTGGTGAGCAGCAGGGCCACATCGTCCGGTCGGTCCACCGCGGAGCGGGCCTCGCGGATGACGGTGTCCGCCATCTCCTCCAGCGGGTCCGGCGGGAGGCGGGCCAGCAGCCCGGCCAGGTCCAGCACCCCGCTCTCGATGTCCTGGCCCGGATGCTCCACGAGGCCGTCGGTGTAGAGGGCCAGCATCGCGCCGGGCTCCAGCTCCACCGGGGTCACCGGGTAGTCCTCCCGGGTGTCCACGCCCAGCATCAGCCCGCCGGCCAGCTCCAGCACCTCGGTCCGGCCGTCGGGGTGCCGGAGCACCGGCGGCACATGGCCGGCCCGTACCGCCAGGCCCCGGCCGGTCGCCGAGTCGAGCTCCAGGTAGCAGCAGGTGGCGAAGACGCCGGCGTCCAGGTAGGCCAGCAGCCGGTTGATCCGGCTCACCACCTCGGCGGGCCCGGCGGCGGTGGGCGCCAGGGCGTTCACCGCGCTGCGCAACTGGCCCATCACCGCGGCGGCGGCCACGCTGTGCCCCTCCACGTCACCGATCACCAGGGCGACCCCGCGGGACGTCTCGATCACGTCGTACCAGTCGCCGCCGATCTCCATCCCCTGGGTGCCGGGCAGATAGCGCGCCGCGGTGGCCAGCCCTCCGATCGGCGGCAGCCGGCGCGGCAGCAGCGCGTCCTGGAGGCCGCGGGCGAGGGCGAACTCCGCGTCGTACAGCCGTGCCCGCTCCAGCGCCTGCGCCACCAGCCCGCCCAGCGCGGTCAGCGCGGCCCGGTCCTCGGTGGTGAAGGTGTGCCGGGTGTCGTAGCCGAGGATGCACGAGCCCACCGGCTGCCCGGACGCGATGAGCGGCAGAAACGCCCAGGAGCACATCCGGTCCAGGGCGATGCCCGGGTAGGCGGCGGCGAGCTGCTCGGGCGACTCGAAGAAGATCGGCACCCCGAGGGTCAGCGTCTCCACACCGGGCAGCCGGGCGTCCAGCGAGATCCCCTCGAAGGCGTCCAGGAAGCCCTCCGGGTAACCGGACTCCCAGACGAGGTGCATCCGCCGTTCGTGGACCAGGTAGAGCGCGATCTCATGGCCGCCGAACAGGGGCAGCAGCCGATCGGCCACCGCCCGGCACACCTCCTGGACGGTCACCGCCTCGGTGAGCACACTCGCCAGGTGCACCACCTGGTACAGCGCTCCCGGGCGGGTCACCGCGCCGGGCACCGTGACCGGGTCCACGGGTTCCGGTTCCACCACGGCCGCGGCGGTCCGGTCGGACTCGGCGGGCGGCCGACTGGGGAAGACCCGGCCCGTCAGCCCCCACACGTCCGGGTAGAGGACGAAGCCCAGCCACTCCCCGACCGGATGGCGCGCCAGGAACGAGGTGGTCTGCTGGGAGAGCATCGCCGCGCGGTACCGGTCCTCGTACATCGGATCCGACAGCCAGGTCATCACGTGCCAGGGGTAGCGGCCCAGCAGGTCCTCGCGGGCGCAGCGCAGCAGTTGCTCGCAGCGGTGGTTGGCGTAGGTGACCCGGCCGTCCGGGTCCAGCGCGAACACCCCGTCCGGCAGCCGTTCGGCCGCCTCGGCGGCGGTGGGCCCGGCGACGGCGTCCACCACCACCCCCACCAGCCGCCGCCCGTCCTGCTCGGGTGCGGATGCCGGTGCCGCTGCCGCTGCCGGGGGGAGCCGTACGGTCCGCGCCCACAGCTCCACCGGCCGGTACCGCACCTGGTCGTCCTCCACGTCCCCTGGCACCCGCCGATCCCCCGTACCC
>NZ_SRID01000163.1 GCF_004684805.1 Streptomyces palmae
CCCCCAACTCCCCACGACCCCCGGCCCCGTCCGACCGATGCCCGTCACCCTGCCCGCCTGGGACCGTAGAAGCTGCCCGACGAGCGCGAACAAGAAACAGCGACTTGTGCCTCCCCCAAGGGCAGAGGGCACAGTGCTCCCGTGCAAGAGGAATTGATCACCATCGGCGAGCTCGCCACCAGGACCAGACTCAGCCTCAAGGCCCTGCGGCTCTACGGGGACCGAGGGCTGCTGCCCCCGGCCCGGGTCGATCCGCGAACCGGCTTCCGCCGCTACGGTCCCGCCCAGGTTGAACGGGCCCGCCGTATCGTGCTGCTCCGTGCCACCGGCATGTCGCTGACGCGGATCGTGGAGGTGCTCGATTCGAGCGGTGAGAAGCCGGTGCGGCTGCTCACCTCGTACTGGCGAGAACAGGAGTCCGTGCACGTGGCTCGCCGGGCCGCGGTGGGCTATGCCCGAGAGGTTCTGACCGGAAGAAGCCCGACCATGTACGAGGTTTCCGAGCGCGATGTGCCAGAGCAGAAAGTCCTGTTCATCCAGCGCCACGTGACCGCCGCAGACCTGCCCGGCTTCCTCGCAGACTCAAGCGAGCTGCTCTTCTCCCACCTGCGGCAGGCAAAAGCGTGCTTGTCCGGACCCCTCTTCGCCGTCTACCACGGCCTGGTGAGCAAGGACTCCGACGGCCCGGTAGAGATCTGCGCTCCAACCCAGAGCCCAGATGTCGAACCGGCCGGCCATATCGGGGTACGCATCGAGCCCGCGCACCGCGAGGCGTACACCGCCTTGACGAAGCAGCACGAGGGCTACTCGGCGATGGCTGCCGCCCATGACGCCGTCGGCGTATGGCTCGCCGAGCACGGATACGCCGTCAGCGCCTCCCATCGAGAGGTGTACTACCCGAACTGGGCGACCGCCGAGCCGGGCGAGCACGTGGCCGACGTCGCAATACCCTTCCGCCCTGGCCCGATTTCCGACCTCGGCAAGGTCAACCGATGACTGACCATCTACTCCGCAGAGTGCCACCACCGACCTGCGTGAGCACCTCGGGAGAACGTCATACCAGCCCTTTGACCTGCGTCTTCAAGGTGGCGGAAGCTCACTGGTGTGCATCAGTCTGGACAAGCCGATGGCCCCGGTCAGCCCCGGTCCAGCCCGCAGTGCTGTCACCCGGGCCCGCCCGGCCTGCTTGTGGTTATCCCACGCCGTCCGGCCTGCCGCCCCGGTCCGGTCCGCTGCGCCGGGTGGGCGGGTGCTGGTGTCTGTCGACAGGCTGTTGTGCCGGTTCGGCTCCGTCCACTGCTACCCCGGGCTGACGGGCCGTAGCGATCGGGGCTGCCGACTGCGACCGGGGCTGGCCGGCGTCGTGTTCGATCGAGCACGCCGCGCCGTCCTTCGTCCGTGCCGGCAAAAGGGACCGGATGCGCGATCGGCACGCTGACTGGCTTTCCAGTCACCCCTCGGGTCTCTGACCGGATCGAATGGTCTTCACCGCAAGCACCGGGTTGAGCGGCGCCACCAGTTCCTTGGTGACGACGGCCACGAGGCGTGCGGGCGCATCGCCCTCCAGCAACGCGCTCACGTACTCGATGGCCTCCGCGGGCGGGAGCACAGGCAGCCTTTGGCGCAGTGTACGCACAGCATGCATGCGTCCGCGCGTAGCGGCGACTCCGCAAAGCGCATCGTGCAGATCGTCCACCGCGGAACGCACCGGCAGCCCGCGTATCCGGGCCCGGTAGTCGGCCTCCCACTCCCCGGTCACCGCGGAGACGGCGCCGATCCGGTGCAGTCCCCGGTCGACGCGGTCGACCAGGTACGGCCCATTGCCGACCAGCGCGTACGTCGAGCTCCGGGTGCGTACGAACTCCTCGGACTGCCAGGAGACGATCCACACCAGCTCGTGCTCCTCGACGCGAACCACGGCCATCCTCACCGCGTCCGCGCTCACAGCACGCCACTGTTGATAGTCGCGCTCCAACTGCTCTTCGACAGCCCGAACGGCGGCTTCTCGCTCGATCACGCGTGCAGCATCCCGTACCGGCCCGGTTGCGACCAGCGAATTCCCATAGCTCAGGTTTATGCAGAAGAGACCAACGAACCTCCGCGCCAGGCCTCGTCGGTCGTATCGTGCTCCTGGCAGCCACGTTCCGCTGGGTGACCGCGGACGCGGGCTACGGATACAGCAAGGGCTGGCGCACCGAACTCACGACGAGGCCAGAGCCCGAAAGCTGAAGCCTCGTCACCGTATGCACCGTTGCAGTACCAGCCGACGAGCCACAAACCCACAACACCACCACCCACACCCCAACACAGCCCACACACCCAACACCAACGAAAGCCCCTCGCACACACAATCAGCGGCCAGACCCAGCCACCTGGCGGACCCGGCCACTGACTACACAAACCCCCCAACCAGACCGAGCGCGTCACAGCAAAACCAGGCAGGGCCGCCAGGACGCAGGCTCTGGGAACGATCCACCCGGCCCGGCCACCCCGCCCGCGTCCACACCCGCGTACGCCGCGGATTCCGCCACCTCGTCGGGAAGACGCCTCAGCCAGTCGGCGCGCCGACATCCTGCACGGCAGCCCAAACGTTGCCGGTCGGCACCCGTTCGATCCGGGGAGGGACCGGCACCAGTCCCTTCCGAGACGTGCTCAGCCCGCGAAGCGGGCCATCCACGCCTCGACGTCGTCCGCCGACCGCGGCAGGCCCGCTGACAGGTTCTCGTGACCGTCGTCGGTGACGACCAGGTCGTCCTCGATCCGCACGCCGATGCCGCGCCACTCTTCGGGCACGGTGAGATCGTCCGGCTGAAAGTACAGGCCGGGCTCGACGGTGAGCACCATGCCCGGCTCCAGCACGCCGTCGACGTACTCCTCGTTCCGGGCCTGCGCGCAGTCGTGGACGTCCAGTCCGAGCATGTGACCGGTGCCCGCCATGGTGAAGCGGCGCTGGAGGCCGAGTTCGTACGCGCGGTCGGCCGGGCCTTCGATGAAGCCCCACTCGACCAGCCGGGCCGCCAAGTGGCGTTGGGACGCCTCGTGGAAGTCGCGGTACGCGGCGCCCGGCTTGACGGCAGCCATGCCGGCCTCCTGGGCCTCGTACACCGCGTCGTAGACCTTGCGCTGCAGCGGCGTGAAGGTCCCGCTGATCGGAAGCGTGCGGGTGACGTCGGCCGTGTAGAGGGTGCGCGACTCCACGCCGGCGTCGAACAGGAGCAGGTCTCCCGGCCGCACCGGACCGTCGTTGTCCGTCCAGTGCATGATCGTGGCGTGCTCGCCCGCGGCGCAGATCGAGCCGTAGCCGACAGCGTTGCCCTCGAGGCGTGCGCGGCGGAAGAACGTGCCCTCGATCCACCGCTCGGACGACGCGATCGCCCGGGAGAGCTCACCGATCACGTCGGTGAAGCCGCGCACGGTGGAGTCCACGGCCTTGCGCAGCTCGGCGATCTCCCACTGGTCCTTGACGAGCCGGAGATCGCTGAGTGCCTCTTCCAGTTCGGCGTCGCGCTCCTCGTCGGTGGTGACGGCGGCCTCGAGGGACGGGTCGATGCCGCGGACGATCCGGGTCGGCGTCCCGGAGGCGGCGGTCAGGTCGCCGGCCGCCGTGCGGACGTCGCGGCAGGGCAGACCGAGCACGATCTCCGACTCCGCGAGAGAGCGGCGCCGGCCCATCCACAGCTCCGCCGTGGGGCCGGTCCAGAACTCGTTGTCGTCCCTGCTGTCCCGCGGCAACTGGTAGCAGTAGGCGTCATGGCCGCCGTCCGCCCGGGGTTCGAGGACGAGCGCGCCGTCCCGGGCCTGGTCGCCGGTCATGTGCACATAGCCCGAGTACGGGCGGAACGGGTAGGTGTCGTCGTTCGAACGGACCTTGAGATTCCCCGAGGGGATCACGAGGCGTTCGCCGGGGAAACGCGCGGAGAGCGCGGCGCGGCGGCGGGCCGCGTACGGAGCCTGCTCGCTCGGCCGCAGGTCGCGCCGCTCGGTGTCCGCCCACCCCGTCCGCATCAGAGCGGACAGTTCCTCGGAGATTCCTGAGTAGAGACCGTTCTTTCGGCCTTCCGCCACGTCACACACCTTCTTCTCTCGGGGGTTCCTCACCGGCGAGGGACGCAGGGGCTGCACGCTGCGGCCCAGTGCCCTCGCGGCCGCCGGTCGCCGGCGGCTCCCGGACGGTATCCCCCATCGCTCGCGCTTGGTGCCGAAGACTGCCACTGGCACAGATCGGCCACAGCCACGACAGGAGGTCCGTCGATAATCGGCGTATGACGAATGCGAAACTCGGCGAGGCCCTCCGGCTCCTGGGAATCGGTCACGCGGCGGGCCAGGTCTACCTGGCGCTGCTGGAGCTGGCGCCCGCTCCGCTGAGTGCGATCGGAGCCGCGGCCGGCCTGAGCGATGCGGAACTTGCCGCGGCGTACGGCGCGCTGGTCGACGCGGGTCTGGCCAGTGCCGCCGAGAAGGGCGGCGATGTGGTGGCCCCGGTTCCGCCCACCGCGGGCCTGGAGGTCCTCGCCCGGCACCGGGCGGCCGAGGTCGAGGAGTCGCGCCTCACCGTCGGGGGCGCGTTCGAGGCGTTCCGGCGACAGCGGCTCGCCACGTACAACGACCATCTCGTCGAGGTCGTCACGGGCGACGCGATCGGCCCCAGGATCCGCCGCGCGTGGGCGAGCGCCCGCGAACAGATCCGGCAGTTCGAGTCACCACCGTACTTCCCCTTGTCCGGGGCCACGGACGACGCGCTGGCCACACTCGCCCGCGGTGTGACGCAGCGTGTCGTGTACTCGCGCGAGTCGCTGGAGGTTCCGGGCCACCTGAAGGAGGTCATCGAACCGTGCGTCAACGCAGGCGAGCAGGCCAGGGTCCTGCCGTCGGTGCCGGTCAAGCTCGTGATCATCGACGAGGCGTACGCGCTCGTGTCGTTGTCGATCAAAGAGGCGGATGTGCACAACACCATGCTGATCGTTCAGCCGTGTGGCCTGCTGTCCGCGCTCGTGGCCCTGTTCGAGCAGTTCTGGCAGAAGGCCCTGCCGTTCCACGGCCGCACCACCCGCCCAGGCGGTCTGCCGCCCGCCGACCGCCGCCTGCTGTGGCTCCTCGCGGGCGGCGCGAGCGACGAGGTCATCGCCCGGGAGATGGGAATCAGTCGCCGCACGCTGTTCCGCCGCCTGCAGATCCTGATGGCCCAGCTGGGCGCCGCGAACCGCTTCCAGATGGCCTTGCAGGCACAGCGCTGCGGATGGTTGTGACTGGCACACCGCCGGGTGGAACCGACGCGGGCAGGTCGAACGTGCTCATGGCCGGCGGCACCCCGGAGACCGCAGGTCACCGGGGGAGTTTCGCAGGGGGCGGGCCGCCCGGGGGTGCCCGCCGCCCGGCGCGGCTCGCGCCCGAGAGGGTCGGCCACGATGCGCACGCCGTCCTCGCGGAACAGATCGGCGCGGCCGCAGAGCGAGCAGCGTGCCGAGTCGGTTGATGACGCGGGCGGCTGCGGCAGCGGGCGGGCGGCCGAAGCCCGACACAGGCGACGGACGAACAGCGGACGAGGCAGCGGCGCGGCGCCCGGCCGTGAGCCGGTGGGTGGGCGATGCGCGGCGGTCGTGCGGGACCGGCGGCCAGGCTGCCATGATCAGCGGCGGGTCGGAAGCGCGTCGACGGCCTCGGCTTCCAGTCCAGCGACCACGTTCGCGGCATCGTTCGCGGCCGGACCTTGAACGACCGGTTCAGCCCTTCTCGACGAGTTCGAGGACCTGCCGGGCGTGCTCCAGGGAGCCCTCGACGGTGTCCACGTCGTACATCGAGTCGATCATGAAGTGGTCGATCCCGGTCCGTTCGTGGACTTCCTTGACGGTGTCGGCGACCTTTTCCGTGCTCGTTCCCGCGTCGATGTTCACCCGCAGCACCGTGTCGATGGCCTGGGGGTCGCGGCCGCCCTGCCGAGCGAGTTCGTCCAGCAGCGAGCGCTGCGCGACGAGGCGGTCCACGTGGACGTGGCTCGGGACGACGATCACCGGCAGCCAGCCGTCGCCGCGGCGGGCGACCCGGCGCAGGGCGCGCTCGGACAGCGCGCCCAGGTAGAAGGGCGGCCGGGGCTGCCGCGCCGGCTTCAGGGGTGCGTGGTGCTCGGGTACGGAGACATGGTCGCCCTCGTACCGCGCCGGGTCGGTGGTCCAGATGGTGTCGAGGGCGTCGAGCACTTCCTCCATGCGGGCGCCGCGGCGGGTGAAGTCCAGACCGGCCGCCTGGTACTCCTCGGGAGACCAGCCGACACCGAAGCCGGGGAGCAGCCGCCCGCCGCTGATCAGGTCGATCGTCGTCAACGACCGGGCCAGCTGGACGGGCGGGTACAGCGGAGCGACCAGCACGTGAGAACCCAGCAGCACACGGCTGGTCGCGGCGGCGGCGACGCCGAGCAGGACGAACGGGTCAGCGGCGGGGTTCAGTTCCTCCGGAATGGTGCTCCCGCGCCCGCCGTAGCCCACGACGGGGCGAACCGCGGCCAGATTGCGGTCCCCCACCCAGAGGCTGGCGCCCCCGGCCTCCTCGATCGCCGAGGCGAACCTGGCGGTCTGGGCGATGCCGTAGGCCTGACGGTGGAACTGGGGAAGTGCGAAACCTATCCTCATGGTGTCCCTCGCATGCGTTGTCGCCGGTCGGCGTACTTCGGCTCTGCTCCGATGTGTTCCTCGTTCGAGAGAAACTTCAGCCTACGGGGCCTTGCCGGCGCTCAACTCATGGCGCGCCGCGCACAGTTGAAGTCTCTGGAACGTGGCGTGAGCCCGGAGACGGTAGCCCCCGCGGCGCCAGGGAGCGGCCTCCGGCGCGCCCGGCGGGGCGGGGCAGAGGCGAAGGGGGATCGGAAATCCGCGATGTCGGCGCAAACGAGCGCAGAGTTCTGAAAAATGATGGTATGACAGTGCGTGCGAAGATCATCATTCTAGGGGCGGCCGTGCTGAGCGGCCTGGTCACGGTCGGCCTGACCATGGCGGCTGTCTTCGTGGATCTGGACTCCGCCAACCAGTCCGCGAGCATCGTCGGGGCGGTCGTCGGCCTGGCCGGGCTGGTGGCGTCCCTGTACGGCCTGCATCGCACCGGCGACGCGCAGGGCGGCGGCACCTCGGTGACGGCGTCCGGGGCCAGGGCGGTCGCGATCGGCGGGAACGCCGGCACCGTCGTCACCGGCGACGGCGTCACCGTTCCCGCCGCCGCCCCCGCTCCGCCGGCCCCCGGCGTGCCGGGCGGACAGGGCGGAGCCGGCGCGGTGAACGTACAGGCCCAGGGGGATCGCTCCATCGCCGCGGGCGCGGACATCGGGACCGCGGTCACCGGCGACGGGGAACGCCGGTGACCGCCTGGCTGAGGAAGGGCTCCCGCACCGACACCCCGGCCGGCGTGAACGTCCAGGCACACGGAGAGCGCTCCGCGGCCGTGAACGGACCCGTCACCACCCTCGTCACCGGCGACCGCAACGTCGTCACCGTCCATCCCCCCGGCCCGAGCCTGCGGGACAGGCTCAGCGAGTGGGACGACCTGGCCGCCACGATCCGCCCGCCCAGGTCCCCGTCCACCCTGTTGGAGGCACACCGCGCGGTGGTTCCCTTCCGCGGCCGCACCGACCTGCTGGAGGAACTGGACGCCTGGTGTGCGCGGCCGGGCTTCGGGGTTCAACTCCTTTACGGGCCGGGCGGGCAGGGGAAGACCCGGCTCGCCCGCCACTTCACCGACCGCCTCGCCGGGCGCGGCTGGGACGCCCTGTGGCTGGGTCGCCATGTCGCGGCCGCCGACCTGATGGCCCTGCAGGAGGCGACGGCCCCGCTGATCGTGGTCGTCGACTACGCCGAGACCCGCACCGAGCAGCTGCTCGGCCTGATGAGGGCCGCCCTGCGTGCCGCGGACACCACGCCGTTCAAGATACTCCTGCTGGCCCGCACCGCCGCTGACTGGTGGTCGGAGTTCCAGGACCGGGCACGCGTCGAGGACCTCTACGACGTGCCTGGCACAGCGCTGCCCCCGCTGCAGCCCGACGCGGAGGACCGCGCCGAGGCATACCGCCAGGCCGTGGACGCGTTCGCCCGCGCCCTGCCGCAGGTGACCGGACCGCGGCACCCCGACTGGCCGGTCCTTGCGGCACGTCTCGCGGGGGCGCCCCTGGACCGGCTCCGGGCCGACGGCATGGATTCCGCCCTTACCCTGCACATGACCGCCCTCGCCGACCTTCTGGACGAAGCCGCGGGGGAAGACCCCGAAGCCGCTGCCGCCACGGACACCGCCGACCCCCCGCGACCCCACCCCGTCCGCCGTCCCGGGACCGGCATGGTGGAGGAGCGGCTGCTGAGCCACGAGCGCGTCTACTGGCGGGCGATCGGCGAGATGGTCGGTCTGAGTAAGCCGAGGACCATCGACGGCGTGCTGGTCGCCGCGCTGCTCTGCGGAGCACGCGACCGGCGGGAGGCCGCCGCCCTCCTCGACCGCGTGCCCGGCCTCGGCAGGCAGACCGCGGATGTCCGCGACGCCGTGGCCGACTGGATCGCCGCCCTGTACCCCCCGTCCCACGACGGGCAGCTTTGGGGCAGCCTCCATCCGGACCGGCTCGCCGAGTTCTTCGTCGGAGACCACCTGCGGAGCGACCCCGGGCTGTGCGACGACCTGGCGGACGGCGCGAGCGGCCCGCAGGCCGTCCGTCTGCTGACCCTGTACGCCCGGGCCGCCGCCCACCCCGCCCACTTCGGCCGCCTCGACGCCACTCTCGTCGACCTGTGCGTCGGCCACCCGGACGTGCTGGCCTCGGCGGCCATCGACGTGTCCACCCGGGTGGAGCGGCCCGAGCCGCTCCAGACGGCGCTGTACCGTCTGGCCGACGACCTCGCAGCGGACCCCGCGGCACTGCTGCGGATCGCCGGCCACCTTCCGCAACCCACCCGGCGGCTGGCGGACTTCGCGCTGCACCTGACGCAGCGGCTCGTGGAACTGCATCGTGCCTGGGCCGCCGAAGACCCGGGCCGCCTCGCGGACCTGGCGGCGCAGCTGCGCAAGCTGTGCGGACGCCTGCTCGCCACGGGACGTCGGCAGGAAGCGTACGAGACGGCCCGCGAGGCGCTGCGCCTGTTCCGGCGGCTGGCCCGGGAGGATCCCGAGACCTTCGAGGTCCAGCTCGCGGCATGCCTGCACAACCTGTCGATGACCCTGGACGGCCTGGGCCGTCACGAGGAGGCGGTGTTCCCGGCCCACCAGGCCGTCCGCCTCTACCTCCGGGTCGGGCGGCGGGACGGCGGCGCCGCACTTCCCGAACTCGCCCACGCGCTCAACGCCGTCTCCATCGTCGAGTCCACCCTGGGGCGCATGGAGGTGGCCCTGGCGGCGAACGAAGAGGCCGTCGCGGTGCGGCGGCGGCTGGTCGCCGAACGCGGGGACGCCTTCCGACCCGACCTGGCGGCGGCCCTGAACAACCAGGCACACCGCATGCGGGACGTCGGCAGGGCGGCGGAGGGCCTGCGAGCGGCCCGGGAGTCCGTGGCTCTGTGCCGGACGCTGGCCGAGGAGCACCCGGACGCCCATCTGCCGGCTCTGGCCACCGGTCTGGGCACGCTGTCCGGGTGTCTGGAGCACGTCGGCGAACACGCCGAGGCCCTGCGGTGCATCGAGGAGGCCGTGGCCATCCGACGGGAACTGGCCCATGAGCACCCCGAGAGATGGCGCCCCGACCTGGCCAGGAGCCTCAACTCCCTCGCCATCGACCAGGGAGAGCGGGGACTTGCGGTCCAGGCCGCGGAAACGGCCGCCGAGGCCGCGGGCATCTACCGGATCCTGGCGGAGAAGGAGCCGCTCGCCTACCAGGAACCGCTGGCCATGACCCTCAACACGCTGTCCACCCAGTGCGAGAGCGCCGGGCGGACGCAGGAGGCGCTGAAGGCGTCCGGGGAGGCCGTCGCGCTCTACCGGGACCTGGCCACGAGGAACCCCCGGGTGTACCGGGTCGATCTGGCCATGGCCCTGACCACCCGCGCCGACGCCCTCGCGCGGGCGGAACACGGGGAGGAGGCGCTGGAGGCGTCGCGGGAGGCCGTCGCGCTCTACCGGCCGCTCGCGGCCGAACGCCCCGAGACGCAGCTGATGGCCCTGTGCAAGGCGCTGAACAACCTCGCCCTGCACCTCAAGGCCGCCGGCCGCATGGAGGAGGCCCTGGACGTCCTGGACGACGTCGTCGACCGGATCCGTCACGGCTCGTTTCCGGCCGCCCTGGCCGTCCCGGTCCACAGGCTGCTGGCCGTGGCCCTGCTGAACAAGGCGACATGCCTCAACCCGCTGGGCCGGCAGGAGGAAGCCCTGGCCGCCGCGGAAGAGTCGACACAGGTCTTCCGCGAGCTGCACGAGGGCGAACCGGGCACCTACGCCCCCTATCTGGTCAAAGCCCTCTCTGCCCGCCACACGCTGCTGCTGCTCACCGGGCGCGCCCGTGAGGTTCCGGACGCCGTGGCGCAGACCGTCCGCATCCGCCGCGAACTGATGCGAGCAGACGCCGCCGAACAACGGCCGCAGTACGCCCAGGATCTGACACTGCTGGGCTCCGCGCTCGTCGGCCGGGGACGCCACGGGGAGGCCGCGACGGCACTGCGCGAGGCGGCGGCCGTCCACCGGGAGCTGGCGGCCGAGGACCCAGCGCACCGGACGGCGCTCGTCCAGGTACTGGCGGAGCTGGGGAACGCGCTTCTCGGCTCCGGCCTCCCCGAGGAGGCGCTGACCGCCGCGAAGGAGGCGATCGCGGCCCTTGACGCCGCCGCGCTCGAGGACGTCGCCGACCGGCCGCTGCGGACCTGGGCGCTGATCGTTCTGGGTTGCGCGAGCCATGCCCTGGAGCGGCCGGAGACCGAAGAGGTGCTGCGCCTGGCCGCGGACCTCGCCGCCGGCCTGAACGGCGGCACCCCCGGACCGGTGCGCCACCCCCTGCTGATCGCGGTACTCGCCGTCCTGGGCCAACACCTGGCGCAGGCCGGACGGGCGGACGAAGGGCTGCCCGCCCTGAGGCGGGCGACCGAACTCGCCTCCTGCCCGGACACGGCCTCCCCCGTTCCCCCTGCCCTGCGGGCCGCGGCACTCCTGGGACTCGGCCATCATCTGGCCGTCGACCTCGCCGACCACACCGCGGCGATGACGGCGACCGAAGAGGCCCTCGAACTGTACGAGGAGCTGGCGGCCGCCGACCCGGAGGTCCACGGGGGCGACCTGGCGTGGGCCCTGGCCCACCACGGGCTGCGCCTGACCGAGGCCGGACGCCACCACGAGGCCCTGCACGCCACGGCCCGGGCCGTGGCCCTCGCCCGCCCCCTGGCCGCCGCGAGCCCCGCCGCCCACGAACTGCGCCTCGCCGTCGCGCTCTACGCCCACGCCAGGGCGGCCCGGCACGACGGATCGAGGCCGACCGAAGCGCGTGAGCACCTCTCCGAAGCCCTCACCCTCCTGCGCGCGCTCGCCCACCGCATGCCCGGGCTCGCCTCCCCCTACCTCGACGACGCGGAGCGGATCGGTGCCACACCTCTCCGCGTCGACCGTTGGGATGGTTTTCCCGGTGGCGTGCTGAAGGCAGGCCACCCGACGGTCCGAGAAGACGGACATGAGTAGCGATGAGAAGGCCGTCGGGCCGGTGGAATCCGCCGCAGCCGACGGCGAAGACACGGGCGAGGGGACCACGACTCGACGGCCGGTGACGGTGTTCCTCGGTACGGTCCTGCACTTCTCGGCCGATCCGTGGGTGCCGGGCCACGACGACGAGGACGATCCACTCGCCTACCACCTGTTCGATCCGGGGGCGCTGGTCGTACGGGACGGCCGCGTGGCCTGGGCCGGGCATGACCATGAGTGCCCCCGCGAGTTCCTCCGCCAGGGGCACGTCGTGGACCACCGCGGCTGCCTGATCGTGCCGGGTTTCGTCGATCCGCACATCCACTCCGGCCAGGTGGACTCCGTCGCCAGCCCCGGCGGGCAGCTCCTGCCCTGGCTGCGGGACTACATGTACCGGTCGGAGATGCGGTTCGTCGACGCCGAGTACGCAAGGGCCGCCACCTCGTTCTTCTTCGACCGGCTCCTGGAGTGCGGCACCACCACGGCCTGCGTCTACACCACCACCCACCCGCACGCCACCGACGCCTTCTTCTCCGAGGCGTACATGCGGAAGCTGCGCATGATCTCCGGCAAGCTGCTGATGGACGACGACAATCACGGCTCGGTGCCCGAGGAGTACCTCGACGGCCCCGTCGAGGAGGCCGAGGAGGAGTGCCGCCGGCTCATCAAGGAATGGCACCACACCGGGCGGCTGCTCTACGCCGTCTCCCCACGGTTCGCCCTCACCTCCACACTGGAAGCGCTCCAGATGGCCGGCCGGCTCTACCACGAGTCCCGGCACACCGACCGGCCGCTGTGGGTGCAGTCGCACCTCGCAGAGAACCAGGACGAGGTCCAAGCGGTGATCGACAAGTTCCGCGACACCCTTGACCCGCGCTCCTACCTCGACGTCTACGACAAGTGCGGCCTGGTCGGCCCACGCAGCATCTGGGGCCACTCCGTGTGGATCGACGACGGGGACCGCGCGCTGCTCGCCGACACCGGCGCCGGCGCCGCGTTCAACCCCACCTCCAACCTTTTCCTCGGCAGCGGCCTCTTCGACCTGGACGGCGCCGGCCGAGCCAAGGTCCGGGTGGGGCTCGGCACCGATGTGGGCGGCGGCACCAGCTACTCGATGCTCCAGACCATGAACGAGGCCTACAAGACGGTCGCCCTGGCCAACACCTACCCCCACCCCAGCAAGGAGAAGGACCGCAAGACCCTCACGGCCCTGCGCGCCTTCTACCTGGCCACCCTCGGCGGCGCCCGCGCGCTCCACCTCGACCACCTCATCGGCAGCTTCCACCGCGGCCGCGAGGCCGACTTCGTGGTCCTCGACTGGGCCGCCACCCCCCTCCTCGAGCGCCGCACCGAGGTGGCCCGCGACTTCCGCGAACGCCTCTTCGTCCTCGCCACCCTCGGCGACGACCGCGCTGTCACACAGACCTACGTCCTCGGCGAACCGATGTTGAGACGGTGCCGGCCGCGATGAGTCGTTCTCGAGTTCACTCATCGGGGCGTACCGTCTGGCACTGCTTTCCCTGGGCTCGCACGTCCCGGCTATCCGGGTGTCCGACCCAAAGGACGAATATCTGATTTCGGATGCCTCGACGGCCGCGGCGGCTGTGGATGCCTCTGACACCACGTGGGGCCTTCCGGGCAACCGGGAGGCCCCACGCGCGGTGCATGGGCTCAGTTGAAGTTCACGTCAGCGCACTGGTAGAAGGCGTTGGGTGTGTCCGCCACCGTCCATACCGCCAGAATCAGGTGGCGACCGCTCTTGTTCTTCGGCAGTTTGCCCGTGTGGTACGTGTCCTGCGGCGGATAGACCACTCCGTCGCTGGGCTCCATGAAGAACGGCTTCTGCTCCAGATCGGCGCGGGTGAGCTTCCGGTTGGGATCCCAGCCGTCCTTGGTGACGAAGTACTCCCACTTGGTCGTGCGGTGGGAGGCGGTAAGGTGCCAGTGGAACTCGAATTCCTGGCCGGCATCCACCTCGCTCAGCGGCCAGTTCTTCTTCGGGTCATCGAGCTGGGCGAACTCCGTGCGGCCGGCGGCGCAGATCTCACCGTCCCCCGGTCCGGCCTGCGGGAACCCTTTGGGCCCTTCCACGGACTGCGGCTCGTACTGTGCCTGCCCGCAGTTGCCGACCTCCCCTTCCTTGCACCACACCGCACGCGACTTGGGTGCCACGGTGTAGCCGTGGGCGGTGGCGAGGCTCGGCACAAGCGCCACCACCGCGGCCCCCAGGGCCACCATCGTCTTCTTCACGAGACCTCTCCTCTCGTGCGCTGCGCTCGCGGCGCAGCGCACGGTACAGCTCGCCAGGTTTGGGCTACGGCCCTCGTGGGCTCACTGGTAGTCGTTCTCGCTCGCCCAGTTCTCGCTGTCGCAGCCGCAGTCGATGCCGACCATCACCAGGATCTCCACGTAGGGGACGCCTGTTTCGATGGCGCGGGTCTTCAACAGCGCGCCGGGGTAGTCACCGTCCCTGGTCCACCCCAGGCCCTTCACCACGCCCTCGCCGCCGTCGAGGATGACCTCGAACTCGCGGTCGTTGATCGGCCGGGCACGCAGCGCGTTGGGCAAGCACACGTTCTTCGCGGGCCGGTAGCAGTCGCTCAGTACTCCGGTGTTCGGCAGCACCAGCGCGCAGTGCGCCTTCTGGATCTTCTCAGGGAGCTGGATGACCGCCCTGCCGGTGTCGCACTTGATAGGCAGCCGCCCAGCGATCAGCGCCGTGTTCGGCGGAGTGGGCGGAAGGTTCGCCTGCATCGGCACGGGAACCGCACGCCCCTGGCCGCTGCCGCTGTCTCGGGCGATAGTGTCCCAGTCGAACGAGCCGCACTTCTCCGCTGTGCTGGTCTCAGTCGAGGTCTTCTTCTCGCTGTCGCTCATCGGTTGTTCCCCTCATAGGTGTAGCTGTTGGAGTAGCCGTTGGAGCTGGTGCCGCCACCGGAGCCGCCACCGCCGCCCGCGTTGGAAGTGATCCGGTGAAGAACAAGCTGGTTGGCGAAGTCCACCCGCAGGTCGCACGTGAACTG
>NZ_SRID01000164.1 GCF_004684805.1 Streptomyces palmae
CGGCAGCTCCGTCCAGAGAAGCCCCGCCCTGGGCGGCCCCGTCCATGGTGGTCCCCTCCGAAGCAGCCCCGCCCACAGTGGTCCCGTTCAGAGCGGCAGCGGTGCCGCCGCCCGCGGCGGCACCATCCGGAGATGCCCTGCCCACAGTGGTCCCGTCCAGAGGCGCCCCGCCCTGGGTGGGCTCGTCGATGGCGGCCCCGTCCACGGACGGCCCGGGCACAGGGGTGGCGGCCGCCGCGGGCGCATCCTGTGCCCGCCCGCTGCCCGCGATCTCGCGCCGCGCCGTACCGTCGGGGCCGGGTCCCGCGCTCATCGCCGGCTCACCCCCGCGGGCACCCGGCGCACGAGGCCGGTGCGCAGATGGAGTGCCTGGGCCACGTCCTCGGCGGTGGGGCGGTCGTGTCCGGCCAGGTCGGCGACCGTCCAAGCGACCCGGAGCACCCGGTCCAGGCCGCGGGCGGTGAGCAATCCGCGCTCCAGGTCCTGCTCGGCCTCCCGCAGCGCCGCCGGCTCGGCATGCCACCGGGTGCGCAGCTCGTGCCCGGGCACCTCGCTGTTGGTGCTCCACGGGGTGTCCGCGAGACGGGCCAGGGCCCGCTCCCGGGCCTCCCGCACCCGTGCCGCGACCACAGCCGTGGACTCCGCGCGCCCGGGCTCGGTGGTCAGCTCCGCCCGGGTCACCGGAGACACGTGGACCCGCACGTCGATCCGGTCCATCAGCGGACCGGACAGCCGGCCCTGGTAGCGGCGGATCATCGTGGGACTGCAGTCGCAGCTCTCCCTCAGCTGGCTGTGCCGTCCGCAGGGGCAGGGGTTGGCGGCCATCGCCAGCAGAAAGCGGGCCGGCAGCCGCACCATGCCCGCCGAGCGGGCGACCACCACATGCCCCGACTCCAGCGGCTGCCGCAGCGCGTCCAGGGCCCGTCCACCGAACTCCGGCGCCTCGTCCAAGAAGAGCACCCCGCGGTGGGCGAGGGAGACCGCTCCGGGCCGGGGCAGACCCACTCCCCCTCCGACCAGGGCGGCCATGGTGGCCGAGTGGTGCGGCGCGCAGTAGGGCGGGGTGTCGATGAGCGGCTTGCCCGGCGGCAGCACCCCGGCCACCGAGTGCACGGCGGTGACCTCCAGCGCGTCCTTGGGGGCGAGTGGGGGCAGCAGACCCGGCAGCCGCTCGGCGAGCATGGTCTTGCCCGCGCCCGGGGGACCCGAGAAGAGCAGATGGTGCCCGCCCGCGGCGGCGACCTCCAGGGCCTTGCGGGCGGTGTGCTGCCCGGCCACCTCGGCCAGGTCGGGACGGTGCGCGGCCGCGCCGGCGGCCGGTGCCCCGGTGCCCGAGCCGGCCCCGGGCAGCATCAGGCCGGCCAGCAGAGCGGCCGGACGGCCCTCCGGCGGCGGCTCGTCCTCGTGCGGCACCGGCGCGTCGGTCAGGACGGCGATCAGCTGCCGAAGGCTGCGGACCCCCAGCACCGAGACCCCGGGAACCAAGGACGCCTCCGCCGCCGTCTGCTCCGGGACGACGACCTGCCGGTATCCCGCCTCGGCCGCCGCCAGCACGGCGGGCAGCACCCCGCGCACCGGCCGCACCCGGCCGTCCAGCCCCAACTCGCCGATCATCATCAGATCGGCCAGCTCGCGCGGGTCGAGGCACTCCGCGGCGCCGAGCACGGCACAGGCGACGGCGAGGTCGAAACCACTGCCGCCCTTGGGGACGGAAGCGGGGCTGAGACCGACGGTGAGCTTCTTCTGCGGCCAGGCGGCACCCGAGTTGACCACCGCCGCCCTGACCCGGTCGCGGCTCTCCACCAGGCTCTTGTCGGGCAGCCCGACCAGGGTGAACGCGGCGACGCCGGGTTCCAGGTCGGCCTGGACCTCCACCACCACGCCCTCGACACCGACCAGCGCCACCGAACAGGTACGCGCGAACCCCATCAGGCCGCCCCCCGTACGTGCTCGACCAGCGGTGCGCCCCGGTCGG
Source organism: Streptomyces palmae (assembly GCF_004684805.1). Taxonomy (GTDB): domain Bacteria; phylum Actinomycetota; class Actinomycetes; order Streptomycetales; family Streptomycetaceae; genus Streptomyces; species Streptomyces palmae. The sequence goes on from NZ_SRID01000164.1 coordinate 1,976, forward strand.
GCAGCATGACCGCGACCACATCGATCCGCACCCCGCCCGGCGGTGGTCCTCCGTGCCGCTCCAGCCACAGCTCGGCCAGCCTGCGCAGCCGCTCGGTCTTGCCCGGGGTGACGGCCGCCATGGGGTGCTCGAACGACCCGGCGCTGCGGGTCTTGACCTCGCAGACCACCAGGGCGTCGCCGTCCCGGGCCACGATGTCGACCTCACCGGCGCGGCATCGCCAGTTGCGCTCCAGGACGATCATCCCGGCCCTGATCAGGGTGCGCGCCGCCAGTTCCTCGCCGTAACGGCCGAGCGCCAGGCGATCTCGCGACCATCGGCCGGACCGCCATGGATCGGGCGCCCGCCCCTCCTCGCGAGGGAGCGCCTGACGATCGGGTCCTGACGGGGCGGGACCTCGCCGGCCTGCGGGCTCACGGACGGGCGCGCCCCGGTCCTGTTCCGCGTGATCGGGAGCCCCACGCCCTTCGGGGAGCCCGCGGCCCGGGGAAAGTGCCAGGATCCGGGAGCCCCTGACCCCGGGGTACATCCCGGGATCCGGGTGCGGCTCCGGTCCGATGGGGGCAGGAACAGGTCCAGGGCACCCCGGTACGGCGGAGCCCGGAACGCGTCCGGGAACGCGCCCTCGTCCGACAGCGCCGGGAACACGCCCGGGAACACGCTCCAGTCCGACAGCGCTGGGAACAGGTCCAGGTCCCCCTGGACCGACGGTGCCGGGAACGCGCCCGGGGACACACCCCCGCCCGACAGCGCCGGGAACACGCCCGGGAACACACCCCCGTCCGACAGTGTCGGGAACAGGTCCGGAAACACGCCCAACGGGTCCGGGGGCACGCCCCGGGAAAGACTGCGGCATCGGTACCACCTCCGGCACCGATGCTGGAGCCTCCGCCCACCCCTCAGGGATCTTGGTCGTTTTCGGTGGACAACCAGCGGGATGTGGAAAACTCAGCCACCCGGAAGGTCGAGGTCGCTCTTGTTCAGCTCCTCGATGTTCACGTCCTTGAAGGTGAGCACCCGCACCTGCTTGACGAAGCGGGCCGGTCGGTACATGTCCCAGACCCAGGCATCCGCCATGGAAACCTCGAAGAAGACCTCGCCGTGGACCGAGTGCACCTGCATCTCGTAGTCGTTGGTGAGGTAGAAGCGCCGTTCGGTCTCGATCACGTATTTGAACAGCCCGACGACGTCGCGGTACTCCCGGTAGAGCTTGAGCTCCATCTCGGTCTCGTACTTCTCGAGGTCCTCGGCACTCATGGCATGTTCCCCTTCAGCCGTGCGTTCCCCCATTGTGCGTCAGACACGCTCGGTCTCCAGGACGACGGGGGCGTTCGGGGGGCCCTGTTCAAACAGGGTGCGCAAGTGGGCGGCGAGCCTGGTGGGGTACACCGTCTCGTCAGTGGCGGCCAGATCCTCGCAGGTCCACCAGCGCAGCCCGGTCACGCTGCGCTGCTCCAGCTCGGTGAGGCCGCCCGGTCGGACCGCGGTCTGCCGGGTGCGTCCCAGGAAGTACCACTCGTCCTGGTCCCAGCGCCGCCCGTCGAACGGGAACGAGCAGGTCCGCCGCCAGAGCACCGGCCCCAGTTCGACCTCGGTGATCCCGGTCTCCTCGGCCAGTTCGCGGCGCGCCGCCTGTTCGCGGGTCTCGCTGCCCTCCAGGCCGCCGCCGGGGGTGAACCACCAGGTCGACGCGGGGTCGTCCGGCTCGCAGCCGTGCAGCAGCAGGATCCGGTCCCGGGGGTCGAGGAGGACGATCCGGGCCACCCTGCGCAGTGCCGGCTCAGCCATGGGCTGCCTCCGTCGCCGCGGGTGCCGGCTTCCGCCGCCGGGTCGCCAGGCGCGCGATCGGGCCGTAGGCCGATCCGCCGAGGATCAGCACCGCGCCGCTGACCACGGCGACGGTCAGCGGGGTGAGCGGTCCGGGCTCGGAGGTGCCGCCCGGCAGCGCGTCGAAGCCGCTGGGCCGCGGCAGCATGCCCAGGCTCTCCGTCGGCCAGACGGTGGCGTCCACCCGGGCGTCCACGGCGCTGCGCGGCACGGTGCCGTGGCCGGCGTCGGCGAGGTGCTCGCGGGAGTCCACGGAGTCGCTGCGGTGGTCGCCCAGCAAGAAGAGCTCCCCGGTGGGCACCGTGGTGCTGAAGCCGGTCATGGAGGCGGTGCGGTCGGGCAGATACGTTTCCTTGATCGGCGTGCCGTTCACCGCCAGACGTCCCTGCGCGTCGCAGCAGACGATCCGGTCACCGCCGATCGCGACGACCCGCTTGACCATGGGCGTGTTGCCCCAGGCCTTGTCCCGGAAGACCACGACGTCGCCGCGGCGCACCTCGTCGCCGTCGATCCGCTCCGCCAGGACCCGGGCGCCCCGCTCGATGGTGGGAGCCATCGAGTCGGTGGGCACGGTGTAGGGCTTGTAGAGCACGGCCGCCCATATGAAGCCGCCGAGAAAGAGCACACAGCCGACGGCCACGGCGATACCGGACACCATCCTGCCCGTTCTGCCGCGGCCGTCTTCCGGTCGTGGTGCGCCGCTCATCCCATTTCTCCCGCCGTGCAACGGAGACTCCGTAGGAGATCTCGCGTAGAAGATCAGCTTCCGCTGCCCTGAGGCAGGGAATCGCACCCTACCCGGCGGTTCGGACGTGCGTCAGCTCCCTTGGCGCGCCTCCGCCTTCGTGATCAGCCTACGTCGGCGCCACAGCACGATGGGGGCCGCACCGGCCAGGCCCAGCGTCACGGGAGCGGCACCCATCGCTGCGTTGAGCCCGGGCTGGTCGAAGGTGCTTGGCACGGACAGGGTGGACCAGCGGTCGATCGGCCAGGCGACCACGATGGCGCGGCCCACGACCTCGTCCTCCGAGATGGTGCCCTGGTGGAGGTTCTGGTGGTAGCGGGAGTCCATCGAGTTGTTGCGGTGGTCGCCCATCACCCACAGACGCCCCTTGGGCACCTTGATCGGGCCGAACGGCTGGTCGTCGCAGGGCGTGGCGCCCGGGAAGATGTACGGCTCGTCCAGCGCCTTGCCGTTGACCTTGACCGGGCCGCCCTTCTTGCACTCCACGGTGTCGCCGCCGACCGCGATGACCCGCTTGATCAGGTCCTTCTCCTCGGCCGAGGGCATCAGACCGATAAAGCTCAGCACCTTCTGGATGCCGCCGGTGATGGGACCGGAGTCGGTCTTCTCGGACTCGTTCAGCCAGCCGCCCGGGTCGTGGAAGACGACGACCTCACCGCGCTCCGGCTTGGAACCGAACCAGGGGGTGAGCTTGTCCACCAGCACCCGGTCACCGCGCTGGAGGGTGTTCTGCATGGAGTCGGAGGGGATGGAGAACGCCTGTACCAGGAAGGTCTTGATCAGCAGCGCCAGCAGCAGCGCGATGCCGATCAGGATGGGCAGCTCCTTCCAGAAGGAGCGCTGGTTCTTCCTGGGCTTCTCGGCCCCGTCGTCGGCTCCGTCACCGTCTCGGTCACCCTTGCGACCCGGGTCTCCCGGTTCTCCCGGCGCGCCGCCGGACCGGTCGCCCGGAGCCTCGGCGGGGTCCTGGGAAGCGGAGCCGTCGGGCAGGGGCTCGGCCCCCGACGCGCCGGACCGGTCGCCCGCCGGGCTCCCCGGCGACGCGGGTGCCGGCGCCCGCTCCGCCGGCGTCTCCCCCGCTGTCCCCGGCTGCTCCTCGGGCTCCCCGTGACCGGATCGCGCGCCGACCGCCAAATCCCCCACAACCACTCCTCACGCTGCTCGACTGCCTGCCTCGGACACGGTGCAGGCCTACTACTCCCATAACGAGCGGGAGTTCCGCAGGGGTCGGGAGCTGGACCAATCCTCGCTGATCCATGGGATCAAGAGTAGGCGCCGAGCCGTCGGCCGAGGCCTTGCTCGGCGGCGCGTCCCGCACGGAAGCATAAGTCGCCGGCTCGCTCAGCCGCCGCCAGTGGCCGAACGGCCAGGCGATCACCACGGCCCGCCCGACCACCAGGTCCTCCGGGATGGTCCCGTGCCCCTCCTCGTCCAGGTGGTAGCGGGAGTCCGCGGAGTTCTCGCGATGGTCGCCCATGACGAAGATCCGGCCTTCGGGCACCTTCACGGTGAAGCGGATCCGGGACGGCTTGTTGCCCGGGTGCAGATAGGGCTCGTCGAGCGGCGTGCCGTTGACGGTCACCCGGCCGTCCTCGTCGCAGCAGCGCACCGTGTCGCCGCCCACCCCGATCACCCGTTTGATCAGGTCCTGCTCGTCCGCCGAGGGCAGCAGGCCGATGAAGGTCAGGAACTCCTTGGCCTGCTTGATCACGACCGGGTCGTCCGGAGCCGGCTTGCGCTCGTCCTTCAGCCAGCCCCCCGGGTCCTTGAAGACCACCACGTCGCCGCGCTCGGGCTTGGAGCCGAACCAGGGGGTGAGCTTGTCCACCAGCACCCGGTCGCCGATCCGGATCGTCTGCTCCATGGAGCCGGAGGGGATCACGAACGCCTGCAGCAGGAAGGTCTTGAGCACCAGCGCGATCAGCAGCGCCGCCCCGACGAGGATCGGGATCTCCTTGACCGCCGATCGGCGCCGGCGCCGCTTGATCCGGCGCAGCGCCCTGCGCCGCTCGGCCCGCCCGGCGGGCGGCCTGGTGCCGGTCTCCTCCGCTCCGCCCTCGCCTTCCGGGGCGGCGCGGTGGTGCCCTCGGGACCGCGCGGTGGGCGGCCTGCTGCCGGCCCCGTCCGCTCCGCCCTCGCCTTGCGGCGCGGCGCGGTGGTGCCCTCGGGGCCGTCCGCGGCTACCCATGCGGCCCGCCCGGCTCCGGGACCCGGTCGAAGGTGGAGGGGCGGGACACCGAGGAGAGCCGGTCCAGCGGCCATCCGATCCATTCCGCCCGGCCGATCACCTTGTCCACCGGGACCGTGCCACCGCCGGGCGCGCCGAGGTGGTCGCGGGAGTCCCGGGAGTCGCTGCGGTGGTCGCCCATCACCCACAGCCTCCCCTCCGGCACCACGATGTCGAAGCGCACCTGCGAGGGGGCGTCCCCGGGGTGGAGATAGGGCTCGTCCACGGCTCGGCCGTTCACCTCGATCCTCCCCCGCTTGTCGCAGCAGGTGACCCGGTCGCCGCCGATGCCCACCACGCGCTTGATGTAGTCGGTCCGCGCCGGCTCGGCCAGCCCGACCGCCGAGCCCACCGCGCGCAGCAGCCCGAGCACCGGGTTCTCGGAGGGCGCCTCCTGGTCGAAGGAGCCGGTGCCGTCGAAGACCACCACGTCGCCGCGGCGCGGCTGGTCCCCGAAGCGGTACGCCAGCTTGTTCACCAGCACCCGGTCCCCGGGGCGGAGGGTGTTCTCCATGGAGCCGCTGGGGATCAGGAAGGGCTGCACCACGAAGGTGCTCACCAGCATCACGACCGTCAGGGACACGGCCGCGATCAGGGCGTACGGGCGCCAGGTCCGCCAGTCGCGCCAACGCCGAGAGCGCGACCGCTCCGCCGTCCCCTCAGTGGGTTCGGCGGTGCGGTCGCGCTCCTGGAGCTGGTCGTCGGTGTCCATCGGGCCCTGAGCCTATCCGGCCGGACCCGGACCTCCGACACCCGTTCAGTTGTCGCGCTTCTCCTTGATCTTCGCGGCCTTGCCGCGCAGCTCACGGAGGTAGTACAGCTTCGCACGACGCACGTCACCGCGGGTGACGACCTCGATCTTCTCCACGATCGGGGTGTGCACCGGGAAGGTGCGCTCGACGCCGACGCTGAAGCTGACCTTGCGGACCGTGAAGGTCTCGCGGACGCCCGAGCCCTGGCGGCGGATGACCACGCCCTTGAACTGCTGCACACGAGAGCGGTTGCCCTCGATGACGCGCACGTGGACGTTGACCGTGTCGCCGGGGCGGAAGGTCGGGATGTCGCTGCGCAGCGACGCGGCGTCGACGTTGTCGAGCAGGTGAGACATGAGTGTCTGCTTTCCTCGCCGATGCCACAGGTCATCAGCGGTAGGTCGGGTGAATGTTCCGATGCCGCCTCGTCGGGCGGGCGTCGTGTCCCCCTGTGGCAGGGGCGCGCGCCGGACGTACGGCAGCGGCCTATTCTTCCACGAGCTCGCCCGGGCGCCCAAATCGGCCGTCCGGCAGTTCCCGCCAGCCCAGCTCGCCGAGGAGGGCGCGGTCGTGCTTGTCCAGGGCCGCGGGGTCGCAGCGCTCGATCAGGTCGGGGCGGTTGCGGGAGGTGCGCCGGAAGGCCTCGTCCCGCCGCCACCGCGCGATACGGCCGTGGTGGCCGCTGACCAGGACCTCGGGGATGCCGCGCCCGCGCCACTGGGGCGGCTTGGTGTAGACCGGGCCCTCCAGCAGGTCGGCCATGGCGCCGGGGGCGAAGGAGTCGTCCTGGTGCGACTCGGCGTTGCCCAGCACTCCGGGGAGCAGCCGGGCCACCGCCTCGGTGATCACCAGTACCGCGGCCTCGCCGCCGGCCAGCACGTAGTCGCCGATGGAGACCTCGTAGACGTCCAGCCGCTCGCCGTACTCCTCGATCACCCGGCGGTCGATGCCCTCGTAGCGGGCGGGCGCGAAGACCAGCCAGGGGCGCTCGGACAGCTCCACGGCGAGCCGCTGGGTGAAGGGCACCCCGCTGGGGGTGGGAACCACCAGCACCGGGCGCGCGTCCGGATCGGCGGCCGTGCCGGAGGCGATCACGGCGTCCAGGGCCTCGCCCCACGGGTCCGGCTTCATGACCATGCCGGGCCCGCCGCCGTAGGGGGTGTCGTCCACCGTGTTGTGCCGGTCGTGGGTCCACTGCCGCAGGTCGTGGACGCGGACGTCCAGTTGGCCGCGGGCTCGGGCCTTGCCGACCAGCGAGACGTTCAGCGGCTCCAGGTACTCGGGGAAGATCGTGACGACATCGAGGCGCATCAGGACGCGTCCTCGCTCTTCGGATCCGCGTCCTGCGCGTCCCGGGTGCTCGCGATCTCCGCCTCGCTCTCGTCCAGCAGCCCCGGCGGCGGGTCGATCACCGCCCGCTGCTCCGCCAGGTCGATCTCCGGCACGATCTCGTTGACGAAGGGCACCATGATGTCCCGCCCGTCCGGCCGCCGGACGATCAGCAGGTCCTGGTACGGCAGGTGGGAGATCTCGACGATCCGGCCGACCTCGGTGCCGTCCGCGGTGACCACGTCCAGGTCGATCAGCTGGTGGTCGTAGAACTCCTCGGGGTCCTCGGGGGTCTCCTCGGGGTCGACGTCCGCGATCAGCAGGACGTTCCGCAGCGCTTCGGCGGCGGTGCGGTCGCCCACTCCGGCGAAGCGCAGCAGCAGGCGCCCGCTGTGCACCCGGCCGCTCTCGATGGTCAGCGGTCCGGCGGAGGCGGGCTCGGTGGCCAGCCGGGCGCCGGGCCCCAGCCGCAGCTCCGGCTCGTCGGTCCGCACCTCGACGGTGACCTCGCCTTTGATGCCGTGGGCGCGGCCGATCCGCGCGACTACCAGCTGCACTGTCTACCAGTCCTTTCACGCACACGGGCCGGGAAGGGCCGTTGCCCTCCCCGGCCCGTGCCGGTGCTCTATCTCTCGCTGTTCAGCGGATCTGGTCCACGTCGACGAGGTCGACGCGGATACCACGGCCGCCGATAGCGCCCACGACGGTACGCAGGGCCCGCGCGGTGCGGCCGTTGCGGCCGATCACCTTGCCGAGGTCCTCGGGGTGCACCCGCACCTCAAGGACCCGCCCACGCCGCAGGTTGCGCGAGGCGACCTGCACATCGTCGGGGTTGTCGACGATGCCCTTGACCAGGTGCTCGAGGGCCTCCTCGAGCATCCTCAGGCCTCGGTCGACGCGGTGGACTCGGCAGCCTCGGCAGCCTCGTCCGCCTTCTTCTCCGACTTCTTCGCCTTCGGGGTGATGGCCTCACCCTTCGGCTCGTCGCCGGCGTCCTTGGCCGCGGCCTCGAACAGGGCGCGCTTGTCGGCCTTCGGCTCGGCGACCTTCAGCGGGGCCGGGGCCGGCAGACCCTTGAACTTCTGCCAGTCGCCGGTGAGCTTCAGGATGGCGAGGACCGGCTCGGTCGGCTGCGCGCCGACACCCAGCCAGTACTGCGCACGCTCGGAGTCCACCTCGATGCGCGAGGGGTTCTGCACCGGGTGGTACAGGCCGATCTCCTCGATGGCCCGGCCGTCACGGCGGGTGCGGGAGTCGGCGACGACGATGCGGTAGTGAGGCGAACGGATCTTGCCCAGACGCTTCAGCTTGATCTTGACTGCCACGGGAGTGGTGTCTCCTGGTCTTGACGTGGTTGGGCACGGGCGGGTTGCCACGTGGGGTTGCGGTACCCGAGTGCCCGATGGACGCGTCAGCCGGAGGAGAGAGGGGTCCTGGTCGGCTGTCGAGTACAGCTGACCATTCTGCCACACTGCGGATGGGCCTCCGCACCCGCCCGGCGGTCGGTGGCAGGGCCGGGCGGCAGGCTCGCGCCGCCCGGGCGCGGCCCCGGGCGGAGGGCCCGCCCAGGGGTCGCGGTGGGACACCCCCCGTCCGGCCGGTCGGGGGTACGGTGCCGGGTCAGGCGACGGCCGCGGCCTCCGGGATGCGGAACGGCTTCCCGCATCCGCCGCACATGATCGGCGCCTGGGCGAGCACCGACGGTACGACCCGGACGTTGCGCCCGCAGTCGCAGACCGCCTTGACCCGCACCCCGCCACCCGAGGAACCGTGCCGGGCGGCTGGGCCGCGGAAGGTACGGGCGGTGTCGGCGGCGGTGGCGACGGTGTGCGCCTTCAGGGCGCGCTGGAGTCTCTCGATCGTCGGCCGGTAGCGCTTTCTCGCCTCGGTGCTGAGCGTGACCAGCGAGAAGCCACTGCTGGGATGCGGCTCCTCGGGATGGTCCAGCCCCAGCTCCTCGGCGATCGCCAGGAACCGGCGGTTGTGGTAGCGGCCGGCACGAGAGGTGTCACGGATGCCCCTTGCGGCAGCGATACCGTGCACCGCTTCGTGCAGCAGCCTTTCGAAGGAGAGTTCCGATCCGCAGGCGGACGAGGACTCCCCGATCAGGGATTCGGGCGCGGCGAGATCCGGCAGCTCGGGGTGGTGCCGTTGAATATCGGCCCACGCCTGCGCCAGTTCCGCGGCGAGAACAGGTGGTGTCGTGCTCACGTAATGACAACGACGCAGCACCGCCCGGTGTTCCGATTCCGGGGCATCTCAAATAATTTGCACTTACCAGTCAGTTAACGCTGATGCGTCCCGACGAGGGCGGGTGCGCCGATCTGCGGATGAGTGCCCCCAGCCCCCGTCAAGACGGTGCTTACCGGATCGTGCGGACTCAGTAGGCGCGGGCCACGATTGCGACATTACCGGGCGCGTCGTCCGCCTCCGGCACCGACCCGTCCTCCGCGACCAGGCAGCGCACCGTCGCCGCGTGCTCGGCCAGCTCGGCCTCGCCCTCCGGCCCCAGGTCGGCCCAGCGGATCCGCGCCCAGCCGCCGGCCGCCGCCGCCTCGGCGGCCTCGGCGACGGTGCGCACCTCCGTCGTCCGGGACTCCCGGCGCTCCCGCGACTGGCGCAGCAGCAGCGCCTGGTCCTCCTCCAGGATCCGGGGCAGCAGGTCGGCCAGCGCCTCGGTGCGCACCGGCTCCTTGCCCCCGGGGATGCGGCGGGCGAGCATCGCCGTACCGGCCTCCAGATCCCGCGGGCCCACCTCGATGCGCACCGGCACGCCCTTGAGCTCCCAGTCCACCGCCCGCCGGCCGAACGGGGTGTCGGTGCGGTCGTCCACCTGGACCCGGATCCCGGCCGCCGTCAGCAGGTCGCCGATCTCGCGGACCTTGGCGAGCACCGCCTCGTCCCCCTTGATGGCCAGCACCACGACCTGCGTCGGGGCCAGCCGCGGCGGGACCCGCAGGCCGTTGTCGTCGCCGTGCATCATCACCAGGGCGCCGATCATGCGCGTGGTGGAGCCCCAGGAGGTCTGCCACACCAGCTCCTGCTTGCCCTCCTTCGACAGGTACTGGGTGTGGAATGCCTTGGCGAAGGTCTGGCCCAGCTCGTGGCTGGTGCCCATCTGGAGGGCCTTGCCGTCGCCCATCATGCCTTCGAGGGTGAGCGTGTTGATGGCGCCCGCGAAGCGCTCCTTGGCCGTCTTGCGGCCGAGTACGACATCCATCGCCAGGACGTTCTCCATGAAGTCCGCGTACACCTGCCGGTGGATGCGGGCGGCGAAGTCACGCGCCTCCTCGTAGGTCGCGTGCGCCGTGTGGCCCTCCTGCCAGAGGAACTCGGTGGTCCGCAGGAACAGCCGGGGCCGCAGCTCCCAGCGCACCACGTTCGCCCACTGGTTGATCTGCAGCGGCAGGTCGCGGTAGCTCTGCACCCACTTCGAGAAGTAGTCGTTGATGATCATCTCTGAGGTGGGGCGGACGACGGCGGGCTCCTCCAGCTCCTTGCCGCCGCCGTGGGTGACCACGGCCAGCTCGGGCGCGAAGCCCTCGACGTGGTCGGCCTCCCGGGTCAGGTACGACTGCGGGATGAGGAGCGGGAAGTAGGCGTTCTGGGTGCCCGTCGCCTTGATCCGGGCGTCCATGTCCTGCTGCATCCGCTCCCAGAGCCCGTACCCGTACGGTCGGATCACCATGGTGCCGCGCACCGGGCCGTTGTCGGCCAGCTCGGCCTTGGTGATCAGATCCTGGTACCAGCGCGGGAAGTCGTCCGCCTGGGGGGTAAGTACGGGAGCCTTTGCCATGGCGCCGATCGTACGGCGGCACCCGGGCGGAACGGGAATCGCCCCCCGTCGGCCGGCCACCCCGGCGCCACCCCTGGACGCCGGCGGGAAAGGGCGGTTCCCTGGCACACGGACCCCTTCCGGGCCGCGGCCCGGAAACACAGTTCGACCGTGATGCGCCAGGGCGCGGCCCCCGAACGCACCGAGGGCGGTGCGCTCGCGCGCACCGCCCTCGACCGCCGGAGGCCTCAGGGGGCCGTCACTGCGGCGGGAGCATGTCCCGGAACTCCTTGGGCAGTTCGAAGGAGCCGGCGTCCTGGCCCGCGCCCGGCAGGCCGAACGCGCCACCCGGCTGGCCGTCGGCAGCCGCCCGGCGCTGGGCCGCGGCCTCCTCCTCGGCCTTGCGCTTCATCGGGTTGCCGCTGCGCTGCTTGCCCTTGGCCTGCTTCTGCTTCTTCTTCTGGCGCCCGGCGCCGCCCCCCATGCCCGGCATCCCGGGCATCCCCGGCATACCGCCGCCCTGGGCCATCCGGGACATCATCTTGCGGGCCTCGAAGAAGCGCTCGACCAGGTTCTTCACCGCGCTGACGTCGACACCGGAGCCCTTGGCGATACGGGCCCGGCGGGAGCCGTTGATGATCGTCGGGTCCTGGCGCTCGGCCGGGGTCATCGACTTGATGATCGCCGCGGTGCGGTCCACGTCCCGCTCGTCCAGGTTGTTGATCTGCTCCTTGATCTGCCCCATGCCGGGCAGCATGCCGAGCAGCTTGGAGATCGAGCCCATCTTCCTGACCTGCTCCATCTGGGACAGGAAGTCGTCGAGGGTGAACTCCTTGGGGCCCTTCGCCAGCTTGGCCGCCATCTTCTCGGCCTCGGCCTGGCTGAAGGTCTGCTCGGCCTTCTCGATCAGGCTGAGCACATCGCCCATGCCGAGGATGCGGGACGCCATGCGGTCCGGGTGGAACGCGTCGAAGTCGTCCAGCTTCTCGCCGTTGGAGGCGAACATGATCTGCTTGCCGGTGATGTGCGCGATGGACAGCGCGGCACCACCGCGCGCGTCGCCGTCGAGCTTGGAGAGCACCACACCGTCGAAGCCGACGCCGTCCCGGAAGGCCTCGGCGGTGTTCACCGCGTCCTGGCCGATCATGGCGTCGACGACGAAGAGGACCTCGTCGGGCCGGACCGCGTCGCGGATGTCCGCGGCCTGCTGCATCATCTCCTGGTCGATGCCCAGGCGGCCGGCGGTGTCCACGATGACGATGTCGTGCACCTTGGCCTTGGCGAACTCGATGGAGTCCTTGGCGACCTTCACCGGGTCGCCGACGCCGTTGCCCGGCTCGGGGGCGTACACCGCGACCCCGGCGCGCTCGGCGACGACCGAGAGCTGGTTGACGGCGTTGGGGCGCTGGAGGTCGCAGGCGACCAGCAGCGGGCTGTGCCCCTGGCCCTTGAGCCAGCGGCCGAGCTTTCCGGCCAGGGTGGTCTTACCGGCACCCTGCAGACCCGCGAGCATGATCACGGTCGGCGGCTGCTTGGCGAAGCGCAGGCGGCGGGTCTCGCCACCGAGGATGCCGATCAGCTCCTCGTTGACGATCTTGATGATCTGCTGCGCGGGGTTCAGGGCCTTGGAGACCTCCGCGCCCCGGGCGCGCTCCTTGACGGCCGCGATGAAGGACCGGACGACCGGCAGCGCCACGTCCGCTTCCAGCAGGGCGATCCGGATCTCACGTGCCGTGGCGTCGATGTCCGCCTCGGAGAGGCGGCCCTTGCCCCGGAGGTTCTTGAACGTCGCTGCGAGGCGGTCGGAAAGGGTATCGAACACGGTGGTCGCGAATCCTTCTTTGTCGGCTGTCGGGTCGGCGGTCGGCCTCCAAGGGTATCCCTCCCCCGGCCGAACCGGGGATGCCCGGCTCCGGCGGGGGTGTGCCGCGCACCGGCGGGCCGGTCGCCCGGCGGGCGCCCGCGCGATCCAGTGCGCCGCCGCCACCCCCCGGCCGCCC
>NZ_SRID01000165.1 GCF_004684805.1 Streptomyces palmae
GCCCCGTGCCCCGTACCCCGGGTCCGCCGCCGGACCGCGTCCGCTCCCCGATGGCGGTGGGTCCGGGGTCAGGCCGCGAGCAGCACCACCTCGTCCGCGTCGAAGGCCACGCCCACCCGTGCGCCGCTCTCCGGGGCGGTGCGGAGCGGGCAGGTGGCCTCCAGACGGGGCGCGCCGGGCGGCTGGAGGATCAGCACCACATGGTCGCCGCGGAAGGTGCGGGCCACCACCTCGCAGCCCAGTCCCTCCCGCTCGGGCACCAGCCGCACCCCCGCGGGGCGGACCAGCAGCCGGCAGGGGCCCGCGGGGGTGTCGGAGGGCACCGGCACCTTGCCCCAGGGCGTGTCGGCCACCGCACCGTGCACCGTCGCCTCGACCACGTTGTCGAAACCGAGGAAGCGGGCCACGAACTCGGAGGCGGGCCGACGCCACACCTCCAGCGGGGTGCCGGTCTGCGCGATCCGCCCCTGGTCCATCACCACCACCCGGTCGCCGAGCGCGAACGCCTCGCCCTGGTCGTGGGTGACCGCCAGCACCGTGGTGCCCAGGCTGCCGAAGAGCCTGCGGAGCTCGACCACCAGCCGCTCGCGCAGCCCGCGGTCGAGTTGACCCAGCGGTTCGTCCAGCATCAGCACGCTGGGGCGCGGGGCCAGGGCCCGGGCCAGCGCGACCCGCTGCTGTTCACCGCCGGAGAGCGCGGCGACCGCCCGGCGCTGGGCACCGGGGAGCCCCACCAAGTCCAGGAGCTCGGCCACGGTGCGGTCCCGCTCGGCGCGCGGCATGCCGCGCATGCGCAGGCCGAACGCGACGTTGGCGCCGGCATCGCGCTGCGGGAAGAGCTGGTGGTCCTGGAACATCAGTCCCACGCCGCGGCGGTGGGTGGGTACGCCGGTCATGTCCTGGCCGGCCAGCCGCACCCGCCCGGCGTCCGTGTGCTGGAGTCCGGCCACCACCCGCAGCAGGGTGGACTTGCCGCTGCCGCTGGGGCCCAGTACGCACACCGTCTCGTGTTCGGCGACCTCCAGGTCGACGGCGTCCAGCGCCGCCCGCCCGCCGAAGCGCACGGTCACCTGCTCCAGGCGCAGCATCGCCATCTAGAACTCCCCCGCATGCTGGGTTCTGATCCGTTCCAGTACGAACAGCGAGACCGCGCACACCAGCATCAGGATGGTGCTCAGGGCCATCGCCTGCCCGTAGTTCAGGTCGCCGGCCCGGCCCAGGAAGCGGGCGACCGCCACCGGCAGCGTCGGGTTGTCGGGGCGGGCGATGAACACCGTGGCGCCGAACTCGCCCAGCGAGACGGCGAACGCGAAGCCCGCCGCGATGCCCAGCGCCCGTCCGACCAGCGGCAAGTCCACCTCGCGCCAGACCCGCAGCGGGGCGGCGCCCAGGACGGCGGCGGCCTCCCGCAGCCGGTGGTCCACCGCTCGCAGCACCGGCACCATGGTCCGCACCACGAAGGGCACTCCGACCAGGGCCTGGGCCAGTGGCACCAGCAGCCAGGAGGCGCGCAGGTCGAGCGGCGGTTCGTCGAGTGCGATCAGGAAGCCGAAGCCCACGGTGACGGCGGAGGTGCCCAGCGGCAGCATCAGCAGCGCGTCGAAGCCGCGCACCAGTCGGCCGCCCCGCTTGCCGCCGAGGGTCAGCGCGGCGGCGGCGAGGCCGCCGATCAGCAGGGCGATCAAGGTGGCCACCGCGGCGTAGCGCAGCGAGTTGCCGATGGCGTCGATCGGCGGGGTGAGGAACGCGCTGCCGCTGTCGGGGACCGAGCCGAGGGCGCGGTAGTAGTCGAGGGTGTAGCCGTCCGGCCCCTCGAAGGAGCGGCGCACCAGGACGCCCAGCGGCAGCAGGATCAGCAAGGCGATCTGTACGAGCACCGCGCCCAGCAGCGCCCACTGGCCGGGGCCTCTGGGGCGGCGCGCGGTGAGCGCCGGGTCCACCAGCCGCAGCGTGCTCTCCCGGCGCCGCACCGTCCGGGCGTGCACCATCAGCAGCGCGGCCACCGCGGCGAGCTGTACGAGGGTCAGCACCGCGGCGGTCGGCAGGTCGAGCAGTTGCGCGGTCTGCCGGTAGATCTCCACCTCCAAGGTGGCGTAGTGCGGTCCGCCCAGGATCTGGACGACACCGAAGGAGGTGAAGGAGAACAGGAACACCATCAGCGCGGCGGCCGCGACGGCGGGGGCCAGCGCGGGCAGGGTGACCCGGCGCCAGGCGGCGAGGCGGCCGGCGCCCAGCACCCGGGCCGCCTCCTCCTGGCGCGGGTCGAGCTGGGCCCACAGCCCGCCGACGGTGCGGACCACCACCGCGTAGTTGAAGAAGACGTGTGCCAGCAGGATGGCCCACACGGTGGTGTCCAGCCGTACGCCCCACAGCTCGTCCAGCAGTCCGCCGCGGCCCAGCAGGGCCAGGAAGGCGGTGCCGACGACCACGGTGGGCAGGACGAACGGCACCGTCACCACCGCCCGCAGCAACCGCTTGCCGGGGAAGGCGAAGCGGGCGAAGACATAGGCGCCGGGCAGTCCGAGGGCCAGGGTCAGCGCGGTGGAGGCGGCGGCCTGCCAGGTGGTGAACCACAGGACGTGCAGGACGTCCGGGTCCGTCACCACCTCGGTGAGGCGCCCCAGGTGCCAGTGCCCCTCGGATTTCAGCCCCCGGGCGGTGATCACCGCCACCGGGTAGCCGAAGAAGACCGCCAGGAAGACCACCGGCACGGCCATCAGGCCGCAGCGCACCGCCGCACCGCGCCGATCGCGCGGGCGCCGCACGGGGGGCACCGCGGGGGACGGGGCGGCGGTCTTCCCGGCGGGCGTGCTCACAGAACGAGGGAGGACCATGTCTTGACCCACGGATCGCGGTTCTTGGCGATCGTGTCGGGCGGCAGGGTGCCGGGGTGGTCCGCGGTGGCGCCGAACCGCGTGAACAGCTCGGGCAGCGCGGCGTCCTCGACGACCGGCTTGACGAACATCTTCAGCGGCATGTCCTCCTGGAAGCGCTTGCTGATCAGGAAGTCCAGCAGTGCCTTGCCGCCCGCCTCGTTCGGCGCGCCCTTGAGCAGTCCGGCGAACTCGATCTGCCGGAAGCAGGTG
The DNA here is from genome assembly GCF_004684805.1 of Streptomyces palmae. Taxonomy (GTDB): domain Bacteria; phylum Actinomycetota; class Actinomycetes; order Streptomycetales; family Streptomycetaceae; genus Streptomyces; species Streptomyces palmae. Next base: position 3,087 of record NZ_SRID01000165.1, read on the forward strand.
CCGGTGGCCACCCCGGTGGGGGCCTCCTTGGGCTGCGGCTTGGCGAACAGCACCTCGACCGGTGGGCTGGAGGCGTAGGAGACCACCAGCGGACGGTCGCCGTGGGCCTTCTTGCCCGCCGAGGAGCCGGAGAACCGGTCGTTGTACGCCTGCTCCCAGCCGTCGACCACCTCGACGCCGTTGGCCTTGAGCTTCTTCCAGTAGTCCTGCCAGCCCTGCTCGCCGTACTCGGCGACGGTGCCCAGCAGGAAGGCCAGACCGGGTGAGGAGGTGGTGGCGTTCTCGGTGACCAGCAGGTTCTTGTAGGCGGGCTTGACCAGGTCCACGAAGGTCCGCGGCGGGGCGAGCTTGTGGTCGGCGAAGTACTTCTTGTCGTAGTTGACGCAGATGTCGCCGGTGTCGACGGGGGTGACCCGGTGCTTGTCCCCGTCCTGCCGCAGCTGCTCCGGTATCCGGTCCAGGCCCTTGGCCGCGTACGGGGTGAACAGGTCGTTGTCCAGGGCGCGGGAGAGCAGGGTGTTGTCCACGCCGAAGAGGACGTCGCCCTCGGGACGGCCCTTGGTGAGCACCGCCTTGTTGACGGCGACCGCGGCGTCCCCGCTCGTGAGGATCCTCAGCTTGTAGCCGGTCTCCTTCTCGAACTCCCGCTGTACGGACTTGGAGACCGCGAACGACTCGTGGCTGACCAGGGTCACGGTCTTCTTGTCGCCGCTCTTGTCGGCAGAGCTGCCGCAGGCGGCCAGGGTGCCGAGGGTGAGCGTGCCCAGTGCGGCGGCACCGATGGCACGCCGAAGCCTGGTGTTCATGATGAGGCTGACTCCCTACGCCGGTATGACCCGGATCAGGTCCGAGGGTCTGCGGCCGTGCCGCACTCTCAGCGCTGTGTGCGCTCCCCTGTCGGAATGTTCATTTGTGCGGATGCACCGTATCAGCAGCCGGCCGCGCCCTCCCCCGTGAGCCCCTTCGGGCCTGGGGACGGGGCGACCGGCCGCGACTCAGCGCTCGGCCGCCGCCAGCTGTCCGCAGGCGCCGTCGATCTCCTGGCCCCGGGTGTCCCGGACGGTGACCGGTACGCCGTGCGACTCCAGCGCCGCGACGAAGGCCCGCTCGTCCTCCGGCCGGGAGGCGGTCCACTGGGAGCCGGGGGTGGGGTTCAGCGGGATCAGGTTGACGTGGACCCGGCGGCCCTTCAGCAGCCGGCCCAGCAGGTCGCCCCGCCATGCCTGGTCGTTGATGTCCCTGATCAGGGCGTACTCGATGGACACCCGGCGGCCGGACTTGGCCGCGTACTCCCAGGCCGCGTCCAGCACCTCGCGGACCTTCCAGCGGGTGTTGACCGGCACCAGGGTGTCCCGCAGCTCGTCGTCGGGCGCGTGCAGCGACACCGCCAGCCGGCACTTGAAGCCCTCGTCGGCGAACCGCAGCATCGCGGGGACCAGGCCCACGGTGGAGACGGTGATGCCGCGCTGGGACAGCCCCAGGCCGTCCGGCTCGGGGTCGGTGAGCCGGCGGATGGCGCCGACCACGCGGTTGTAGTTGGCCAGCGGCTCGCCCATGCCCATGAAGACGATGTTGCTCAGTCGGGCCGGGCCGCCCGGGATCTCGCCGTCCCGCAGCGCCCGCATACCGTCCACGATCTGGTGCACGATCTCGGCGGTGGACAGGTTGCGGTCCAGCCCGGCCTGACCGGTGGCGCAGAACGGGCAGTTCATCCCGCAGCCCGCCTGCGAGCTGATGCACATGGTCACCCGGTCCGGGTAGCGCATCAGCACCGACTCGACCAAGGTGCCGTCGAAGAGCCGCCACAGCGTCTTGCGGGTGGTGTCGTCGTCGCAGGAGATGTGCCGGACCACGCTCATCAGCTCCGGCAGCAGTTCGCTCGCCAGCTTCTCGCGGGACGCGGCCGGGATGTCCGTCCACTGCGCCGGCTGGTGGGCGTACCGGGCGAAGTAGTGCTGCGACAGCTGCTTGGCGCGGAAGGGCTTCTCGCCGATGGCGGCGACCGCCTCGCGGCGCTGGGCGGGGTCGAGATCAGCGAGGTGCCGCGGGGGCTTCTTGGCCCCGCGCGGCGCGACAAAGGTGAGTTCTCCGGGCTTAGGCATGGTCCTCCCAGTGTCGCAGACGCGACGGCAGGAGCCCGCCGCCCCGAGGCACCCTCCGCGCCCGAGGGGCCGCGGAGGGGCGGGACGGCGGGCTCCTGTAGGAGAAACCGCAGGCCGCGGAGGTTATCCCTGGCCGACGAAGACCACCAGCAGCAGCCAGACCACGGGGGCCGTGGGCAGCAGCGAGTCCAGCCGGTCCATGATCCCGCCGTGCCCGGGCAGCAGCTTGCCCATGTCCTTGATGCCGAGGTCCCGCTTGATCATGGACTCGCCCAGATCGCCCAGGGTGGCGCTGACGGCGACCGCGAGACCCAGCAGCACGCCCTGCCACCAGGCTCCGCCCTCGATGGCGTACTGCATGCACAGAGCGCCCGCGATCATCGCGAAGAGGATGGCCCCCAGCAGCCCCTCGCGGGTCTTGCCGGGGCTGATGCGGGGGGCGAGCTTGTGCTTGCCGAAGCGCCAGCCGACCGCGTAGGCACCGGTGTCGCTGACCACGGTCAGCACCAGGAAGGTGAGTACCCGCCGCGGTCCGTCGTCGGCGGCGAGCATCAGGGCCACGAAGGTGGCCAGGAACGGCACGTAGAACGCGGCGAAGACGGCGGCCGTGACATCCCGCAGATAGTTCTCCGGCGGCTCCGTCATGCGCCAGACGAGCACCGCCAGCGCGGTCAGCGCCACCGCCACCCAGGCGCCTTCGGCACCCCGCAGATAGCCGGCCACCACCATGGCCACGCCGCCGACCGCCAGCGGGATCAGCGGGACGCTGATCTCCTTGCGCTCGGCGAGGCGCGAGGTCAGCTCCCACAGCCCGACCACCACCGCCAGCGCTATCACGCCGAGGAAGACCGGCTTGTAGACGAAGAGCGACAGGACGATGACCGCGCCCAGTCCGACGCCGACCCCTATCGCGGCCCGCAGATCGCGGCCCGCGCTCTTCTTGGCGGGTGCGGCCGGTGCCGGCTCGGACTCCGCCGCCGGCGCGGTGCCGGGTGCGGAGGACGGCTCGGCGGGTCGCTGGTGCGGCCGGTGCGCGGGCCCCGGCTCATCGCGGTACGGGGGGCCGCTCGGCCGAGCGGCCCCCCGGTCACGATCGTCCTGGTCTCCGCCAGCGTCGGGCACGATGGGCATGGGGCGAGTCTGCGCCGCTTCGCCCACGGTGTGCGCGGGACCCGCCGATATGGCGGACCCTTGGTCGGTGGGGCCCCGGTATCCGGCGCGTGGCGGAGCCCCCCAGGATGAGTCGTTCATCAGACCTCGAGCAGCTCGGCTTCCTTGTGCTTGAGCAGCTCATCCACCTGGGCCACGTACTTCGCCGTGGTGTCGTCGAGCTCCTTCTCCGCGCGGCGGCCCTCGTCCTCGCCGACCTCGCCGTCCTTGACGAGCTTGTCGATCGACTCCTTGGCCTTGCGGCGGACGCTGCGGATCGAGATCTTCGCGTCCTCGCCCTTGCCCTTGGCGACCTTGATGAACTCCTTGCGGCGCTGCTCGGTGAGCTCCGGGAACACCACTCGGATGATGCTGCCGTCGTTGCTCGGGTTGACGCCCAGATCCGAGTCGCGGATCGCCTGCTCGATGTTGCGCAGCGCGCTCTTGTCGAACGGGGTCACCACGGCCATCCGCGGTTCCGGCACCGAGAAGGACGCCAGCTGGTTGATCGGCGTCATCGCCCCGTAGTAGTCCGCCACGATCTTGTTGAACATCGCCGGGTGCGCACGGCCGGTGCGGATCGCGGCGAAGTCCTCCTTGGCGACCACGACGGCCTTCTCCATCTTCTCCTCGGCCTCGAGGAGGATCTCTTCGATCACCACTTGCTCCTGGTGTTATCAGTAAGCAGAGCCTCGCCCCTGCGTGCGTCTACCTGCACGGTGTCCGACCGGCAGGCCGTTGTCCATCCCCGTAACGAGCTGTCCGGCACGCCGGGTGACGGTGCCGTCAGACCCGGGTGCCCTGATCGCTCACAAGCGTGCCGATCTTCTCACCCTTGACCGCGCGAGCGATATTGCCCTCGGCGAGCAGTTCGAAGACCAGGATCGGCAGCTTGTTGTCGCGGCACAGGGTGATGGCGGTGGCGTCGGCCACCTTGAGGTCCCGGGAGATCACCTCGCCGTACCCCAGGGCGTCGAACTTCACCGCCTCCGGGTTGCTCTTCGGGTCGGAGTCGTAGACCCCGTCCACGCCGTTCTTGCCCATCAGCAGCGCCTCGGCGTCGATCTCCAGTGCACGCTGAGCCGCGGTGGTGTCGGTGGAGAAGTACGGCATGCCCATGCCGGCGCCGAAGATGACCACACGGCCCTTCTCCAGGTGGCGGACCGCCCGGAGCGGGATGTACGGCTCGGCGACCTGGCCCATGGTGATGGCCGTCTGGACCCGCGAGTCGATGCCCTCCTTCTCCAGGAAGTCCTGGAGGGCGAGGCAGTTCATCACGGTGCCGAGCATGCCCATGTAGTCCGAGCGGGCCCGGTCCATGCCGCGCTGCTGGAGTTCGGCGCCGCGGAAGAAGTTGCCGCCACCGATCACGATGGCGATCTCCGCTCCGTCCCGCACCACGGCGGCGACCTCACGGGCGATGGCGTGGACGACGTCGGGATCGACGCCGAGTCCGCCACCGCCGGCGAACGCCTCCCCGGACAGCTTCAGCAGAAACCGACGGCGCTTGCTGGTGCCGTCGGCAGGCTTGACGTCGGCGGCTGGTGTGGCGTCCGCGCCCTGATTCATTGGAGATCTCCTCGTGCACATACGAAGAAGGCCACTGCCGGATGGGTCTTCGACCTCTACGGCAATGGCCTCCTCGTCACATCTGCGGCCGACCGGTTGACGGCTGGCTGCGTACGACCCTAGCGGGGCCGTACCTCATTCGCTGCCCTGCTGGGCTCAGGCGCCGACGCGGATGCGCTGGAAGCGCTTCAGCGAGACGCCGGCCTCGGCCAGCACCTTCTCGACGGTCTTCTTGTTGTCCTTGGCGAACGGCTGCGCGAGCAGCGTGTTCTCCTTGAAGAAGCCGTTGACGCGACCCTCGACGATCTTCGGCAGGGCAGCCTCGGGCTTGCCCTCCTCCTTCGCGGTGGCCTCGGCGACACGGCGCTCGTTCTCGACGACCTCGGCCGGGACGTCCTCACGGGAGAGGAACTTCGGCGCGAAGGCGGCGATGTGCTGCGCGATGTCCTTGGCGACCTCGGCGTTCTCCTTGTCCAGCTCGACCAGGACGCCGACCTGCGGCGGCAGGTCCGGGCTGGTGCGGTGCATGTACGCGGAGACGTAGCCGTCGGTGAACTGCGCGAAGCGGTCCAGGACGATCTTCTCGCCCAGCGTGGCGTTGGCCTCGTCGACGAACGCCTGGACGGTCTTGCCGGCCTCGATCTCGGAGGCGAGCAGCGCCTCCAGGTCGGCCGGGGAGGACTTGGCGACGTGGGCGGCCAGGGCCTCGGCGACGGCCACGAACTTCTCACCCTTGGCGACGAAGTCGGTCTCGCACTTGAGCTCCAGCAGCACACCGGCGGAGTTGTCGTCGGCGATCAGGGAGACGACGGCGCCGTTCTCGGCAGTGCGGCTCTCGCGCTTGGCCACACCCTTCTGGCCCTTGATGCGCAGCAGCTCGACGGCCTTGTCGACGTTGCCCTCGGCCTCGTCCAGCGCCTTCTTGCAGTCCATCATGCCGGCGCCGGTGAGCTCACGGAGCTTCTTGACGTCAGCGGCGGTGAAGTTCGCCATGGTCTGTGAATCTCTTCTCGAAAGTCTCGGGTTCGATGCTCTACGGGTGGACGGCGGGGGCTCCTGCCCCCGCCGTCGACAACCACGAGGTGGGCGTCAGGCCTGCTCGGCCTCGGCGGCCGGGGCCTCCGCGACCGGGGCCTCCTCGGCGGGCGCCTCGGCCGGCTTCTCGGCGGCCGGCTCCTCAGCCTTCTTGTCGCCCTCGAGCAGGTCGCGCTCCCACTCGGCGAGCGGCTCGCCGGCGGCCTTCTCGCCCTTGCCCTCACCGGCACCACCGGAGCGGGCGATGAGGCCCTCGGCGACGGCGTCGGCGATCACGCGGGTGAGCAGGGTGACGGAGCGGATCGCGTCGTCGTTGCCCGGGATCTTGTAGTCGACCTCGTCCGGGTCACAGTTGGTGTCCAGGATGGCGACCACCGGGATGCGGAGCTTGCGGGCCTCGCCGACCGCGATGTGCTCCTTCTTGGTGTCCACGATCCAGACGGCGCTCGGCACCTTCTGCATCTCGCGGATACCACCGAGGGTCTTCTCCAGCTTGGCCTTCTCGCGGGAGAGGACCAGGAGCTCCTTCTTGGTGAGGCCGGAGGCGGCCACATCCTCGAAGTCGATCTGCTCGAGCTCCTTGAGGCGCTGCAGACGCTTGTAGACGGTGGAGAAGTTGGTGAGCATGCCGCCCAGCCAGCGCTGGTTGACGTACGGCATCCCGACCCGGGTCGCCTGCTCGGCGATGGCCTCCTGGGCCTGCTTCTTGGTGCCGACGAACATGATGGAGCCGCCGTGCGCGACGGTCTCCTTGACGAACTCGTAGGCGCGGTCGATGTACGACAGCGACTGGAGCAGGTCGATGATGTAGATGCCGTTGCGCTCGGTGAAGATGAAGCGCTTCATCTTCGGGTTCCAGCGGCGGGTCTGGTGCCCGAAGTGGACGCCGCTCTCCAGCAGCTCCCGCATCGTGACGACGGCCATGGCCGTACTCCTTGAGGTACTCGGTTCCGCGACGGCCGGGCGGCCGCCGCTCCTGACGCCCCCGCGTGCCTGCCACGGGAAGCCGGAGGACCTTCCGAGGACCGAGAGACGCGGCCACCGAGCTGCCCGAGGGGCTGATGCATCGGTGGCGGGGCGTGCGAAGTCGACCCGGTGACCCGGATCGCCATAAGAAGTGTACGGGACGGGTGCGGTGCCGGGTGACGGCGATATCCACAACCCGGGAGTTGTCCCCAGATCTCGGACAAGATCCCCCGAGTGGCACTACCGCGCGTCACGGTTGGGCCATGCGACAGCACACAACGCGAACGGACACGGCCCCGCTGACGGGCCTGCGACGACTCATCCGCCGGCCGACCGGGCCGACCGGGCCCCGGGCGACGGGCCCGTCCGGGGGAGGGCGCACCCTGCGGTGGCGCCGTCCCGCGGGCGACTGGCGCGGGTTCCGCCCGCCGAGGTGGGGACGTCCACCGCGGTGGTTGACCGACCGGCCACCGTGGTGGGGAGACCGGCCACGGTGGTGGGGAGCCCGAGCGGGGTGGTGGCAGGCCCGTCCGCAGTGGCGGCGGGCCCGGCCACGGTGGTGGGGAGCCCTCCCACGGTGGTGGCGGGCCCGGCCGGCGTGGTGGCGGTGGCCGGGCTGGCTGCCCGGTCCCTCCGGACGGGGTCGATCGGGCCGGGCCGGGGTGGCCGTGCCGGTGGCGGGGAGGCTGGCCGCCGGCCTGCTGGCGGTCTGCGTGGCGATCCCTTCCTCGGGGGTGTGGACCTGGGCTCGGCAGGAGCGTCCGTCAGCGCCTCGGGCGCGGTCCGCCTCCCTGGAGCGCCCGCTGCCGGGCAGCGCCCCCGGGGAGTCCGTCGCCCCTGGGGAGTCCACGGGTCGTGGGGAGCCGATCGGTCCCGCAAGGCCCACCGGCCCCGGAGAGCCGACCGGCCTCGGGAACCCCACGGCACTCCGGGAGCCCCTCGCCCCCGGGCAGCCGGACCGCCTGGAGGCACCGGGCCTCATGGTGGGGAGGCGGACCGCCGACCCGGGGACGTCCAGGACGGTGACCCGCGGCGTCGGGGCGGGGGCGCCGAGCGCCGGTCCGCGGCCGTCACCGCGACCCCCGGCGCGACCCCCCAACGAGGGGGAGCGGGCCTGGCCGGTGGCGGGCGCGGCCGGAGCCCCGCGCCCCCGCGTACTGCGGGCCTGGGATCCACCGCCGCAACCGTGGGCGGCGGGGCACCGCGGGGTGGATCTGGCCGCACGGCCGGGCGCCGCGGTGCGGGCCGCGGCGGCGGGCCGGGTGGTGTTCGCCGGGACGGTGGCCGGACGGGGAGTGGTCTCCGTGGAAATCGCCGGGAGCGGGGACCCGCCGCTGCGGACGACCTACGAACCGGTGCGGGCCGCGGTGGCCAAGGGCGACCGGGTGGCCGCCGGGCAGGTGGTGGGCTCGGTGGCGGCCGGCCCCTTCCACTGCCCGGCCGGCTGTCTGCACTGGGGGCTGCGGCGCGCGGACCGCTATCTGGATCCGCTGTCCCTGCTGCCGCCGGCGATGCTCCGCGGCGGGCCTTCCCGGCTGCTGCCGGTCTTCGGGATCCCGGAACCCGAAGGGAGCGGTGGGTGAGTGGCGAGCCGGGGCGTCCACCCCCCGTCCGGAGGTCTTCCAGATCGACCCGCGTCAGCCCCGTACGCCGCGGAGCGCCATGGTGACGGCGGCCTCGGTGATGCGCTCCGGGGACTCGGCCGCGCCGAGTTCGATCCGGCGCACGGCCGCGTCCACCACGCCCTGCAGCAGGTTCGCGGCGAGCCGGGGCTGGTCGTGGCCGAGAGCGCCGAGAGCTTCGACGACCATGACGATCAGCCCGCCGTGCGCGGCGCGGATCTTCTCGCGGGCCCCGGCGTCCAGCTCGCCCGCGGAGATGGCCACCACGGCCCGGTGGCGGCGGTCGCCGACGAGGGCGAGCTGCTGCCGGACATACGCTTCGATCTTGCCCTCGGGGGTGCCGGCGCGGTCCATGGCCGCCTCCACCTCGGCGGCCCAGACCGGGAAGTCGACGACACACAGCTCTTCGACCACCGCGGCCCGGGAGCGGAAGTACTCGTAGACGGAGGAGCGCGCCAACCCGGTGCGCTCGGCCAGGGCGGGAAAGGTCAATGCCTCCGTACCGCCTTCCGACAGCAACGACCGGGCAGCGTCCAGCAGGGCAGCGCGCTGCATCGTCCGGTGCTCGGCTACTGAGGCCGCTCGAATCCTGGGCACATGAACACTGTACGAAAGAGGCGGGGCGAGCCGGGGACGGAGGGACGATTCAGCGTCCGACGTCGGCCAGCTTCGCGCGGAGCTGGAGCACCGACTTGGTGTGGATCTGGCTGACCCGGCTCTCGGTGACCCCGAGGACCTGCCCGATCTCCGCGAGCGTGAGCCCCTCGTAGTAGTAGAGGGTGACGACGGTCTTCTCCCGGTCGGGGAGGGTGTTGATGGCCCGGGCGAGAAGCCTGCGCAGCTCGCGGTCCTCGGCCACCTCGACGGGGTTGTCGGCGGCGGTGTCCTCCAGGGTGTCCATCAGACTGAGCCGCTCGCCGCCCTCCCCGCCGACGTGCAGCAGATCCTCCAACGCCACCACGTTCGCCAGCGACAACTGACTGAAAACCCCGTGCAGTTCATCGAGCCCGATGTTCATCTCGGCGGCCACCTCCGCCTCCGACGGGGTCCTCCGCAGGGCGGCTTCCAGCCTGGCGTAGGCGCGCTCCACCTCACGGGCCTTCTGGCGGACCGAGCGCGGGATCCAGTCCAGCGCCCGGAGTTCGTCGATCATGGCGCCGCGGATCCGGGTGATGGCGTAGGTCTCGAACTTGATGGCCCGTTCCGGCTCGAACTTCTCGATGGCGTCGATCAGGCCGAAGACGCCCGAGGACACGAAGTCCGCCTGCTCGATGTTGGACGGCAGGCCGACGCTCACCCGGCCGGCGACGTATTTGACCAGCGGGGAGTAGTGCAGGATCAGCTGCTCCCGCAGTCGCTCGTCACCGGTGGCCTTGTACGACCGCCAGAGCTCTTCGAGGGTGGCGGGGGCGGCTGGGCGCACGGTGCCGGCGTCGTCAGCGGTTGCCGCTGCCGTGCGGTCAGACCCGGAGGTGTGCTGGGGCATTCGTCGCCTTGAGCCGTTCTGCTGTGAAGGGGGTGGGATGGTCGAGCGGACCCGCTCCTGTCGACCACTTCGCTGACATGACATGGCAAGAGTCCCGCCGTAAGCGAGGAATGTCGGTTTGGTGTGCGGATACGGTCATCGCCCCAACTCTTTCACCCGATTGCCCCAAATCGATGGATTGCCTCGTCGTACGGCGCCGTCATCGCCGTTGATACGGCTCAACTGCCAGCTGTCGCCCTTCCGTTCGACGAATCCCAGGACGAGCAGCTCATGGAGTCGCTGCTGCGCCTCTTCGCGGCTGGTCCCCGCCTCCCGGGCCACGTCGGACGGTGCACTGCCGCCCTGTGCCGACAACGCCTCCAGCACGCGTGCCGTCACGGGGTTCAGCGTGTCGCGTGCGACCAGCGGCCCTCGGCGCGCCGGGGCGAGCTCCCCGATCCTGCCCACCAGCTCCACCACTTCGGCCGCGTCGGTGACCAGCACCGCCTCGCCCCTGAGCAGCTCGTGCACCCCGGCGGACAGACCGCTGGTGACGGGGCCCGGTACGCCCATCGTGGCGCGCCCCAGCGCCAGCGCGCGGCGGGCGGTGACCAGCGAACCGCTGCGGTACTGGGCCTCGATCACCACCGTTCCCCGGGTCAACGCGGCGATGACCCGGTTGCGGAGGACGAAGCGGCCGCGGGTCGGATGGGCTCCGGGCGGCAGCTCGGCAACGACCAGGCCCTGCTCCGCGATGCGCTGGATCAGCGCGGCGTGGGCGCGTGGATAGGGCAGGTTCACCCCGGAGGCCAGCACCGCGACGGTCGCCCCACCGGCTGCCAGCGAGCCCCGGTGCGCGGCGGCGTCCACCCCGTGCGCCGCGCCGGACACCACCACCCAGCCGCGCTCGGCGAGCCCGGCCGCGAGGGTGGCAGCGACGTGCGCGCCGTAGTCCGTGCAGGCCCGCGCCCCCACCACCGCGACCGAGCGCAGGGCCCACAACCGCAGGGACGGTGCGCCCCGCACCCACAGCCCGATCGGCCGGGCGTCCCGTAGGTCGTCCAGCTGCTGGGGCCAGTCCAGCTCGCCCGGGCAGACGAACCGTCCGCCGAGCCGCCCGACCGCCGCCAGGTCCGCAGCCGGATCGAGTCCCTGCGCGCGCAGCGCACAGCCGGCCAGCCGTTCCCGGGAAGCGCCCTTCGGTGGCGGCGCCCCGCCGGTCAGTGCCTGGTACAGCGCCACCGGCCCCAAGGTGCGCAGCCAGCGCCCCACAGTCTCGTCGCCGGGCTCCACCAGCCGGGTCAGCGCCGCCCGGGCCAGCCGCTCGTCCTCCGCCACGGGTCCACCTGGTCCCCCGCCCGCGAGGAATCCGCCTCCCGGCTCCGCCGCACCAACTCGTCCGGCGGCCCCGCCCCCGGCGGCTCCGTCCGGCGAAGCCCCACCCACGGTGACCC
>NZ_SRID01000166.1 GCF_004684805.1 Streptomyces palmae
GCCCCTGAGAGGTCCCCGATGCCCGAGGTGCCCACCGGCGCCCGCCATGTGCTCATCCTCGGCGGCACCACCGAGGCCCGCCGCCTGGCCGCGGAACTCGCCGCCGACACCGGGCTGCGCGTGACCAGCTCGCTCGCCGGCCGGGTCGCCGCACCGCGGCTGCCGGCCGGGCAGGTGCGGATCGGCGGGTTCGGTGGCGCCGAGGGCCTGGCCGACTGGCTGCGCGCACACCGGGTGGACGCGGTCGTCGACGCCACCCATCCGTTCGCCGGCACGATGAGCTTCCACGCGGCACGGGCCACCGCCCAGGCCCAGGTGCCCCTGCTGGCCCTGCGCCGCCCGGGCTGGGCGGCCGGACCCGGGGACCGCTGGTGGTACGCCGACTCGCTGGACGAGGCCGCCGGGCTGCTGCCCGCACTGGGGGAGCGGATCTTCCTGACCACCGGCCGCATGGGGCTCGCCGCCTTCGCGCACCTGGTCGAACCCTGGTTCCTGGTCCGCTCGGTGGATCCGCCGCAGCCGCCGCACCCGCCGCGGATGGAGGTGCTGCTGGACCGCGGTCCGTTCACCCTGGAGGGGGAGTCGGCACTGCTGCGCCGGCACCGCGTCGAGGTGCTGGTGACCAAGGACAGCGGCGGGCAGGCCACCGCCGCCAAGCTCACCGCGGCGCGGGCGGCCGGGCTGCCGGTCGTCGTGGTGCGCCGGCCCCCGACCCCCGAGGGCGTCCCGGTGGCCGAGGACCCGGCCGGCGCGGCCGACTGGGTACGTACCACCCTGGGCTGAGCGGGCTCCCACCGCACCCCGGGGCAGGCCGCCGCCCACTCCCGGCGCGCAGCGGCCCGCCACCACGCGGAGATCGGGGACGCGCGGGCGGCCGGGCACGGCGAGCCGGGGCCGGTGAACCGCCGCGGGTGCCGGCCGGACCCGTGGGAATCGGGGTCCGGCGAGCACCGGGGCGAGTGCCGCGTGATCGGTCACCGCGCGGCGGCCGGGCACGGTGTGCCGGGGCCGGCGAACCGCCGCGGGTGCCGGCCGGTCCCGTGGGAATCGGGGTCCGGCGAGCACCGGGGCGAGTGCCGCGTGATCGGTCACCGCGCGGCGGCCGGGCTCAGCGCTCCGGATACCGGCGCGGCGTCCACACGATCCGTGTGCCGTCGCCGCGCCGTTCCGTACGCGTCTGCGAGGAACCGACCAGCAGGATCGTCCGCATGTCCACCTGTGCCGGATCCAGGTCCGCCAGCCGTACGACGCGCACGCTCTCCTCGGGGCCGCCCACATCGCGGCCCAGCACTACGGGCGTGTCCGGCGAACGGTGCGCCAGCAGCAGTTCCCGGGCCTTGCCGACCTGCCAGGTGCGGCTGCGCGAACCGGGGTTGTACAGCGCCAGCACCAGATCGGCCGCGGCCGCCGCGGCGAGCCGCTCGGCGATCACCTCCCACGGCTTGAGCCGGTCGGAGAGCGAGACCACCGCGTAGTCGTGCCCCAGCGGCGCGCCCGCTCGCGCGGCCGCGGCATGCGCCGCGGTCATCCCCGGCAGCACCCGTACCGGGACGTCCCGGTAGAGGTCCTGGCAGGCGGCCTCCAGCACCGCGGTCGCCATGGCGAACACACCGGGGTCGCCCGAGGAGACCACCGCGACCCGCCGACCGCGCCGGGCCAGCTCCAGGGCGAACTCGGCGCGCTCCGCCTCCACCTTGTTGTCGGAGGCGTGCCGCCGCTGGCCCGGCCGCACCGGCACCCGGTCCAGATAGGTGGTGTAGCCGACCAGGTCCTCGGCGGCGGCCAGTTCGCCGCGGGCCTCGGGCGTCAGCCACAGCGGGCCGGCCGGCCCCAGCCCCACGACCACCACCTCGCCCCGTTCCGCCTGCGGCGCCGCGTCCACCCGGCTGGGCAGCACGGCCACCGAGAAGTACGGCACCGTCTCGGGGTCGACCTCGGCCAGCGGCGCGGTGCGCTCCGCGCTCATGGTGGCGCGCTCCACATAGTGGGCGTCGGCCAGCCGTCCGGAGCGCTCCAGCGCCCGGCGCACGGTGGGGAAGGTCCGGCCGAGCTTCAGCACGGCCGCCGAGTCGGTCGCCGCCAGCCGGGCCGCCAACTCCTCCTCGGGCAGCGTGCCGGGCAGGATGGTCAGCACCTCCTCACCCTCCACCAGCGGGGTGCCCAGCCGGGCCGCCGCCGCGCTGATCGAGGTCACCCCGGGCACCACCTCGGTGGGGAAGCGGTCCGCGAGCCGCTTGTGCATGTGCATGTACGAGCCGTAGAAGAGCGGATCGCCCTCGGCCAGCACCGCGACCGTGCGCCCCGCCTCCAGGTGCGCGGCCAGCCGGGCCGCCGCCGCGGCGTAGAACTCCTCCATCGCCCCCCGGTAGCCGCCGGGGTGGTCCGTGGCCTCCGTGGTGACCGGGTAGACCAGCGGCTCCTCGATGTGGTCGGGCCGCAGGTGCCGCTCGGCTATGGAGCGGGCGATGCTCCGGCCGTGCCGGGCGCTGTGGTAGGCGATGACGTCCGCCTCGGCGATCACCTCCACCGCCCGCAGGGTCATCAGCGACGGGTCACCGGGGCCGAGTCCGACTCCGTAGAGCCGCCCCGGCTCCCCGCTGCCCGGGGTCTGCTGCTCGCTCACTCTTCCTCGCTCGCAATCGCGTTGATCGCGGCAGCGGCGATGGCGCTGCCGCCCCGCCGGCCGCGGACCACCAGGTGATCCAGCCCCGCCGGGTGTCCGGCCAGGGCCTCCTTGGACTCGGCCGCGCCGATGAACCCCACCGGCACCCCGATGACCGCGGCCGGGCGCGGCGCGCCCTGCTCGACCATCTCCAGCAGCCGGAACAGCGCGGTGGGCGCGTTGCCGACCGCCACCACGGCCCCCTCCAGCCGGTCGCGCCACAGCTCCAGCGCGGCGGCGCTGCGGGTGGTGCCCAGCCGCTCGGCCAGGTCCGGCACCGAGGGGTCGGACAGGGTGCACAGCACCTCGTTGCCGGCCGGCAGCCGCTTGCGGGTCACCCCGCTGGCGACCATCTGCGCGTCGCACAGGATGGGCGCCCCGGCGCGCAGCGCGGCGCGGGCGCGGGAGACCACCTCGGGGGTGTAGCCGAGGTCCCGTACCAGGTCGACCATGCCGCAGGCGTGGATCATCCGCACCGCGACCTGGCTGACATCGGCGGGGAGCCCGGTGAGGTCGGCCTCGGCGCGAATGGTGGCAAAGGACTGCCGGTAGATCTCCGCGCCGTCCTTCTCGTACTCGAACACTGTGCCCTCGATCATGTCGTTCCGCGTGCCGCCGCCACCGCGTCGGCCGCCTGTTCCGCTGTTACCACCTGCGCCGGGCGCGCCGGTTCACCGCGTACCGAGATCCGGTAGCCGTCGCCCTCGGACAGCACGTCCACCCAGTGGCCGGTCCCCGGATGCCCGCACCGGCGCTCGCACCCCGACCAGTGGACCGGCAGTCCTCCGGGGGTGCCGCGGCCCGCGCGCGCCGCGTCGGCACGCACGTCGCTCAGGGATTTGGCGCAGCCCGGCCGTCCGGTGCAGGCGCTCACGCCGTGCCACGGTGAGCCGGCGTCCACCACCAGTCCGGCGGCGGCCAGCTCCGCCAGTCGGGCCCGGCCGTCGCCGCGGGCCAGCCCCGGCAGCACCACGCCGCGCCAGGGTGTCATACGCAGCTCGTCCGTGCCGTGCCGGGCCGCCGTCCGCGCCAGCAGCCGCCACTGGGCGCTGGTCAACCGGCCCAGCGGCGCCAGCGCGGACAGCGCACAGCCTCCGTCCGGACCCTCCAGCAGGCCGATCGCCGGCGCGCCGGCCGGCCGCACCGGCGTCGGGCCGGCGCCGGCGGCGGATCCCGCAGGTGCCGCCGGGACGCCCGCCTCGGCGAGCCGCCCGGCCAGTCGCCGTGCCGACACGGCGTGTCGCGGTGGCAGTTCGCGCACCCGCCACACGCCGGTGCCGCTCTCCCGGACCGCCGCCAGGAACTCCAGCGCGGCCAGCACGGCGGCGCGCGGTCCCTCCTCGGCCGGTACCAGCAGGGCACACTCCGGCGTGCCGTCGCGGTCCTCCGGCACGCCGGAGGCCACAGGAGCACCGGCCGTCTCCGGGGCCGCCGCCACGCCGCCGACCCGCAGCACCGCCTGGGGGCCTGGAGTTGCGATCAATGTCACATCGGCCCCCAGGGCCGACATATCCCCGCGCCCGTCGTCCAACGCGAAGAGGAACCGCCCGGAAAGGTGCACGGTGTCGGATTCCGCGCAGAGCAGCCCATCCAACTCCCGGGCCCAGTCCCGCACCTGACCGTACCCGTGCCCGTCCAGCCCGGCCAGGGGTGAGGCGACGATGTTGCGGGCCCGCTCGTGCCGGTCCGAGGGCAGGAGTCCGGCGGCCCGCAACCGGTCCCCGAGCCCGGCGCCGCAGTCGGCGGGCAGGCCGCGCAGCTGCACATTGCCCCGGGAGGTCAGGTCGAGCCGGCCGTCCCCCAACTCCTCCGCGGCCAGCGCCAGCACCTCGGCCTGATGGGACGTCAACAAGCCCGCCGGCAACCGGATACGGGCCAGCGCGCCGTCGTCGGCGGCATGCAGCCGCAGAGCCCCGGGACAGGCGTCGCCGCGGTCACGCGAGACCGCCGGAAGCCGGGCAGGGTACGGCGCATCCGCGCTGAGGGGGGTGGGTGGCATGGCGGCGAGCATACCCACGCCACTTCCAGGCGCCCTGCCCCGCACATCTGATCAGCCCTTACTATGCTCCTCGGCGGCCCGATTCGGGCCGTCGACGCCAGCGACGGCGCAAGGGGAGGAAGCCGGTGAGATTCCGGCGCGGTCCCGCCACTGTCAGCACGGCCGCAGCTCGCGGCGGTGTGAGCCAGGAACTCCCGCCGTCACTCCACCGCCCGGGGCGAGGACCCCGAGGAAGGCTGCTGCCGCATGATCCTGCTGTTGTCGACCTCCGACACAGACCTGCTCAGTGCCCGAGCGGCGGCCGGACCGGTGCCCTACCGGCTCGCCAACCCCGCCCGGCTCGACCTGTCCGACCTCCCCGCGCTGCTGGACGGCGCCGACCTGGTCGTGGTGCGCCTGCTGGGCGGACTGCGGGCCTGGGAGGAGGGCCTGGACCTGCTGCTCGCCGGGGAGCGCCCGGTCGTGGTGCTCACCGGTGAACAGGCCCCCGACGCCCAGCTGATGGCGGCGTCCACCGTCCCGGTCGGCATCGCCGCCGAGGCCCACGCCTACCTGGCGCACGGCGGCCCGGCCAACCTCGCCCAGCTGGCCCGCTTCCTGTCCGACACCGTGCTGCTGACCGGCCACGGCTTCGAACCGCCCAGCCCGGCCCCCAGCTGGGGCGAGCTGGAGCGCCCCACCGCGGCCGACGCGTCCGGCCCGCTGGTCGCCATCCTCTACTACCGCGCCCACCACATGAGCGGGAACACCGCGTTCGTGGCGGACCTGTGCCAGGCCGTGGAACGGGCCGGCGGGCGTCCCAGACCGCTGTTCGTCGCCTCCCTCCGGAGCCCCGAGCCCGAGCTGATCGAGACACTGCGCGGGGTCGACGCGATCGTCACCACGGTGCTGGCCGCCGGCGGCACCCGGCCCGCCGACGCGTCCGCCGGCGAGATGGGGCTGACCTCGCCGGACGGCTCCGCCGCCGACGAGGAGTCCTGGGACGCCGGCGCCCTGGCCGCGCTGGACGTACCGGTGCTGCAGGCGCTGTGCCTGACCGGCACCCGGGCGGCCTGGGAGGAGAACGACGAGGGCCTGTCCCCGCTGGACGCCGCCACCCAGGTCGCGGTCCCGGAGTTCGACGGGCGCCTGATCACCGTGCCGTTCTCCTTCAAGGAGGTCGACGAGGACGGACTGCCGGTGTACGTCGCCGACCCCGAGCGGGCCGCGCGGGTGGCCGGGATCGCCGTCCGGCACGCCCGGCTGCGGCATATCGCCCCGGCGGACAAGCGGCTGGCCCTGGTGCTGTCCGCGTACCCCACCAAGCACTCCCGGATCGGCAACGCGGTCGGCCTGGACACCCCCGCCAGCGCCGTGGCACTGCTGCGCCGACTGCGCGCCGAGGGCTACGACTTCGGCACCGAGCCGGTGCCCGGGCTCGCCTCCGGCGACGGCGACGAGCTGATCCGCGCGCTGATCGAGGCGGGCGGCCACGACCAGCAGTGGCTGACCGAGGAGCAACTGGCCCGCAACCCGGTCCGCATCCCGGCCGCCGACTACCGCCGCTGGTACGCCCTGCTGCCGCAGGAGCTGCGGGAGGCGGTCGAGGAGCACTGGGGGCCGCCGCCCGGCGAGATGTTCGTGGACACCAGCCGGAACCCGGACGGCGACATCGTGCTGGCGGCCCTGCGCTACGGCAATCTGCTGGTGCTCATCCAGCCGCCGCGCGGCTTCGGCGAGAACCCCATCGCCATCTACCACGACCCCGACCTGCCGCCCTCCCACCACTACCTGGCCGCCTACCGCTGGATCGCCACCCCGCGGGCCGACGGCGGCTTCGGCGCCGACGCGATGGTGCACCTGGGCAAGCACGGCAACCTGGAGTGGCTGCCCGGCAAGAACGCCGGGCTGTCCGCCGCCTGCGGCCCGGACGCCGCGCTCGGCGACCTGCCGCTGGTCTACCCCTTCCTGGTCAACGACCCGGGCGAGGGCACCCAGGCCAAGCGCCGGGCGCACGCCACCCTGGTGGACCATCTGGTGCCGCCGATGGCGCGCGCCGACTCCTACGGCGACATCGCACGGCTGGAGCAGCTGCTCGACGAGTACGCGGCCATCTCCTCGATGGACCCGGCCAAGCTGCCCGCCATCCGCGCCCAGATCTGGACCCTGATCCAGGCGGCCAGGCTCGACCACGACCTGGGGCTGGAGGCCCGGCCGGACGACGACGGTTTCGACGACTTCCTGCTCCACGTCGACGGCTGGCTGTGCGAGGTCAAGGACGCCCAGATCCGTGACGGGCTCCATGTGCTGGGCGGCGCCCCGACCGGACCCGAGCGGGTCAACCTGGTGCTGGCGATCCTGCGCGCGCGGCAGATCTGGGGCGGCACCTCAGCGCTCCCGGGCCTGCGCGAGGCGCTGGGCCTGGACGAGTCCGCGGCCACCCGCACCGGCGCCGACGAGGCGGAGGAGCGCGCCCAGGCCCTGGTGCAGGCCATGGAGGACGCCGGCTGGGAGCCGGAGGCGGTGTCGAAGGTCTGCCTCGACCTCCCCGCGGAGCAGCGCGAGCCGGTCGCCGCCGTCCTGGACTTCGCCGCCCGCCAGCTGGTGCCCCGGCTGGCGGCCACCACCGACGAGCTGGACCACGCGGTGCACGCCCTGGCCGGCGGCTTCGTCCCCGCCGGCCCCTCCGGCTCACCGCTGCGCGGCCTGGTCAACGTGCTGCCCACCGGCCGCAACTTCTACTCGGTGGACCCCAAGGCGGTACCCAGCCGGCTGGCCTGGGAGACCGGCCAGGCGCTGGCCGACTCGCTGCTCGAGCGGTACCGCGCCGACCACGGGGACTGGCCGAGCTCGGTGGGGCTGTCGCTGTGGGGCACCAGCGCGATGCGCACCTCGGGCGACGATGTCGCCGAGGCCCTGGCCCTGCTCGGAATCCGCCCCGTGTGGGATGACGCCTCCCGACGGGTGACCGGCCTGGAGCCCGTCCCGCTCGACCAGCTGGGCCGCCCCCGGATCGATGTCACCCTGCGCATCAGCGGCTTCTTCCGGGACGCCTTCCCACATGTGGTGGGGCTGCTGGACGACGCGGTACGGCTGGCGGCCTCGCTGGACGAGCCGGACTCCGGCAACCACGTGCGCGCCCACACCCGGGCCGATCTGGCGGAGCACGGCGACGAACGCCGGGCCACGGTCCGTATCTTCGGCTCCCGCCCGGGCACCTACGGCGCCGGGCTGCTCCAGCTCATCGACAGCCGGGACTGGCGCACCGACGCCGACCTGGCCGAGGTGTACACGGTCTGGGGCGGCTACGCCTACGGCCGGGGCCTGGAGGGGCGCCCGGCGCGGCAGGAGATGGAGACCGCCTACCGGCGGATCGCGGTGGCCGCGAAGAACACCGACACCCGCGAGCACGACATCGCCGACTCCGACGACTACTTCCAGTACCACGGCGGCATGGTGGCCACGGTGCGCGCGCTGAAGGGCACCGCCCCGGCCGCGTACATCGGGGACAGCACCCGTCCCGAGACGGTCCGCACCCGCACCCTGCACGAGGAGACCTCGCGGGTCTTCCGCGCCCGGGTGGTCAACCCCCGCTGGATCGAGGCGATGCGCCGGCACGGGTACAAGGGCGCCTTCGAGCTCGCCGCCACCGTCGACTACCTCTTCGGCTACGACGCCACCACCGGGGTGGTCGCCGACTGGATGTACGACAAGCTGGCCCAGAGCTACCTCCTCGACCCGGAGAACCGCGCCTTCCTGGAGCAGGCCAACCCCTGGGCGCTGCACGGCATGGCGGAGCGGCTGCTGGAGGCGGAGAGCCGGGGCATGTGGGCCGAGCCCGACCTCGAGGTGCTGGCCGCCGTCCGGGAGCTGTACCTGGAGGCCGAGGGCGACCTCGAGGGCGGCCCGGGCGGCGAGGACTGACCGGCGGTGCCGGGGACGGCGGCGCCGGGAGCGCCGCCGTCCGGAACGGGTGAACGGTCCACCGCCCGGCCCGCCTCCGATCGGGTTCCGCTTTTCGGGGGAATGAAAACAATTCCCGTTCCGGAATTCCGCGAACACGGTTTATCTCTTTTGATAACCGTGCCCATTACCGCCTTTGGAGAATTCGGCGAAATGCGGTTCACTGGCGGTTACCTGACAGCGGATCGAGGAGGACCGGGTGGGCGCGCAGACGCACGGGCAGGCGACGGACCATCGCCACGCCGGACATGACCACGACGGCCACGCCGGGCACGCGCACGGGGTCGCCGCCGACGCGGACCGGCGCTGGCTCTCCCTCGCACTGGTACTGATCGTCGCGTTCATGGCGGTGGAATCCGTTATCGGCATCCTCGCCGGCTCGGTCGCCCTGCTCTCCGACGCCGCGCATATGCTCACCGACGCGGTGGCCATCGTGCTCTCGCTGATCGCGGTCCGCCTCGCCGCCCGGCCGGCCCGCGGCGGCTTCACCTACGGCCTCAAGCGGGCGGAGATCCTCTCCGCGCAGGCCAACGGGGCCTCCCTGCTGCTGCTCGCCGGCTGGCTCGGCTACGAGTCGGTGACCCGGCTCGCCGATCCGCCCTCGGTGGACGGTGGGATGGTGTTCGCCACCGGGCTGGCGGGAATCGCGGTGAATATCGTGGCCGCCTGGTTCCTCTCCCGGGCCAACCGCTCCTCGCTCAATGTGGAAGGCGCCTTTCAGCACATCCTGAACGACCTGTACGCCTTCATCGGCACCACGGTCTCCGGCCTGGTCGTGATGCTCACCGGATTCGCCCGCGCCGACGCCCTGGCCTCGCTGGTGGTGGTGGCCCTCATGCTGCACTCCGGGATCCGGCTGCTGCGCGCCTCCGGGCGGGTGCTCCTGGAAGCCGCGCCCGCCGGGGTGGACCCCGACGAGGTCGGCCGCCGGCTGGTCCGCCACCCCCGCACGACCGAGGTGCACGATCTCCACGTCTGGCAGATCACCTCCGGCGAGGTGTCGCTGTCCGCCCACGTCCTGGTCGCGCCGGACGGCGACTGCCACGCGGTGCGCCAGGAGTTGGAGGCCGTGCTGCACGAGGAGTACGGCATCACCCACACCACCCTCCAGGTGGACCACGCCCCCGAGGTGCCCGCACCGGGGGGCGAGGTCGGAACCGAGGCCCTGGTACGGCACTGCCGCACCGCCCACGGGCAGGTGCACCGGGACCCGGTCGTCGACGTCACGGGATGAGCCGGGCCGCGGTCAGCCGCCGGCCTGCTCCCGGCTCATCGGCGGCCAGAACTCGTACAGCAGGGTGCGGTGCCACCAGGCACCGGTGGTCCGCAGCTCGCGCCAGGTGGTGAACCGGTAGTGGTAGACCCGGGCCCGGACCAGCGCCGGCGGCTGCCGCGGGAAGGGGTTCGCCGCGAGCAGCCGCAGGGTGTCCCGATCGCCCTCCAGCAGCCGGCTGACCAGCGGGCGGAACCAGGAGGCGGCATAGGCGGGGGAGAGCCCGGCGAACCACATCAGCCAGTCCAGCCGCAGGTGGTAGGGGGCGTACTGGCGCGGCATCCGGCGTACGTCACCGGGCTTGCCCTTGAACTCGTACTCCCGCCAGACGGTGTCCGGCCCGGGGACCGGGTCCTCGGTGCCCTCGATCACGATCTCCTGCCGGGTGCGGGTGATGCTGCCGAAGGCACCGTAGGCGTTGACCAGGTGGAGCGGGGTGAAGGAGTAGTTCATCAGCTGGCCGCCGGAGACCAGATTGCGGGCCGGCCAGTAGCTGAGCACCAGCACCAGCACGGTGAAGGCCATCACCAGCACCTCGTACCAGAGCGGGGGAGCGGGGAGGTGGTGCGGGGCCGGCAGCGGCAGCACCCGGGCGGCGAGCCGGCCGTCGACGGCGGAGAGCGCCAGCAGGATCGTCAGCCAGTTGAGCCAGGAGAAGTTGCCGGACGCCACCAGCCACAACTGGGTGACCACCATCCCGCCGGCGGCGACGCTCGCCACCGGCTGCGGAGCGAACAGCAGCACCGGCAGCACCAGCTGGGCCACATGGTTGGCAGCCGTCTCCACCCGGTGCACCGGGCGCGGCAACCGGTGGAAGAACCAGCTCAGCGGGCCCGGCATCGGCTGGGTCTCATGGTGGTAGTACAGGCAGGTCAGATCGCGCCAGCAGCGGTCCCCGCGCATCTTGATCAGCCCGGCACCGAACTCCACCCGGAACAGCACCCAGCGCAGCAGCCACAGCACCAGCACCGGCGGCGCGGTGTCCGCGTTGCCCAGGAAGACCGCCAGCAGACCCGTCTCCAGCAGCAGCGACTCCCAGCCGAAGCCGTACCAGATCTGCCCGACGTTGACGATCGACAGATACAGCAGCCACAACAGCAGCCACATCAGCATCGAGGCCCACAGCGGTACCGCGTCCGCGGCGCCGGCCGCCACCGCCGCGGCCAGCAGACCCCCCACCCAGGCGCAGCCCGCGAACAGCCGGTCCGAATAGCGCGCGTGGAACAGACTGGGGGAGCGGCGGAACGGCACCCGCGCCAGGAACTCGGGCACCGGCAGCAGGCCGCGCTCACCGATCAGCGCCCGGAACTGACGGCCCGCCGCCAGGAAGGCGACCAGGTAGACCAGGGCCAGGCCGCGCTGGAAGACCAGCCTGCTCAGCCAGTAGTCGGACGAGGTGAACCAGTCCATGCCGGGTCGCTCCTTGGGTCCCTGCGCGGTCCGGCTATCCCTACCACCCGCGGCCCGCGGGGCGACCTGGTTCCTCCGGCCGGACCAGACCGGTGGGGCGAGCGGGCCGGGCGGGCGCACCCGTCGGCCGCCGGGCCGGCCCGCCCTCAGTCCGCGTGCAGCAGATGGCCGATGCCCGGGTAGGTGAGCACCAGCCCGTCCCGGCCGACCTCGATGTCCCCGGCGAAGCCCTTCGACGCGTAGTGCAGCCGCGCCCCCCGCTCGGTCAGCCCCACATGGGTGTACGTCTGCCGGGAGGGCCGGACCGCCAGATCCGGCACCGACACCCAGGCCATCACGAAGGTGTGCTCGCCCGGGCCGCTGTGCAACTGGTGGCGCAGGACGGGCATGGTGTTGGTGAGCGGGGACATCCCCAGGTCGCAGTCGAGAGCCCCGGCCACCTCGGGCAGCGGCTTGTCGTTCGCCGTCCAGGTGCCGCCGTCCCGCCGCAGGTCCAGCCGGCGGGTGCCGCCGGCGGTCTCCGCCGTCACCTGGAGCCGCCGGGTCACATAGCCGTGGCCGGTCTCCAGCTCGTAGGCCATCCAGTACGGCTCGGGCCGCAGCCCCATCACCCGCCCGGTGGCCCGCAGCCCGGTGCCCGACAGCGTGACCCATGCCGTCTCGTAGCCACCGCTCCCGGTGACCTCCCAGGTCACAACGCGCTGATCGGCCATCGGACTCCTTCAGGGCCTGGGTTGCGGATCCTGCCGGCAGCGGGGGCGCACCAGGGCACCTTCCACCGGGCAGGTTACCCGCATCGCCTAGGATCACCGGGATGCCACTACATGACCCCTTCGTGCGGGTGCGCGGTGCCCGTGTGCACAACCTCCGGGGCGTCGATGTGGACATCCCGCGCGACGCCCTGGTCGTCTTCACCGGAGTGTCCGGCTCCGGGAAGTCCTCACTGGCCTTCGGCACCCTCTACGCCGAGGCCCAGCGCCGCTACCTGGAATCCGTCGCCCCCTACGCCCGCCGGCTGATCCACCAGGTCGGCGCCCCCAAGGTCGAGGAGGTCCTCGGACTGCCGCCCGCGGTCGCCCTGGAGCAACGGCGCTCCGCGCCCGGCGCGCGCTCCTCGGTCGGCACCGTCACCACCCTGTCGAACTCGCTGCGGATGCTGTTCTCCCGCGCCGGCGACTACCCCGCCGACGCGCCCGAACGGCTCGACTCGGACGCCTTCTCCCCCAACACCGCGGCCGGCGCCTGCCCCGAGTGCCACGGCCTGGGCCGGATCCACCAGGTCACCGAGGAGTCGCTGGTGCCCGACCCGGGGCTGAGCATCCGGGAGGGCGCCATCGCCGCCTGGCCGGGCGCCTGGCAGGGCAAGAACCTGCGCGACATCCTCGCCGCCCTCGGACACGACATCGACCGGCCCTGGCGGGAGCTGCCGCCCCAGGACCGCGAGTGGATCCTGTTCACCGACGAGCAGCCGGTGGTCACCGTGCACCCGGTGCGCGAGGCCGACCGCATCCAGCGCCCCTACCAGGGCACCTACACCAGCGCCCGGCGCCATGTGCTGCACACCTTCGCCGAGTCCCGCAGCCAGACGCTGCGCGCCCGGGCGCAGCGCTTCCTGGTCAGCGCGGACTGCCCGGTCTGCGGCGGGCTGCGGCTGCGGCCCGAGGCGCTGGCCGTCACCTTCGCCGGGGCGCACATCGCCACCCTGGCCGCCCTGCCGCTCGGCGAGCTGGCCCAGGTGCTGCGGCCGGCCGCCGAGGGCGCCGACGAGACCGCCGCCACCCTCGCCCGCGACCTGCTGGCCCGTATCGAGGTGCTCACCGAGCTCGGCCTCGGCTACCTCGCGATGGACCGGCCCACCCCCACCCTGTCGGCCGGCGAGCTCCAGCGGCTGCGGCTCGCCACCCAGCTGCGCTCCGGTCTCTTCGGCGTCGTCTACGTCCTGGACGAGCCCTCCGCCGGGCTGCACCCGGCCGACAGCGCCGCGCTGCTGACCGTACTGGACCGACTCAAGGCGGCCGGGAACAGCCTCTTCGTCGTCGAGCACCACCTGGACGTGGTGCGCCGCGCCGACTGGATCGTGGACGTCGGGCCGCTGGCGGGCGAACACGGCGGCCGGGTGCTCTACAGCGGCCCGGTCGCGGGGCTGGCCGAGGTGGCCGGGTCCGCCACCCGCCGCTACGTCTTCCCGGACGGCACCGCGCCGGCCGCCCGTACCCCGCGCACCCCGACGGGGACGCTGCGGCTGCGCGGCGTCACCCGGCACAACCTGCGCGACCTGGACGCCGAGGTGCCGCTGGGGGTGTTCACCGCCGTCACCGGGGTCTCCGGCTCGGGCAAGTCCACCCTGATCACCCAGGTGCTCGCCGAGGTGCTCGCCGCCCACCTGGGCGAACCGGCCGACGAGGGAGCCGAGGGCGAGCCGGACCGGGAGGCGGCGACACTGCCGGCGGCCGAAGGCCTGGCGGCCGTCCACCGGCTGGTGCGGGTGGACCAGAAGCCCATCGGCCGCACCCCCCGCTCCAACCTGGCCACCTACACCGGGCTCTTCGACGCGGTGCGCAAGGTGTTCGCCGCCACCGAGCAGTCCCGCGCCCGCGGCTACACGGCCGGGCGCTTCTCCTTCAACGTGGCCGGCGGCCGCTGCGAGACCTGCCAGGGCGAGGGCTTCACCGCCGTGGAGCTCCTCTTCCTACCCGGTACCTACGCACCTTGCGCCGAGTGCCGCGGCGCCCGCTACAACGCCGAGACCCTGGAGATCACCTACCGCGGCGCCACCATCGCCGACGTCCTGGACATGACCGTGGACGCGGCGGCCGCGTTCCTGGCCGACATCCCGGCCGCACGCCGCGGCCTGCGCGCCCTGCGCCAGGTGGGCCTGGGCTACCTGCGGCTCGGGCAGCCGGCCACCGAACTCTCCGGCGGTGAGGCGCAGCGCATCAAACTCGCCTCCGAACTCCAGCGCACCCGCCGCGGGCACACCGTCTACCTGCTCGACGAACCGACCACCGGACTCCACCCGGCCGACACCGACGTGCTGCTGCGCCAGCTGCACGAGCTGGTGGACGCGGGCAACTCGGTGGTGGTCGTGGAGCACGACATGGCGGTGGTGGCCGGCGCCGACTGGGTGATCGACCTGGGGCCGGGCGGCGGGGAGGCGGG
>NZ_SRID01000167.1 GCF_004684805.1 Streptomyces palmae
GGGGCGGGTTCTGGACCGTATATTTACGGCGCGATTACCCAGAGACGCAGAAAACTCGGTGATAGCGCCACAAATACACGTCATCGTCCCAGAATCCGACCCCTGCGACCCTGTCGAGGCGGACCGGGACCCCTTGCCCACCAGGGTCCTTGACGTGGGCTGGGGCTGGTACGGAGCGGTCTTCAGCCTCTGAGCGGCTGTCCCAGCACCCCCGGCGGCGGGATCCGGCCTCGCCGCTAGCTGCCCGGCCGTGATCGCGGGTGGGTCCGCGGCTCCGTGAGGGGTGGGTTCTGGGTGGCATACCGGGCGCGTGCCTCGTCCAGGGCGGCGTCGAAGTCGCGCTGGGTGTCCGCACACCAGCGCATGAGGTCGGCGAGGACCTGCCGCAGGGTCTCGCTGGGACCGTGCCGCCAGCCCTCGCCCGACAGGGTGTACGTCTCCAGGGCCGCGTTGGCCCGCCTCACCGCCGCATCGTGCCCGTCCGCCGTCATCGACACATTCCCTCCCATGGAAGTCCCGCAGAACCATAGTCCACTGTATATTTGCAATGCATTTCAGTTTTGGGGTTGCGGGCCTGACGGCCGGGGGGAGACGGGAACCGGTGGAGAGACCCTCGTACGGGCTGCGCACGGTGACGGCCGTCCGGTATGTGACCCCACTGCGCGGCGGAGGCTCCGTCCCCGGCGTCGTCGAGGCCGACGACCTGGGCACAGTTCACCGGCTCGGCACAGGGGCGCAAGGCGCTCGTCGCCGAGGTCATCGTGGGCGAGCTGGCCCGGCACCTCGGACTGCGGGTGCCGGAGCTGGTGCTGGTGGACTTCGATCCCTCGGTCGCCGCCGGGGAACCGCACCAGGAGGTGCAGGACCTGCTGCGCGCCAGCACGGGACTCAACCTCGGCATGGACTACCTGCCGGGAGCCGCCGACTTCGCACCGGGCGCCCCGGATCCCGACCCGGTGGAGTCCGCCAGGATCCTCTGGCTGGACGCCTTCACCGCGAACGTGGACCGCACGGTGCACAGCTCGAACCTCATGACCTGGCCGACGTCCGGCCACCACGAGCCCCGGTTGTGGCTCATCGACCACGGCGCGTCGCTGGTGTTCCATCATCGGTGGGAGAGCGCGGCGGACGCGGTCGGCAAGGCGTACGACTTCCGGTTCCACGCCCTGGGTTCGCCCGACCTCGACCTGGCCGCGGCGGACGCCGAGCTGGCGCCCCGGGTGACCCCGCGGCTGCTGCGCCGGGTCGTCGGCGCCGTACCGGACACCTGGCTGGCCGACGAGCCGGGGTTCGGCACCCCGGACGAGGTCCGCGAGGCCTATGTGAACCACCTGGCCGCCCGTGCGCAGGTGTCCGCCCAGTGGCTCCCCAAGGAGATGCCGTGAGTGCTGCGAGTGCCGCTGATGCCGCGAACGTCGTGAAGGAAGGTCTGCGGGAACGGAAGAAGCGGCAGACGCGGCAGCGTATCTCCGAGGCGGCCCTCGGCCTGTTCGTGGCGCGGGGTTTCGACAGGGTCACCATCGCCGAGGTCGCGGCGGCGGCGGAGGTCTCCGTCAACACCCTCTACAACTACTTCGAGGCGAAGGAGGACCTCGTCCTGCCACCGCACGAGGCGTCCCCGCAGCGCCTCGCCGAGATCGTGCGCACCCGGCAGCCCGGCGAGTCCGCCGCGCGGGCGGTACTCGGCCGACTCCGGGAGGAACTGCGGCAGCATGACCGGAAGGTCGGCCTGAGCCCGGGGTTCGGGCCCGTCTTCGAGATGATGCTGGCCGCCCCGACGCTCACCGCCCGCCTGGAGGAGCTCGGCCGGCAGATGACCGACGCCCTCGCCGCGGTCCTGGCCGAGGAGACCGGGGCCGCGCCCCAGGACCAGATGCCGCGCGTGGTCGCCGGCCAGATCGGCTGGTTCCACTCGCTGGTCTACAGCGAGGTCGGCCGGCGTCTCGTGGCCGGCGAGAAGCCCGCCGCGATCGCCGAGGCCCTGCTGGACGTCCTCGACATCGTCGAGGGCACCCTGAGCACACGGGCGCTCGACTACGCCACCCGCCAGAACTGACACCCCGGCCCCTGATCCGTCGTCCCCGGGCCGTTCGGCGTTCCCCGCGGCGCGGCCTCACCGAGCCGTCCGGGGCCACCCGGCTCACGGGTGGTCGGCCTCGGTGGGGGGCGCGGAGGGGCCTGGCGCGGCCCGGGGTTCGAGGAAGCGGTGCCGCTCGGGGACCCGGGGCAGGGCGAGCAGGCCGAGCAGGGCCGCGGCCAGGCAGGCTGCCGCGCCCAGGCCCAGACCGGCCCGGGGGCCGAGGTGCTGGGCGACCGCACCGACGATCGGCCCGCCCACTGGCGTACTGCCCAGGAAGGTGACCGACCACAGCGCCATGACCCGGCCGCGGAAGGAGGGCTCGGCCACCAGTTGGAGGGTGGTGTTCCCGGTCGCCAGGAAGACGGTGCTCCCCACCCCCACGCAGGCCAGGGCCGCCAGGACGCCGGGCAGCCAGGGGATCACGGCCACCGCCGTCAGCGCGGCGGCGAAGGCGGCGGCGGCCCCGATCAGCGGGATGACCCCGGCCCGGCCGTAGGCGGCCATGGCCAGACCGCCGGCCACCGCGCCCAAGCCCATGGCGGAGGTCATGAAGCCGTAGGTGCGCGCGTCACCGTGCACACC
The DNA here is from genome assembly GCF_004684805.1 of Streptomyces palmae. Classification (GTDB taxonomy): domain Bacteria; phylum Actinomycetota; class Actinomycetes; order Streptomycetales; family Streptomycetaceae; genus Streptomyces; species Streptomyces palmae. The sequence continues at coordinate 2,663 of NZ_SRID01000167.1, forward strand.
GGTACTGGCCAGCACCGGAAGCACCACCTGGAACTCGTAGGCGAGCGTGCCGATCAGCGCCATCATGGCCAGCGGCGCCCACAGGCCCGCGGTACCGCGCACATAGCGCAGCCCCGCGGCCAGCTGCCCGGGCTCCCTCGGCAGCGCCGGGTGCGGATGCAGCTCCTCGGTGCGCATCAGCCGCAGGGCGAGCAGCACCGCGATGAAGCTGGCGGCGTTGGCCAGGAAGCAGACGCCCACCCCGGCGGTGGCGATCAGGATGCCGGCGGTCGCCGGCCCGATGGCCCGGGCGGTGTTGACGATCACGCTGTTGAGGCTGACGGCCCCGCGCAGCAGCCCCACCCCGACCACCTCGGGCACGAAGGACTGCCGGGTCGGATTGTCGACCGCGTTGACGGTGCCCAGCGCGACCGCGAGGACTACCACCATCCACAGCCGCACGGTGTGGGTGACGGTCAGCAGCCCCAGCAGCAGGGCCAGGGTCGCCAACGTGGTCTGGGTGGCCATCAGCAGATGGCGCTTGTCGGCACGGTCCGCGATCAGCCCCCCGTACGGCCCCAGCAGCAGCACCGGCAGGAACTGCGCCGCCACCACCAGGCCGAGCACCGTGCCCGAGCCGGTCAGCTGGAGCACCAGCCAGGACTGGGCCACCACCTGCATCCAGGTGCCCACCAGGCTGACGCACTGACCGACGAAGTACAGCCGGAAGTTCGGCACCCGCAGCGCGGCGAACGTCCCCCTTCCGCGGTGCCGTCTCATCCCGGCATCGCACCCGCGGGACCGCGGGCGAGGACTATCGGGCGGACGGCGCGCCGGATCGGCCGCCGCCCGGCCGGCGCGGGCCACGCCTCGGCGTCTGCGCTCGGCCCCCGGCCCACCGGGACCGGCGGCCCGGTACCGCGATCGGTCATCGCCACCTCATCGCCGTCCCTGGCCCGCGGCATGGCGCCACCCCTTCCGCTCCCTCCCACGGTTGGGCACGGAGGCCGCCATCGCACCTCGGCGGCGCGCATCGTGGTCACTCTGGGTGATGGGAGGCTGGTCCGACTCGGCCAGGACAACGGCCGCGCTCGGGGGCGCGCGCCCCGCGGCAGCCCCGGCGGCAAGGGCCGCTTTCCGCGCCCGACGGCGCGGGCTCACCCCGCCCAGGGCACCGCCGCCGCAGGCCGGCCATCCCAGGCCCGGCCGGACGGGCCGCACCGGTGAACCCTCGCCGGCAGCGGCGGAAACGCCAAAAGACCCGGGCCCCACCGTCCGCCGCGAAGGCGATCGGTGAGGCCCGGGTCCTGGTGCTCAGAAGAGCGCTAGGTCACTTGACGATCTTGGTGACCTGGCCGGCGCCGACGGTCCGGCCACCCTCACGGATGGCGAACTTCAGGCCCTCCTCCATGGCGACCGGCTGGATCAGCTGGACGGACATCTCGGTGTTGTCGCCCGGCATGACCATCTCGGTGCCCTCGGGGAGGGTCACAACGCCCGTCACGTCCGTGGTACGGAAGTAGAACTGCGGACGGTAGTTGTTGAAGAACGGCGTGTGGCGGCCACCCTCGTCCTTGGACAGGATGTAGGCCTGCGCCTCGAACTCGGTGTGCGGGGTGACCGAGCCCGGCTTGATGATGACCTGGCCGCGCTCGACGTCCTCGCGCTTGATGCCGCGGAGCAGCAGACCGACGTTCTCACCGGCCTGGCCCTCGTCGAGCAGCTTGCGGAACATCTCGATGCCGGTGACCGTGGTGGTGGTCTTCTCCTGCTTGATGCCGATGATGTCAACGGTCTCGTTGACCTTCAGGACACCACGCTCGATACGGCCGGTGACGACCGTACCGCGACCGGTGATGGTGAAGACGTCCTCGATCGGCATGAGGAACGGCTTGTCGACGTCGCGCTCCGGCTGCGGGATGGCCTCGTCGACGGCGTTCATCAGGTTGAGGACCGACTCGCCCCACTCGGCGTCGCCCTCCAGCGCCTTCAGCGCGGAGACCTTGACGACCGGGACGTCGTCGCCCGGGAACTCGTACTCGGAGAGGAGCTCACGCACCTCGAGCTCGACGAGCTCCAGGATCTCCTCGTCGTCCACCATGTCGGCCTTGTTCAGGGCGACGACGATGTACGGAACGCCGACCTGGCGGGCCAGGAGCACGTGCTCCTTGGTCTGCGGCATCGGGCCGTCGGTGGCGGCGACCACGAGGATGGCGCCGTCCATCTGGGCGGCACCGGTGATCATGTTCTTGATGTAGTCCGCGTGACCCGGGCAGTCCACGTGCGCGTAGTGACGGGACTCGGTCTGGTACTCGACGTGCGCGATGGAGATGGTGATACCGCGCTGGCGCTCCTCAGGAGCCTTGTCGATCTGGTCGAACGCCGAGGCCTCGTTCAGGTCCGGGTACTTGTCGTGCAGCACCTTGGTGATCGCCGCGGTAAGGGTCGTCTTACCGTGGTCGATGTGACCGATGGTGCCGATGTTGACGTGCGGCTTAGTCCGCTCGAACTTCGCCTTCGCCACTGGGGTCCTCCTGTGGAGTGGTTCTGTAACGCATCCACACTTTGCGGATGGGTTCAGGTGGTCTTACCGAACCGGCCAGGACCCCGAGGGGGATGCCCTTCGCCGTATTCGTATCTGGGGGCCGGCGGCCGGGGCCCCGCCGCAGCCCACCTGGGGTGGTCTGCGGCGGTATGCCCCGATGCCTTTAGCTCCAGCCTAAGGGGGAGAGCAACGAAGTGTTACTCGCCCTTGGCCTTCGCGATGATCTCCTCGGCGACGTTCCGCGGAACCTCGGCGTAGGAGTCGAACTGCATGGAGTAGCTGGCGCGGCCAGAGGTCTTGCTGCGCAGGTCTCCGACGTAGCCGAACATCTCGGACAGCGGAACCAGGCCGGTGACCAGCTTGGCACCACTGCGGTCCTCCATGGACTGGATCTGTCCACGGCGGGAGTTGATGTCGCCGATCACATCGCCCATGTAGTCCTCGGGCGTGGTGACCTCGACCTTCATCATCGGCTCGAGCAGGGCCGGGCTGGCCTTGCGGGCGGCCTCCTTGAAGGCCATCGAACCGGCGATCTTGAAGGCCATCTCGGAGGAGTCGACCTCGTGGTAGGCACCGTCGAGCAGCGTGACCTTGACACCCGTCAGCGGGTAGCCGGCGAGCACACCGAACTCCATGGCCTCCTGGCAACCAGCGTCCACGGACGGGATGTACTCCCGCGGGACACGGCCACCGGTGACCTTGTTCTCGAACTCGTAGCCATCGCCCTCGAGCGGCTCGATCGCGATCTGCACCTTGGCGAACTGGCCGGAACCACCAGTCTGCTTCTTGTGGGTGTAGTCGAGACGCTCGACCGCCTTGCGCAGGGTCTCGCGGTAGGCCACCTGCGGCTTACCGACGTTCGCCTCGACCTTGAACTCGCGGCGCATACGGTCCACCAGCACGTCCAGGTGAAGCTCACCCATGCCGGCGATGATCGTCTGCCCGGTGTCCTCGTCGGTCTTGACGCGGAAGGACGGGTCCTCCTCGGCCAGGCGCTGGATGGCGACACCCAGCTTCTCCTGGTCGCCCTTGGACTTCGGCTCGATGGCGACCTCGATGACCGGGGCCGGGAAGTCCATCGACTCCAGGATCACCGGGTTGGCCGCGTCGCAGAGGGTCTCGCCGGTGGTGGTCTGCTTCAGACCCATGACGGCGACGATGTCGCCGGCAACCACGCTGTCGATCTCCTCACGCTTGTTCGCGTGCATCCGGTAGATCTTGCCGATGCGCTCCTTCTTGCCCTTGACCGAGTTCTGCACCTGAGTGCCGGTCTCCAGGCGTCCGGAGTACACGCGGACGAAGGTGAGCTTGCCGAGGTGCGGGTCGCTCATGATCTTGAACGCCAGCGCCGCCAGCGGCTCGTCCTCGGACGGCTTGCGCTTGACGACCTCGTCCGGGTTGCTGACCGAGTGGCCCTCGATCGCCTCGACGTCGAGCGGCGACGGCAGGTAGCGCACGACCGCGTCGAGCAGGGGCTGCACGCCCTTGTTCTTGAACGCGGTGCCGCAGAACACCGGGGTGACGGTGGTGTTCTCCGCCTTGCCGGAGTTGATGGTGATGCGGCGGATGGCCGCGTACAGCTGCTCCTCGGTCGGCTCGGTGCCGTCCAGGAAGAGCTCCATCATCTCTTCGTCGTTCTCGGCGACGCCCTCGACCAGCTTGGCGCGCCACTCCTCAGCGGCCTCGACGTGGGTGTCCGGGATGTCGACGATGTCGTACATCTCACCCTTGGTGGCCTCAGCGGACCACACCAGGGCCTTCATGCGGACCAGGTCGACGACGCCGCGGAAGTCCGCCTCGGCGCCGATCGGCAGCTGCATCACGAGCGGGGTGGCACCGAGCCGGTCGACGATCATGTCGACGCAGCGGTGGAACTCCGCACCGGTGCGGTCCAGCTTGTTGACGAAGCAGATGCGCGGCACGCCGTAGCGGTCCGCCTGACGCCACACGGTCTCGGACTGGGGCTCGACACCAGCGACACCGTCGAACACCGTGACGGCACCGTCGAGGACGCGCAGCGAACGCTCCACCTCGACGGTGAAGTCCACGTGTCCCGGGGTGTCGATGATGTTGATGGTGTGATCGACGTCCTCAAGCGGCCAGTGACAGGTCGTCGCGGCCGACGTGATCGTGATGCCGCGCTCCTGCTCCTGCTCCATCCAGTCCATGGTGGCGGCGCCATCGTGGACTTCACCGATCTTGTACGAGACACCGGTGTAGAACAGGATCCGCTCGGTGGTGGTCGTCTTGCCCGCGTCGATGTGGGCCATGATCCCGATGTTGCGGACCTTGGCCAGGTCAAGTGAAGTGGTAGCCATAAGGCTTCAGTCTTCTCTCGGTTCTCGATGGGGTAGCGACTACCAGCGGTAGTGCGCGAAGGCCTTGTTGGACTCGGCCATCTTGTGGGTGTCCTCGCGACGCTTGACGGAGGCGCCCAGACCGTTGCTGGCGTCCAGCAGCTCGTTCATCAGACGCTCGGTCATGGTCTTCTCGCGACGGGCGCGGGAGTAACCGACCAGCCAGCGCAGCGCGAGGGTGGAGGCGCGGCCGGGCTTGACCTCGACCGGCACCTGGTAGGTGGCGCCACCGACACGGCGGGACTTGACCTCGAGCGCCGGCTTGACGTTCTCCAGCGCGCGCTTGAGCGTGATGACCGGGTCGTTGCCGGTCTTCTCGCGCAGGCCCTCCATGGCGCCGTACACGATGCGCTCAGCGGTGGACCGCTTGCCGTTCAGCAGGATCTTGTTGATCAGCGAGGTGACAAGAGGAGAGTTGTAGACCGGGTCGATGATGACCGGGCGCTTCGGGGCGGGGCCCTTACGAGGCATTCTTACTTCTCCTTCTTGGCGCCGTAGCGGCTGCGAGCCTGCTTGCGGTTCTTGACGCCCTGCGTGTCGAGGGAACCACGGATGATCTTGTAGCGAACACCCGGCAGGTCCTTCACACGACCGCCACGCACGAGCACGATGGAGTGCTCCTGCAGGTTGTGGCCCTCACCCGGAATGTAAGCGGTGACCTCGATGCCGCTGGTCAGACGCACACGCGCGACCTTACGCAGGGCCGAGTTCGGCTTCTTCGGGGTGGTCGTGAAAACACGCGTGCAGACGCCGCGGCGCTGGGGCGAACCCTCCAGTGCGGGCGTCTTGTTCTTCTCGACCTTGTCCTGCCGGCCCTTGCGGACCAGCTGCTGGATCGTAGGCACCGTTTCTCCGGTTTCTGTGTGCCAGTCTCAGTAAAGCTAACCTGGGGTTTCTCCGACCCACGCGGTCGGGTGTGTCGCCGACCCCACACGCCTCCCGAAGTACGGAAGGTGCGATCGGGTCGGGTGTTCGGCCTCGTGGTCCCGCGTCGGGCACTTCCGCCGAGAACCAGCGGGCCCCATCCGGCCAGAGCCGAACGGGAGTGCGCATACGCGAGAACCCGGGCACACCCCAGGCACAAGGTCTGAGCGTACCTACCTCACCGAGTGAGGTCAAAACAAATGCAGAGGACCCGACACGCCGGACTTGTCAGGACTCCACCAAGGTTTCCTTCCGCCAGGACCCGATCGCGGTCCGGAGTCACCGATTCACCTTCCGTGTGCATGGTGGTTGAGTAATTTGAGCATGCATCGAACAGAGACGAGGGGGCGTCCACGTGAGATCCACAGGTACTGCCGTCGAGGGCGGCCTCGGCGACCGGGTTCCGTTCCTCGCCAGGCTGGAGCGGGACGAACGTTCGGCACTGCTGGCCCTGGGGCGTCCACTCACCTTCGATTCCCGGGCCACCCTCATCCACCAGCACGAGCCCTCCACCCATGTGCTGCTGCTGATCCACGGCTGGACCAAGGTGACCGCCGCCGCCCCCAACGGCTACGAGGCGCTGCTGGCCCTGCGCGGCCCCGGCGACATCATCGGCGAGTCCTCGGCCCTGACCGGGAACCCGCGGGCCGCCACCGTCACCGCGCTGGAGCCGGTCCGGGCCGTCGCGCTCGAACACGGACGCTTCCACGAGTTCCTCACCCGCTTCCCGAACACCTCGCTCCAACTGCTCGCCCTCACCAGCGGCCGGATGCGGGCCGCCGACCGCATGCGGCTGGAATCCGCCTCGCTCACGGTCCGGGAGCGCTTCGCCGTCCTGCTCCTGGACCTGGCCAGAACGCATGGCCGGCGCACCGAGGAGGGCATCGAGGTCGCCGTGCCGCTGAGCAAGCAGGAGCTCGCCGGCTCGGTGGGTGCCTCCCGGGAGATGGTCCAGCGGCTGCTCAAGGAGCTGCGCGACCGCAAGGCGGTGGCGACCGGCCGCCGGGAACTGGTGATCCTGCGCCCGGAGGTACTCCGCCAGGTGGCCCGCGGCGCGGCCTGACCGCGGTCGCGGCGGCCGGTACGTGCCGGGCGGCCCGCTCGGTCCGCGGCGGCCCGTACGCGCCGACTGGCCTACGGCGCGCGGCGGTCCGTACGCGCTGCCTGATCCACGGCGCGCGGCGATCCGTACGTGCCGGCTGGCCTGGGGTGCGCGGCTGCCTGCCTTCGTCGGTCGGGGCCCGCCGGTGGTCGCTGGGCCCTCGTCTGGTCGCGTACGCCGTGGGGCGATTCCCGGCGGCCTGATCCCCCGCCCGGTCGCGTACGCCGAGGTCCCGGGCGGGGGGCCTGTGGGTCGTACGCCGAGGTCCCGGGCGGTCGGGCCTCTGCCTCGTACGTCGGGTGATCCCGATGGTCGGACCCCTCGGCGCGGCCGCGGGCGAGCGTCAACGGTCGGCCCGGACCGCTGCCCCGGCCCGCCTTCTGTGCACACGGTCACACTTCCACTGCGTCATACGACCTCACGGCACGCCGCCGGACTGCGCCACGCTCGGCCTCACCCACCCACCACCGAGAGGCGACCATGGCCGACCCTGTGAGCCGCACCATCCTGCTCTTCGACATCGAGCGGTACAGCGACCGCGACGACGTCGAACAGGCGTATCTGCGCCGCATGCTCTACGACATCGCCGATGGTGTCCTGGAGGCCGCCGGTATCGAGGAGACCCGGCGGCAGCGGGCGGACCGCGGTGACTCCGTCATCGAGCTGATCGACGCGAACGCCTCAGTGGCAGCCCTGCTGCGTGCCCTGCTGACGCAGACCCCGGTAGAGCTGGGCATGGTGAACCGGCTGGCCTCCACCAGCGCCCAGATCCGTCTGCGCGCGGTGCTGGCCAGCGGCTATGTCGCCGTGGACGCCCAGGGCGGCTGGGTGGGCTCCGACCTCAACCACGCCTGCCGACTGCTGGACGCCGAGGAACTGCGCGAGCTGCTCCGGAGCAGTGACCAGGACTTCGCGCTGTGCGTGTCCGAGCCGATCCACCAGGGGATCGTGCAGCACGGACACCCCGGAATCCCCCCTGAGCGCTTCCGCCGCACCGCGGTGGCCAGCAAGAACGGACCACTGAGCGCATGGCTGTACGGGCCTGGGCCCGGGGCGGAGCCGGTCCGGCGGTCGGGCGAGGCCGCTTCCGCCGGGTCGCGGGGGCCCGCCGGATCGGCGGGGGCGGACGCATCGGCAGGTACGGCCGGGCCGAATGGGGCAGCCGGGTCGCCGGGTACGGCCGGACCGGCGGGGGCGGCCGAGTCGTCCGGCTCGGTCGGCACCCCTGAGGTGCCCCCCGCTCCCCCGCGTCCGGCCGTCGACCTCCGGGGAGCCGAGGTCCGCGTCGACGGAGGGTTCATCGCGGGGGACAACCACGGGGTCTCCACCGGCAGTGTCACCGGGGACATCCACTTCGGGGGTGGCACCTGCGGCCAGGGCGGACGGCGATGACCCCGGAGTCCGCCGCGCCCGGCGGCCCCCAGCAGCCCGCACCGGCCGAGGGTGACCCGGAGAAGCCGGCCGAAGCCGCCGACGCCCAGGAACCGGCGGCCGAGGAGCAGCCCGACAAGCCGCAGGAGGCGTGGGCCGCCCGCCGGGAGCTCGCGGACCACGCTCCCCGGACCATGCGGTTCGGCTCCGGCCTCCGGACCGGCGGCGGCCTGATCGGCGGCGACAACCACGGGGTCAGCGCCGGCACGGTGGCCGGCGACGTGATCACGGGCAGCAAGACGGAGATCTACTACCAGTTCGGCGGTCCGGCGACCGCCACCTCCGGCGAGATCCCCCGGGAACGGCTGGACCGGATCGCCGAACTCTTCGTCGACACGGGCACCAACTTCGAGGCGCTGGTGGAGCGGTTGCGCACCGAGCGGGTGCTGGTCCTCTCCGGCCCGCGGCACTCCGGCCGCGGCACCGCCGCGCTCATGCTGCTCCGCGCCCTGCGGGTCGCCTCCGTCCACGCGCTCGACCGGGATGTCTCCCCCGAAAGCCTGGCCGGGCGGCTCGACAGCGCCGGCGAGCAGGAGGGGCCGAGGGGATACGTCCTGCGCGATCCGCTGCTCCGCCGGGACCGGCCGCTGGCCGACACCCATCTGCTGGCCGCCCGGGACCGCCTCGCCGAGGGCGGCTGCCTGGTGATCACCGTCGAACCGGACGCCGCGCTGGAGGGCATCGCCCGCCGTGAGTGGCGGCCGCCGACCGCCGCCCTCGTACTGGAGTCCAGACTGCGCACCCTGGTCGGGCCCGAGCGCACGGCGCGGCTCATCGCCCGGCCCGAGGTCAGGGAGTTCCTGGACCGCGAGCACCAGTTGCGCGAGACCGCCCAGTACGCGGAGGAGCTGGCGAGGTTCGCCGACGGCCACACCGACGAGTCCCGGATCGCGGGCTTCTCACTGGCCGCGCTCGAACGCCAGGTCCAGGAGTGGTTCGAGGCCACTGACAGCTCCGTGCACCTGCGCGAGAAGGCGTTCCTCGTCGCGCTGGCCGCCTTCGACGGCGGCCCGTACGCGCTCACCGCCGAGCTGAGCGACCTGCTGTACGCCCTGCTGCAGCACACCGACGACGCCACTCGCCCGCCAGGCGTCCCGGTCTTCGGCACCCACATCCGCAAGCGCCTCCAGCTCGCCCGCGCCCACTCGTACCGCGAGCTGGAGCAGACCGAGTGGGGCCCGGTCACCCAGCTCAAGGCCGCCTACCAGGACGAGCGGGTGGCTCTCGTACTGCTGCGCGAGGTGTGGACCGGCCACCCGTCGGCCCGGCCCGCGCTGGTCCGCTGGCTCCAGCAGCTCGCGGACGACGGCCGCCCCCTGGTCCGTACCCGGGCGGCCTCGACCGCCGCGGTCCTCGCCTACACCGACCTGCCGTCGGCCATGGCCCTGGTCATCGAGGAGTGGGCCACCTCCAAGCGCTACCGGCGCCGCCAGGTGGCCGTGAACGCGCTCGCCCTCGCCCATCTCCTCGACATCCCCAACATCCCGCGCATCCTCGACGGCTGGTGCCGAGAGGGAGACGCCGACCTGTGCTGGGTGGCGGTCCGCGCCCACGGGCTGATCGGCTCGGACCGCCCCGCGGAGACGCTCGCCGCACTGCGCGAGATCGTCCGCAGGCAGCACACGGAGGGGGACCGGGAACCTGACCGGACCCTGCTCGACGAGGCCGCCGCCTCCGTCGAACTGCTGCTGCTCTCCGCCACCGGCGACCAGGTCCTCGCGGAACTGCTCAAGACCCTGGAACACGATCCTCCGGTACGCGCCCTCGCCCTCGGCGGATTCCTCCGCGCCTGCCGGCCGACCGAGCAGGACGAGCCGTACGGCTGCCCGCTGGTCCTCGGCTGGTACGCCCGCACCGCCGACGAGCAGCCCTCGACCGCCCAGCACATCGGCACGCTGTGGCGGGCCGCGCTGGCCGACCGCGACCACACCCGGCATGCGCTCAAGGAGCTGGGCACCTGGGTGTGGATCGCGGACCGGGACCCTGGCACCGAGTGGGCGCTCGCCGCGCTGCTGCCCACGCTCGTCACCTCCGCGGCCGAGCACCAGCGCCTGGACCACCTGCTGCGCACCCTCCCCGGCGAGGACGGCACTCCGCCCCCGAGCGCCGCGAGCCGGCTGCGGACCGTACTGCCCTCCCTCGCCCCACTGAGCTGACCCGTCCGACCGAGCACCGCCAAGGAGACCCGCGCCATGGCCGACTTCCGCCGTATGCCCGAGTGGGAGCAAGCAGCCGACCGCCACACCGAGCTGATCGACCCGGTGATCACCGTCCGGCAGCTGTCCCGGTTCGAGTTCACCCGCAAGGTGCAGACCCGCATCGACCACGCGCTGGTCTTCTCGACCGCCAAGGGCTCGTACGACACTTTCCTCCCGCCGATGCGGCCGACCCGCGCGGAGAGCGCGTCCAAGCGCTACTCCGCGGTCTACGAGGTCGACATGGGCATCCACCCCGTCCAGGCCGAGTTCTCGCTGCCCAGCGACAACGACGCCTTCCTGTTCGCGGTCCTCGTCGACCTCTCCTGGCAGGTCGCCGACCCCGCGCGCTTCGTGGCCGGCGGCCACCGGGACGTGCCGCGACTGCTGCTGGGCGAACTGGAGCAGGCGGCCCGCCCGGTGACGCGCCGCCACTCCATCGCCGAGAGCGCCGCCGCCGAGCAAGCGGTCCTGGCGGCCGTGGCCGGACAGGGCCCGCTGGGCGCCGCCGCCGGCCTCGCGGTCTCCTGGACCGTACGACTGCGCCGGGACCAGGAGAACATCGACCACCAGCTGCGGCTGCAGGCGATCAACCACAGCGCCACCGAGCGGATGCTCACCGAGCGGCGCGGCATGGAGATCGACGAGGTGCTGGACCAGCGCGCCCGCCGGCAGGACGAGCTGACCGTGGCTCGCGCGCTCGAGTACGGCCGGCAGCAGCAGGAGCTGACGCTCGAACAGGAACGGTGGCGGCACGACCAGGCCATGCTGCACAGCGAGCATCAGCTGGAGTTGCAGCGCTACGAGGCCGAGAAGATCGACTTCTACCAGCACCACCTCCAGCAGGGCGGCGTACGGGCCTGGGCGCTGCACCTCGCCCAGCACCCCGAGGACACCGCGCTGGTGATGAACAGCATGCGCGAGGACCAACTCCGGCTGATCCAGGCGCAGACGGACCTGGTGAGCCGGCTCCTCGGCGGCGACCTCGCGGAGGACTACGAGCTGGAGGGGCCCAAGCGACTGGCCCTGGACAAGGTGTTCGAGATCCTCAACCAGCGGCTCCCGGGTGTGCGGCACGCGGCCACTCCGCCGATGCCGGACCAGCCTCCGCGGATGGCCCCCGCGGCCCCGGCCGAGCCGGCCCCGGAAGCGGTCACCGCCACACCGCCGGCGGCAACACCCCAGGAAGCCCCGCC
>NZ_SRID01000168.1 GCF_004684805.1 Streptomyces palmae
CCGAGATCTACTCTTATGCGATCGTCGGCAGCGTCAGTTGTGTATAAGAGACAGGGTCCGTATCGACCCCTCGGACCCCGATCTCCGGCTGGCCGACGGCGCCGAGCTGGCACCCGGCCGGGTACTCGACATCACCTCCGTGGTGGAGACGGACGACGGCGGCGAGCGCCGGGAGGACACCGACGAGAAGGTGACCTTCGCCCTCCAGGCCGAGGTGCTCTTCGGCAAGGACAGCGCCACCCTCGGCCGCGCGGCCGCCTCCCGGATCCGGGAGGTCGCCGCGGAGATCCGCACCCAGCACGCCACCACCGTCCGGGTCTTCGGCTTCACCGACAGCCTGGGCTCCGCCGCACACGGCGTACAGCTCTCCAAACGCCGCGCCGACGCCGTGCAGCGGGCCCTGGCCCGGCACCTGGACTCCACCATCCGCTACGAGATCCGCGGCTACGGCGAGCAGTACCCGATCGCCGACAACGCGACGGAAGAGGGCCGGAGGAAGAACCGCCGAGTGGAGGTCGGCTTCGCCCGGGCCTCCTGACCACCCCCGACGGCCGCCCGCAGGCGTCACCACGCACGCCGTCACCCCCGGTCGGGCAGCGGTTCCACCGCGAGGGTGATTCCCGGACGCAGCCCCCAGCGCGCCATGGCCCCCGCCTCCGCCTCCAGGACGTGCCGGGCCCGCAGCCGGGGCCGCCCCAGCCGCCCCGGCACCATGGTGCGCACCGCCAGCACGGTCAGCCCGCGGTCCAGGTACGCCACGTCGATGGCGAAGCGCATCCGGATGGTGTGCACCCCGCCGGCCGGGGTGAGCAGCAGCGCCCCCTCGATACCGTCGCGCCCGAGCAGCCCCCGGGTCCTGGCCCGGTAGGACGCGGCGATCTCCAGAGGGACGCAGCGGGCCGAGGGGGGCGAGGGGGAGGCGCCGTGAGGATCGGCGGACGGCGCCCGGTCACCCGGCAGCCGCAGCAGCGCCGGCCCGTCCGCCCAGCCGCCGCGCCCGGAGCCGCGCCCCGGAGTCCCGTCGTTGCCCCTTGCCCCGCCGGGCTCGCTCATACCGTCTCCCGTCCGGTCCCGCGAGGACGCCCCGCCGGGCGTGCTCATCCGTCTCCCGCCCAGCCGCCGCGGAACGCCCCCCCCGTCTTCTGCTCGGGGCCGCGTCGCCTTCCGCGGTGAGTGTCCCAGCCGTACGCCCGTTCCGTAGGCTCGGCCCGTGGATCCCCTGCTGATCGTCGTCGCCGCGGGGTACGGCGCCGCCGTCGGGCTGCTGCTGCCGCGCCCGTGGTACCGGCTGGCCGTCGAACCCGGTCTGCCCTGGCGCACCGCCTGCCCGCGCGGCCATGCGCTGACCGGCCCGGCCCGGGGCTGGCTGGGGACCGCTCGCTGCCCGGCCTGCGGACCCGGGGAGCGGGAGTACGCGCCCCCCGGATGGCTGCCCGCGGTGGGCACCGCCGCGGTGTGCGGCGTACTGGCCGCGGCGGCCGGCGCGCGCCCGGAGCTGGCGGTGTGGCTGCTGCTGACGCCGCTGGGGGTGCTGCTGGCCGCCGTCGACCGGACCGTCAACCGGCTGCCCGACGTCCTCACCCTCCCGATGGCCGGAGCTGCCGCCGCGCTGCTGGGCGTGGCGGCACTGCTGCCGCGCGGTGCCGGTTCCTGGCGGCGGGCGCTGCTCGGCGGCGCGGTACTGGGAGCGTGCTATCTGCTGCTCTTCCTGATCAGCCCGAACGGGATGGGCCTGGGCGACGTCAAGCTGGCGCCGGCGCTGGGCATCGCCCTGGGGTGGTACGGCTGGGGCGTGCTCTTCCTGGGCGCCTTCGCCGGGCTGCTGCTGGGCTCGCTCTGGGGGCTGGGGCTGCTGGCGACGGGGCGCGCCGGGCGGAAGACTGCGATGGCCTTCGGCCCCTTCATGATCGTCGGGGCGGGCGTGGGCCTGGTTCTGGGGGCGCTCGGGGCCGCCTGAGGTCGGCCCGCAACGCGCCGGACTCCCCGCCGATGCACCCAGCACCCCTTACGAAGGGTTATGGTGGAAGCCCCCCCTCGGGCCGGTCCGTATCCCCCCCACGGACCGGCCCGCTTTGCGTTCTCACCGAAAGTCCTGCTGGTAGGCGGGTTGGCGCGGCCGTTGAGCGGGTCCAGCGAGGACGCCGACTGGCTGAAAACAACCCCTTGAATGCCCCGCTGATACGGGCTGAATGCCGAGGGCTGGCTGAAAATCGCCGTTCGGCGGGGGAGTGGAGGGCCCCGGCGGGTGAGATCTGCGACACACTCCCGGGCGGCCGTACGGGCCTGGGTGAGTCCGCCGAGTGGTTCGGCCCACCGCCACCACGTCCTTACCGCGCGCAACCGAACGAGGCGGCCGGGCTCCGTCCCCGACCCCGTACGGCCCAGCCCGCGGCAACGCGCATCCGGCCCCCGCCCCCCCCACTCACGACGGCGTGGCCCGCATCGCCGCCGGAGCGGTCCCGTACCGCCCTTCGGCGGAGCCGCGTTCCCTCTCCCGGGGGGTGTCAGTCGCGTGCCGCCGACTGGCGGAGACCCGGCGGGGTGCGGGGCCGCCGAGAGAGGAGACCCCGCACCGGGGTGTCAGCTGCGGGCCGCCCAGATGTTGACGCCCTCGGTGGTCGTCGCCAGGGTGTCGATCTCCGCCAGCTCCTCCTCGGTCAGCGCCGGCCCGCCCAGCGCCGCCACGTTCGCCTCCAGCTGGGCCACGCTGGACGCGCCGATCAGCGCGGAGGTCATCCGCTCGTCCCGCAGCACCCAGGTGAGCGCGAGCTGGGCCAGGGACTGGCCGCGCCGCCGGGCGATCTCGTTCAGCCCGCGCAGCCGCCGCACCGTCTCCTCGGTGAGCAGCCCCGGGTCCAGCGACTTGCCCTGCGCGGCGCGCGAGCCCGCCGGCACTCCGTCCAGGTACCGGTCGGTCAGCAGCCCCTGGGCCAGCGGGGCGAAGGCGATACAGCCCATGCCCTGCGCCTGGAGGGTGTCCAGCAGCGCGTCGTCCTCGATCCAGCGGTTGATCATCGAGTACGAGGGCTGGTGGATCAGCGCCGGAACACCCATCTCGCGCAGCAGCCGGGCCGCCTCGCGGGTCTGGCTCGCGGTGTAGGAGGAGACGCCCACGTACAGCGCCTTGCCCTGCTGGACCGCGGACGCCAGCGCGCCCATGGTCTCCTCCAGCGGGGTCTGCGCGTCGAAGCGGTGCGAGTAGAAGATGTCGACGTAGTCCAGGCCCATTCGGCGGAGCGAGGCGTCCAGCGAGGACATCAGGTACTTCCGCGAGCCCCACTCGCCGTACGGGCCGGGGTGCATCAGGTACCCGGCCTTGGTGGAAACCAGCATTTCATCCCGGTACGGACGGAAGTCCTGGGCGAAGATCCTGCCGAAGTTCAGCTCCGCCGAGCCGGGCGGCGGGCCGTAGTTGTTGGCCAGGTCGAAGTGGGTCACCCCGAGGTCGAAGGCGCGGCGCAGCAGGGCGCGCTGCGAGCCCAGGGTGCGGTCGTCGCCGAAGTTGTGCCACAGGCCGAGCGAGACGGCGGGGAGCTTCAGACCGCTGCGGCCACTGCGCCGGTACTCCATGGTGTCGTAGCGGGTGGCGACGGCCCGGAAGGGGGAGGTGGTGTCGTTCACGACGGGATCCTGTTCGGGGGACGGGGTTCCCCAGGACGCTATAACGCGGGGCGTCCCAGGTTGGCTTCGGCCCGTCGGCCCGCAGTAGGGTGGCGCCTTGGGGCGACTGCCACAACGAGGCACGGAGGGGCTGAAAACGTGAAGTTGCGCGACCTGGTGTACGGGCTCTACGCACGCCGGGTGGAGGGCCGCCTCGACCACGCCCAGGTGCCCAAGCACATCGGAGTCATCCTGGACGGCAACCGCCGCTGGGCCCGCGCCGACGGCCGCACCCTGGAGCAGGGCCACCAGGCCGGCGCTGACAAGATCCACGACCTGCTGGGCTGGTGCGCCGAGACGGACGTGGAGGTCGTCACCCTCTGGCTGCTGTCCACCGACAACCTCAACCGGCCGGAGGAGCAGCTCACCCCCCTCCTGGGCATCATCGAGGACACCGTGCGGAACCTGGCGGCCGACGGCCGCTGGCGGGTGCACCATGTCGGCACCATGGACCTGCTGCCCGCCCGCACCCAGACCGTGCTCAAGGAAGCCGAGCAGGCCACCTTCGACGTCGGCGGGATACTGGTGAACGTCGCCGTCGGGTACGGCGGCCGGCAGGAGATCGCGGACGCCGTCCGCTCGCTGCTGCTGGACCACGCGGACAGGGGCACCGCGATGGAGGACCTGGCCGAGACGGTCGACATCGACATGATCTCCGAGCACCTCTACACCCGCGGCCAGCCCGACCCCGACCTGGTCATCCGGACCAGCGGCGAGCAGCGGCTGTCCGGCTTCATGCTCTGGCAGAGCGCGCACTCCGAGTACTACTTCTGCGAGGTCTTCTGGCCCGCCTTCCGCAAGGTGGACTTCCTGCGGGCGCTGCGCGACTACGCGGCCCGCCACCGCCGGTACGGCAACTAGGTCCTGTCCCAGGGCGCCGCGCCCGGTCCCCTGCCCCCCCGCGAGCCCCTGAGCCGGCCTCAGGACACCCGCTACCCCCGCTTCCCGGAATCCGCACGCCCGGACCCGGCGCCCAAGCGCCCCCGGAGCACGCCCCCGCATCTCGTAACCGCTCCCAGCCCACCGCGCCCCGGAGCGCGCCCCCGCATCCCGGAACCCGCGGGGGCGAAACGGGGCGAAGTCCCGTGAAGAGGGGCCGTAGAACGCGGCGTTCACCTTCCCGTCGCATATGCCAAGGCATGCGGTCGCCGGTCCAGGGGAATATCCCTACAAGTCGACGTCCGCCCGCGGGCGTCCGGCAGCAGCGGGCGGCATGGGGCCGTCCGCCCGGGAGGCCCCTTGCACGCGGACCATGTGCGGATCGTGCGCGAACGCGGAGGGCCGGTGCACGGCCCTCACCGGGGCCTGAGCCCGGCCCATTCCCCCGCGACGCAGTCGCACCTCTCCCGAGGGGGTTCGTCCACCCGTGGTGACCAGTACGAAGCGCCGCCAGCACGACCGGCGCACCTATGTCCTCGACACCAGCGTCCTGCTGGCCGACCCGAACGCCATGACCCGTTTCGACGAGCACGAAGTCGTGCTGCCGGTCGTCGTGGTCACGGAGTTGGAGGCCAAGAGGCACCACCCGGAGCTGGGCTACTTCGCCCGGCAGGCCCTGCGCCTGCTGGACACGTACCGGGTCCGCTACGGCCGACTCGACGCCCCGCTCCCCATCGGCGAACTGGGCGGCACCCTGCGTGTCGAGCTCAACCACTCCGACCCGGGTGTCCTGCCCGCCGCCTTCCTCACCCATGGCGGCCGGCCGGGCGACAACGACTCGCGGATCCTCGCGGTGGCAAGAAACCTCCAGGCCGAGGGGTATGACGTCACCGTCGTCTCCAAGGACCTGCCGCTGCGGATCAAGGCGTCCTCGGTGGGGCTGCTCGCCGAGGAGTACCGCGCGGAGCTGGCCGTCACCGACTCCGGCTGGACCGGCATGGCGGAGCTGGCGGTGAGCGCGGAGCAGGTCGACGAGCTGTTCGCGGCCGAGACGGCGCACCTCCCGGCGGCGGCCGGACTCCCGGTGCACACCGGGCTGGTGCTCCAGTCCGACCGCGGCAAGGCACTGGGCCGGGTCACCCCGGACGGACGGGTGCGGCTGGTGCGCGGCGACCGGGAGGCGTTCGGCATCCACGGGCGCAGCGCGGAGCAGCGGGTCGCCCTCGACCTGCTGCTCGACCCGGACGTGGGGATCGTGTCGATGGGCGGCCGGGCGGGCACCGGCAAGTCGGCGCTGGCGCTGTGCGCGGGGCTGGAGGCGGTGCTGGAGCGCCGGCAGCACCGCAAGGTGATGGTCTTCCGGCCGCTGTACGCGGTGGGCGGGCAGGAACTGGGGTACCTGCCCGGCACCGAGGCGGAGAAGATGAACCCCTGGGCCCAGGCGGTCTTCGACACCCTCTCGGCGGTCACCACCTCGGACGTCATCGAGGAGGTGGTGGGCCGCGGCATGCTGGAGGTGCTGCCGCTGACCCACATCCGGGGCCGCTCGCTGCATGACGCGTTCGTCATCGTGGATGAGGCGCAGTCACTCGAACGGAATGTGCTGCTGACCGTTCTGTCCCGGATCGGTGCCAACTCCCGGGTGGTGCTCACCCATGATGTGGCGCAGCGGGACAACCTCCGGGTCGGCCGGTACGACGGAGTGGTGGCGGTGGTGGAGAAGCTGAAGGGGCATCCGCTCTTCGCCCATGTCACGCTCACTCGCTCGGAGCGCTCGCCCATCGCCGCCCTGGTGACCGAAATGCTGGAAGAGGTGTACGTCTGACCGGGTAACAGGTGGTACGCCCCGGTCTCGGCGGGGGCGTCCCCGGGCGCCGTGTGGCGGGTCAAGGAGCCTAGCCGCGCGGCGCCTTGGCGTACGGGGCTTTCCGAAAATCAGCCGAAGTAAACGGGGTGTGAGCTTTCACACGCACCAGGGAATTGCCACGGGCGTCCGTATCCGGCAGGGTGTGGTTCCTGTCAGGCCCCGCATACGGCACACCTGCATCCCCGGTACGTCCGAGGGTGTCCCCCGGATCGCTCCGGGGAGGTACGGAACAACAGAAGAGCGTTCGCCGTATGCCGCCCGAGCACCATGCGGACCTCCTCCGGGAGGGCCCACCGGGTCCGTGCCTCCCGTGACCATTCGGCCCCCGACGCACCATCAGGGGATCGGACTATGGAGGCCAGCGCCAGGGGCACGATTGCGTCCGCAAGGTCACCGCGCTGCGGGCGACGCTGGAAGGAAACCGTGTGAGCCGGATTTCGGTCCGGGGATTCGCAGTGGCATCCGCCACCGCGGTCACCACTGTGGGCGCCGTCGTGGGTGTCGCCGTCGGCGACGAACAGCACTCGTCTCAGCAGCCGGTCGAGGCGACCGCGGCTGACGCGACCATCCTCGCGGAGATCCCGGCCGGGCAGCAGGCCCAGGTCCAGACCGCATCGCTGACGCAGCAGGCGGACATCCAGTCCACCGCGGCCGACGCCGAGGCCAAGAAGTCGGCCGAGGAGTCCGCACGCAAGCAGGCCGCGAAGGACGCCAAGGCCAAGGCCGAGAAGGCCAAGGCGGAGAAGGCGGAAGCCGAGCGCAAGGCCAAGGAGGAGCGCGAGGCGAAGGAGAAGGAGCAGGTCGCCAGCCGCTCCGCCACCCGTGACGCCTCCAGCTTCACGCCGCAGGCCTCGTACAGCGTCGCCGAGGTCCAGGCGATGGCCCGGCAGATGATCCCGGGCGACCAGTTCCAGTGCTTCAGCAACATCGTGAGCCACGAGAGTGGCTGGAACTACCGCGCCGTCAACGCGTCCTCCGGTGCGTACGGTCTGGTGCAGGCACTGCCCGGCTCCAAGATGTCCTCCGCGGGCGCCGACTGGCAGACCAATCCGGCCACCCAGATAAAGTGGGGCCTCAACTACATGAACGGCCGGTACGGCAGCCCCTGTGGTGCCTGGTCGTTCTGGCAGGCCAACAGCTGGTACTAGGCCGGCGCGCGCGACGCACCGGCTCAAGGTGCCCGCGACGCCTGTGTGAACTGACGAAGCCCCCGACCGCAAAGGCCGGGGGCTTCGTGTGTCCTCCGGTACCGTGCTTCCGAAGGCCACGGGGGAGTGGGGGTAGGGAAGAGACATGTCCAGACTGCCAAGGCTGGTCGGTGCATTGGGGGCCGGGCTGACCCGGCTCTCCGCCCGGTTGGACGCCAAACGGGCCGAGCTCGGTGCCGCCGAGGCGGCGAGCGAGGATGCCGCCGAGCCGTCCGGCGCCGGACGGCCCGCGGCCGTACCCGCCGCCACGCCCCCCGAAGCCGCACCGGCCGGGTCGCCGGAGGCCGCCACCCCGGTCGCGCGCCCCGAGCCGGCCTTCGCCGAGCAGGCTCCCGCGGAGCCGGTCCCCGCCGGAGGGCTGGGGCCGCCGGCCGCCACCGCCCTGGGGCCGCCGGCGGAACCCCTGGACTCCGTGCTCCCGGAGGCGGCGGACGGAAACCCGGTCGAGCCCCGTGCCGCCGCCGTGGTCGGCCACCAGGCCGAGGCCCGCGCCGAACGGCCCCGGCAGGTTCCGGTGCCACCGGCCTACGCCCCGGCCGTGGCCGCCAGGCAGGACCCGGTGGCCGCCGTGCCCTACGGGGTGCGGGTGGCCGCCGAGGCGGGGTGGCGGCTGCTGGTGCTGGCCGGCACCGTCTACGTACTGATGCGCGTGATCAGCTCGGTGCAGCTGGTGGTGCTCTCCTTCACCGTCGCCCTGCTGATCACCGCCATGCTGGAACCCTCGGTGGCCCGGCTGCGGCGGCGCGGGGTGCCGCGCGGGCTGGCCACCGCCATCGTCTTCATCTTCGGCTTCGTGGTGATGGGCCTGGTCTGCTGGTTCGTGGTCTGGCAGGTCATGGAGAACGTGGACGACCTGTCCGTCCAGGTGCAGCAGGGCATCGACGACCTGCGGGACTGGCTGATCAAGGGCCCGTTCCATGTCACCGAGGACCAGATCAACGACATCGCCAAGAACCTGCGCGAGGCGGTCGGCGACAACACCGAGGAGATCACCAGCGCGGGCCTGGAGGGCGTCACCGTCATCGTGGAGGTGCTGACCGGCATCCTGCTGGCGATGTTCAGCACCCTCTTCCTGCTCTACGACGGGCCCAAGATCTGGAACTGGGTGCTCAAGCTGGTGCCCGCCCCGGCCCGGGCGGGCGTCGCGGGCGCCGGGCCGCGTGCCTGGCAGACCCTCACCGCGTATGTGCGCGGCACGGTGATAGTGGCCCTGATCGACGCGATCTTCATCGGCGTGGGCATCTACTTCCTGGATGTCCCGATGGCGGTGCCGCTGGCCGTCTTCATCTTCCTGTTCGCCTTCATCCCGCTGGTCGGCGCGGTGATCTCGGGTGCGCTGGCGGTGGTCGTCGCCCTGGTCACCCATGGGGTGTTCACCGCGACCATGGTGCTGGTGGTGGTGCTGGCCGTGCAGCAGCTGGAGGGGCACGTCCTGCAGCCCTTCATCCTGGGCCGCGCGGTGCGGGTGCATCCGCTGGCGGTGGTGCTCTCGGTGACGGCCGGCTCGCTGATCGGCGGAATCGGCGGGGCGGTGGTGGCGGTGCCGCTGGTCGCGGTCACCAACACGGTGGTCGGCTATCTGCGCGCCCAGAACAAGGAGGCCGCGCTGCGGGCGGCGGCCGGCGGCGCCCCGGAGGAGCCGGAGCCCGCGGAGTCGGGCTGAGCACCCGGGGGAGCCGGGAACGCACCGAGGGGAGCCCCGCCGTGCGGCGGAACTCCCCTCGGATGTGGCGTGTGTGACCCGGATGGCCCGGATTACTCGGCCAGCACGGCCTCGGCGTCCAGGGTGGCGCCGACGGCCTGCAGCACCGCGGCGATCTTGAACGCCTCCTGGATGGTCTCGCGGTCCACCCCGGCCTTGCGCAGCACCTGCTCGTGCGAGTCCAGGCACATGCCGCAGCCGTTGATCGCGGAGACCGCCAGCGACCACAGCTCGAAGTCGACCTTCTCCACGCCCGGGTTGCCGATGACGTTCATCCGCAGACCCGCGCGCAGGTTGCCGTACTCCGGGTCCGACAGCAGGTGCCGGGTCCGGTAGTAGACGTTGTTCATCGCCATGATGGCGGCGGCCGACTTGGCGGCGGTGTACGCCTCGGGCTTCAGGTTGGCCTGGGCCTCGGGCTCCAGCTCCTTCAGCACGCGAGCCGAACGGGAGGCGATGGCGCAGGCCAGCACCGTCCCCCAGAGCTGCTGCTGCGGCAGGCTGGAGTTGCCGATCACCGAGCCGAGGTTCAGCTTGAGATCCTTGGCGTAGTCCGGCAGCGCGGCCTTCAGCTCATCGAGGGCCATGCTCACTCACCGGCCAGGAGCGCGACCGGGTCAAGGGTGTCCTCGCCCTTGTTCCAGTTGCAGGGGCACAGCTCGTCGGTCTGCAGCGCGTCCAGAACCCGCAGGACCTCCTTGGGGTTACGGCCCACGGAACCGGCGGTCACCATGGTGAACTGGATCTCGTTGTTCGGGTCCACGATGAACACGGCGCGCTGCGCGAAGCCGTCCGCACCCTCGACGCCGCAGGCCCGCATCAGCTCGTGCTTGGAGTCGGCCAGCATCGGGAAGGGGAGGTCGCCCAGGTCCTTGTGGTCCCGGCGCCAGGCGTGGTGCACGAACTCGGAGTCACCGGAGACGCCCAGGACCTGCGCGTCGCGGTCCGCGAACTCCTCGTTCAGCTTGCCGAACGCGGCGATCTCGGTCGGGCAGACGAAGGTGAAGTCCTTCGGCCAGAAGAAGACCACAGACCAACCCTTGACGTCCTCCGAGGAGAACTCCTTGATCTCGAGCTTGTCCGTGGACGGGCCCTCGACGCCGAGCAGCTTCCACGCGGGGAACTTGTCACCGACAGTCAGCACTGCGGTTCCTCCTGTATCAGTGGGGTTGGACTGCCACAACCCTGCCACAGAAGGCATTGATCAGTGAAATAGCTAGACTTGCTGCAGTTGATCGGAGGTGGTTATCAGTGGCTGTTCCTGTCGGACCGCAAAGCGCCGCGGGAAAGATACGGCAGCCCAGCCTGTCCCAGCTGCGCGCGTTCGTCGCGGTGGCCGAGCATCTGCACTTCAGGGACGCGGCCTCGGCGATCGGCATGAGCCAGCCGGCGCTCTCCGGGGCGGTCTCCGCGCTGGAGGAGGCGCTGGGGGTGCAGCTGCTGGAGCGTACGACCCGCAAGGTGCTGCTCAGCTCGGCGGGGGAGCGGCTCGCGGTGCGCGCCCGCAGCGTGCTGGAAGCGGTGGGCGACCTGATGGAGGAGGCCGAGGCGGCGCGCGCGCCCTTCACCGGGGTGCTGCGGCTGGGGGTGATCCCCACCGTCGCGCCCTATCTGCTGCCGACCGTGCTGCGACTGGTCCACGGCCGCTACCCGGACCTCGACCTCCAGGTGCACGAGGAGCAGACCGCCTCGCTGCTGGACGGGCTCGGCCAGGGCAGGCTCGATCTGCTGCTGCTCGCGCTGCCGCTGGGGGCCCCCGGCATCACCGAGATCCCGCTCTTCGACGAGGACTTCGTCCTGGTCGTCCCGCGCGGCCACCACCTGGGCGGACGCGAGGACATACCGCGCGAGGAGCTCCGGTCGCTGGACCTGCTGCTGCTGGACGAGGGGCACTGCATGCGCGACCAGGCCCTGGACATATGCCGGGAGGTCGGTCGGGCCGAGGGCGGCACCGGCGCCACCAGTGCCGCGGGTCTGAACACCCTGGTCCAGCTGGTGGCCGGCGGTCTGGGGGTGACCCTGCTGCCGCGCACCGCGATCCCGGTGGAGACCGGCCGCAGCGGTGATCTGACCACCGGCTCCTTCCGCGCCCCGGCGCCCTCCCGGCGGATCGGCCTGGCCATGCGGGCGGGGGCGGCCCGGGCGGAGGAGTTCCAGGCATTCGCCGCGGCGCTGCGGGGAGCGCTCAAGCCGCTGCCCGTGCGGTTCGCCTCCTGATAAAGGCTCCCCGCGGCGCCGGTGGTCAGCCGCGCACCTGGGCGGCCAGCTGGTCGAGGCGGGCGGCGGTCAGCTCCAGCCAGCGCAGGTCGGCCTCCAGGTGGAACAGGGCGTGGTCGCAGATCAGCTGGTCGGCGAGGTCGCCGCCGCGTTTGCGCTGGGTGAGGTCGCGCATCAGCCGCAGATGGGTGGCGCGCTGCACGTCCAGGATGTCGGCGGCGCTGCGGCCGGTGAGCAGGGCCAGGACGACCTTGGTGTAGAGGGTGGACTGGAGGTAGGGCTCGGGCTTCTCGGGTTGGCGCAGCCACTGGTCGACGTCGGTGATCCCGGCGTCGGTGATGGCGTACCGCTTGCGCTCCGGGCCACCGCCGTGCTCGATGCCGTCGACCTCGACCAGGCCGTTCTTCAGCAGCCGGGACATGGTCGAGTAGACCTGTCCGTAGTGCAGCGGGCGGTCGTGGCCGAAGCGTTCGTCGAAGGCCCGCTTGAGGTCGTAGCCATGCCGCGGGCCGGCTTCCAGGAGTCCGAGCAGGGTGTGGCCGATTGACATGAATCGCACTCTATACCACATGTATACGCTCTATGTATAGATGTGAAGAATAGGTGGCCCTCCAGGGGGAGTCGGGGATCGGGGTCCGGGCCCAGTGGTTGCTCCGGTCCGGGGTGCTGATTGTCACGTCCCGAAAAAGCATGATCAATGCCCTATTTGCGGCAGTCGCGGGTTAGCTTCGACAGCTGGCTTGGGGGACGACGCGACGGGAGCGACAGAAGCGATGGGCCGAGCGGACATATCCACCGGCGAGGGCAGCGGGTCGAAGCGGGCGCGGACCGGTATCCGCCGCTTCTTCACCTGGCGGCGGCTGATCGCCTACGCCCTGTCGATGTGCCTGCTGCTCATCGCCGCCTTCGCCGCGCTCTACGTGTGGGTCGACGTACCCGACGCCAACGCCAGCGCCAAGGCCGAGAGCAACATCTACACCTACCGCGACGGCACCGTGCTGGCCCGCACCGGTGCGGTGAACCGCGAGTCGGTGCCGCTCCACCGGGCCCCCCTCCAGGTGCAGCACGCCTTCGTCGCCGCCGAGAACAAGGACTTCTACAGCGACCCCGGCGTCTCCCTGAGCGGCACCGCCCGCGGCATCGCCAACACCCTGCTCGGCAAGGGCAAGCAGGGCGGTTCCACGATCACCCAGCAGTACGTCAAGAACTACTACCTCAGCCAGGAGCAGACGGTCACCCGCAAGCTCAAGGAGCTGGTGATCGCCCTCAAGATCGATCAGCGGATGTCCAAGGACGAGATCCTGGAGGGCTACCTCAACACCAGCTACTACGGCCGGGGCGCCTACGGCATCCAGGCCGCCGCCCACGCCTACTACGGCGTGGGCGTGGAGCGGCTGACCGTCGCCCAGGGCGCCTACCTGGCATCCCTGCTCCAGTCGCCCAGCGCCTACGACTGGGCGGTGGCCGGCCCCAACGGCAAGCGGCTGGTCACCGCGCGCTGGAACTACGTACTGGACAACATGGTCCAGAAGCACTGGCTGGACGCCGGCACCCGGGCCGGGCTGACCTTCCCCAAGCCGATCAGCCCCCGCCCGCTGCCCGGCATGAGCGGCCAGAACGGCTATCTGGTGGAGGCCGCCAAGGCGGAGCTGCGCCGCAGCGGCGTCAGCGACCAGGAGCTGGCCGCCGGCGGCTGGACCATCCGGCTGAACATCGACAAGAACAAGCAGCAGGCCCTGGAGCGGTCGGTGGACCAGCAGCTCAACCGGAAGCTGTCGCCCGCCACCCGCACCGTCGACCAGCAGGTGCAGGCCGGCGCCGCCTCCGTCGACCCGAAGACCGGAGCCGTACTCGCCCTCTACGGCGGCCGCGGGTTCACCGAGCACTACACCGACAACGCGCTGCGCCGCGACTACCAGCCCGCCTCCACCTTCAAGCCGCTGATCCTCGCCTCCGCGCTGGACCACGGGGCCACCACCCAGCAGGGTGCCCCGATCGGCCCCGACACCGTCTACGACGGGACCAGCCAGCGGCCGGTGACCGGCAGCAAGGTCCCCTTCGCGCCGCCCAACGAGGACGGCCGGGACTACGGCCGGATCACCGTGCAGCAGGCCATGAACCACTCGGTCAACTCCGTCTTCGCGCAGATGGCGGTGGACGTCGGGCTGTCCGAGGTCAAGCAGACCGCCGTCGACCTCGGCATGGACCCCAACGCGAGCGGCTTCGGCGAGAACCCCGCGATGTCGCTGGGCGTGATGGGCGCCAGCCCGCTGGACATGGCCGGGGTGTACGCCACCTTGGACAACCACGGCAAGAAGGTCACCCCGCGGCTGGTGGCCTCGGCCCAGCACGGCGACGAGCGGGCCGAGCTCCCCGGAGCCATCGGCGGCCAGGTGATCAGCCGCACCGCCGCCGACTCGGTCACCTCGGTGCTGACCGGTGTGGTCGACGACGGCACCGGGCATGCGGTGCGCCGCAGCGGCCAGGCCGTGGCGGGCAAGACCGGCACCTCCGACGACGACAAGTCGGCCTGGTTCGTCGGCTACACCCCGAAGCTGGTCACCGCGGTCGGCCTGTTCGGCGAGGGTGAGCACGGCACCCAGGTGTCCCTGCGCGGCGCGGCCGGCGGTGGCCGGGTCAACGGCGGCGGCTTCCCGGCCCAGATCTGGGGCGCCTACATGGACCAGGCGCTCAGCGGAACCCCGACGTCCGCCTTCGACCTCGCCACCGGGACGAGCACGGATCCGGCGCCCGTGGGCACCGAGACTCCCTCGGCCCCCGCCACCCCGGACCCGGCCACCC
>NZ_SRID01000169.1 GCF_004684805.1 Streptomyces palmae
CCGCCTGCGGACACCCGGACTCCGGTTCCTGGGCGCCCACCGCCACCCGGATCGACCCCGCCGACAGCCACCACGCCTATGTCGGCAACGGCTACCTGGGGCAGCGCGTGCCGCCGGTCGGCATGGGGTACGCGGAGCCCGGCGGCAAGACCGGCTGGCCGCTGTTCACCCCCCGCTACGACGGCGCCTTCGTCTCCGGGCTGTACGCGCACAACCCGCGGACCACCCAGAACCGGCAGGTCATCGCCGCCCTGCCGACCTGGACCGGGCTGGAGGTGCGCACCGGCGGCAGGCACCCGGAGACCTTCGGAACCGGCACCCCCGCCGGCCGGATCTCGCACTACCGGCAGAGCGTGCTGTTCCGCTGCGGGCTGGTCCGCACCTCGCTCACCTGGACCGCCGCGGACGGACGCGCCACCGACCTGGTCTACGAGGTGCTGGCGCACCGCACCGACGCGCACCTGGGCGCGGTGCGGCTGCGGATGACCCCGCACTGGAGCGGTCAGGCCGGCGTCACCGACGTGCTGGACGGACGCGGAGCCCGCATGCTGACCGGCACCGGCGGCGGGGCCCGCCCCGGGGGCCGCACGGTGGACGTCGCCTTCCGCGCCGACGGCACCGGGACCGAGGGGGCGGTCGCCTCCACCCTCCGGCTCGGTCGCGGGGTGTTCAGCAGCGCGGTGCGCCAACCGGCCACCGGGGCCGCGACGCTGACCGCCCGCCAGGCGGTGAGCTTCCCGGTGCGCGCGGGCCGCAGCTACGAGATCACCAAGTACGTGGGCGTGGACACCGCGCTCACCTCCCGCACCCCGCGGGCCGCCGCCACCGCCGCCTCGCAGCAGGCGGCGCGGATCGGCTGGCACCAGCTGCTGGCCACCCACAGCGCCGCCTGGCGGCGGCTGTGGCGTACCGACATCGAGGTCGCCGGGCAGCCCGAACTCCAGGCCTGGGTGCGCTCGGCGGAGTACGGGCTGTACGCCGCCACCCGGACCGACATCCGCAACAGCATCGCGCCCATCGGGCTGACCAGCGACAACTACGGCGGGCTGATCTTCTGGGACGCCGAGACCTGGATGTTCCCCAGCCTGCTGGCCGGCCATCCCGAACTGGCCAGAACGGTGGTCGAGTACCGCTACCGCACCCGCCCCGCCGCCCAGGCCAACGCCCGCCGGCTCGGCTACCGGGGGCTGTTCTACCCCTGGAACAGCGGCTCCCGGGGCGATCTGCCCACCGAGTGCCACAGCGTGGACCCGCCGCACTGCCGCACCCAGATCCACCTCCAGTCGGACGTCGCCCTCGCCGTCTGGCAGTACTACCTGGCCACCGGCGACACCGCCTGGCTGCGCCGGTACGGCTGGCCGGTGCTGAAGGGCATCGCGGAGTTCTGGACCAGCCGGGTGACCCCCAACGCCGACGGCAGCTACTCCATCAACGACGTGGCCGGCCCCGACGAGTACAGCAACGGGGTCAACGACGGTGTCTTCACCAACGCCGGCGCCGCCACCACGCTGCGCCTCGCCACCCGGGCCGCCCGGCTGGTCGGCGCCTCGGCGCCCGGCGAATGGAACCGGATCGCGGACCGGCTGCGCATCCTGTTCGACGAGGAGCACCAGGTCTTCCAGCAGTACGCGGGCTACCGGGGCCGGCTGATCAAGCAGGCGGACGCCGTGCTGCTGCGGTACCCGCTGCGCTGGCCGATGTCCCGGCGGGCGGCGGCCAACACCCTGGACTACTACGCGGCCCGCACCGACCCGGACGGCCCGGCCATGACGGACTCGGTGCACGCCATCGTCGCGGCGGACGTCGGTGAGCCGGGCTGCGTCACCCAGACCTATCTGATCCGCGCCATCCGGCCGTTCGTCCGCGGCCCGTTCAACCTGTTCTCCGAGGCGCGCGGCACCAAGGCGGGCGCGGCCGACCCGCTGGCCGGCTCCCCGGCCCAGGACTTCCTCACCGGCAAGGGCGGCTTCCTCCAGGTCTTCCTCAACGGCCTGACCGGGCTGCGGCAGCACCCGGACCGGGTGTACCTGGACCCCATGCTGCCCCCGCGGCTCACCCGGGGCGTCACCCTCAAGGGGCTGCGCTGGCAGGGCCGCGACTACCGGATCGACCTCGGCGCCCACCAGACCACCGTGCGGCTGGTCTCCGGCGAGCCCTTCCGGGTCGAGACCCCGCAGGGGGAGTCCGTGGTCAGCACCCAGGCCCCGCTGGTGCTCAAGACCCGCCGCCCGGACCTGGCCCGCACCGACGACCTGGCCCGGTGCAAGGCGGCCACCGCGGACTCGGAGGAGCCCGGGAGGTACGCCCCGGCGGCGCTGGACGGCAGCACCGTCACCGCCTGGGTGCCGGACGCGGCGCACGGCACCCTCACCGCCGACCTCGGCGGCGTGCACCCGATCCGCGCGGTGAAGCCCGTGTGGACCGCGGTGCGCCCGGCCTCGTACACGGTGCGCGTCTCGGTGGACGGCACGCACTGGACCGAACCACCCGCGGCGCACACCACCCGCCCCGCGCGCTACGTACGGGTCACCCTGCGCTCGGCGGACGACAAGCACCGGGCCGGCATCGCGGAACTGAGGGTCCTCGGGGCCGAGCGGGACTGAGGCACACGGGGGGCGCGGGGCGCCGGGCGCGACCTGCGACCCTCCCGGCGCCGGGCGCTCGGGTCCCGGTGCCCCGTGCCCGTGCCCGGAGACGGCGCCGGGGTGCCGGGGCGCCGGGAGAAACCTGGGGGGTTGGACAATGAGTCCAGGCTCTGTACAGTCCATCCATGTGAACGGAGAGAACGCGGAAGCGGACGCCATCATCGCCGCACTGCGGCCGGTCGCCGAGGGCCTGGCCGCCACCTTCGGGTCCAGCTGCGAGGTGGTGGTGCACGACTTCCGCCGCCCGGAGGGGTCCGTGGTGGCCATCGCGGGCAACCTCACCGGCCGCGCCGTGGGCGGCTCCATGAGCGAGATCGGCATGGACCTGCTGGGCCAGGGCGACGCGGCCACCGACCGGCTGAACTACGTCACCCGCGCCCGGGGCGGCCGGATGCTCAAGTCCTCCACCATCGTGCTGCGCACCAGCGGCGGCACCGCGTTCGGCGCCTTCTGCGTCAACCTCGACATCACCGCCCTGCGCCAGGCGCACGAGATCATCGGCGACCTGGTCGGGCTGGCCGCCGGCGCCGCCGTCCCCACCACCACCTTCAGCAACGACGTGGACGAGGTGGTGGACGCCGCGGTGGACGGGCTGCAACTCGCCCAGGGCAAGCAGTGGGCCGACCTGGACCGCGCCGAGCGGACCGCGCTCTTCGCCCGGCTGGAGCGCACCGGGGTCTTCGCGGTGCGCCGCGCGGTGCCCCGGGTCGCGGCCCGGCTCGGCATCTCCCGGGCCTCCGCCTACGCCTACCTGGCCGAGGTGCGCGGCACCTCGGCCGAGCGGGACAGGCCGGCCGGCACCCCACCAACCGAAGACCCGGACGACCGAGAGGACGGCGGACCAGCATGACCACCGAACAGGTCACCCTCGACGACATCCGTGCCGCGGCGGCTCGGATCGAGCACGTCGCGCACCGCACCCCGGTACTGACCTCGCGCACCCTGGACGAACGGGTCGGCGCGCGGACCTTCCTCAAGTGCGAGAACTTCCAGCGGGTGGGCGCCTTCAAGTTCCGCGGGGCCTACAACGCCATCGCCCAGCTCCCGCCGGAGCGCCTGCGGCGCGGCGTGGCGGCCTACTCCTCCGGCAACCACGCCCAGGCGGTCGCGCTGGCGGCCCGGCTGCTGGGGGCGCCCGCGGTCATCCTGATGCCCGAGGACGCGCCGGCCGCCAAGCGCGCGGCCACCCTGGGCTACGGGGCGGAGGTGGTGACGTACGACCGCTACACCGGCGACCGGGCGGCGATCGGCGAGAAGCTGGCCGCCGACCGCGGGCTGACCCTGATCCCGCCCTATGAGCATCCGCATGTCATCGCCGGGCAGGGCACCACCGGGCTGGAGCTGATGGAGGAGGTCGAGGGGCTCGGAGCGCTGATCACCCCGGTGGGCGGCGGCGGGCTGATGGCCGGCTGCGCCACCGCGGCCCGCGGCCTGGATCCCGCGATCCGCACCATCGGCGTGGAACCGGAGGCGGGCGACGACTACAAGCGCTCGCTGGAGGCCGGGCACCGGGTGCGGATCCCGGTGCCGCGCACCATCGCCGACGGCCAGGCGCTGGAGACCCCCGGTGAGCTGTCCTTCGCCATCAACCGGCGACTGCTGGACGAGGTGGTGCTGGTCAGCGACGAGGAGATCCGCGAGGCCATGGCGTTCGCCTTCACCCGGCTGAAGATCGTGGTCGAGCCCAGCGGGGCGACCGGGCTGGCCGCCCTGCTCGCGGGCCGGATCGCCGAGCCGCCGCCCCGGGTCGGCGTGGTGGTCTCCGGCGGCAACATCGACCCGGCCCGCTTCGCGCAACTGCTGGGAGCCTGAGCCCGCCGGCCGCGGGCGCCGTACGGGGCTCGCGGGGTCACCTCGGGTACTCGGGCCGTACGACTCGGGCTGGTGCCGTACGTCGGTGGGCCGGCCCGAGGGTCACGGCAGGGTGAGTACGCGGGGGCCGTCCTCCGTGATGGCCACCGTGTGCTCGCTGTGCGCGGCGCGTCCGCCGCCCGCGGTGCGCAGCGTCCAGCCGTCCGGGTCGGTGACGTACGCGTCCGAGCCGCCGGCCAGGAACATCGGCTCGATGGCGATCACCAGCCCGTGCCGCAGCGGGTAGCCGCGGCCGGGCCGCCCCTCGTTGGGGACCGGCGGGTCCTCGTGCATCCGGCGTCCGATGCCGTGGCCGCCGAAGTCGGCCGGGATGCCGTAGCCGGCGGTGCGGCCCACCGAGCCGACGGCGTGCGCGATGTCGCCCATCCGGCCGCCGACCACCGCCGCCTCGATGCCCGCGGCCAGCGCGGCCTCGGTGGCCTCGATCAGCCGCTGGTCCTCGGGGCGCGGGGTGCCCACGATGAAGCTGATCGCGGCGTCGCCGGCCCAGCCGTCCAGCTGGGCACCGCAGTCGATGCTCACCAGATCGCCGTCGCGCAGCCGGTAGCCGTTAGGGATGCCGTGCACGATCGCGTCGTTCACCGAGGCGCAGATGACCGCCGGGAACGGGGTCGGCGCGAACTGCGGGCGGTAGCCCAGGAACGGGGAGCTCGCCCCCGCCTCGTCCAGCACGGCGCGGGCCGCCTCGTCCAGTTCGCGGAGCCCGGTGCCGACCGCGGCGGCCTCGCGCGCCGCCGCCAGGGCCCGGGCCACCACCCGCCCGGCCTCCCGCATGGCGTCCATCGCCGCGTCCGTCTTGATCTCCACCATGCCGACCGCCTCCGTACCGGGTCCGTGAGGACACAATCGCTGTCCCAATTCTTATACCGGTATTAGTATCACGTCCATGGTGCGCACTCCTCTGACTCCGCTGGAACGCGAACGCGGCCGGCACCTGGGCCTTCTGCTGCGTCAGGCGCGCGGCGAACGCAGCATGGCCGAGGTCGCCGCCGCCGCCGGGATCTCCGCCGAGACCCTCCGCAAGATCGAGACCGGACGGGCCCCGACCCCCGCCTTCTTCACCGTGGCGGCCCTGGCCGGGGCCCTCGGACTGGCCCTGGATCAGGTCGCGGCCCGCTGCGCCGAGATCACCGAAGTGCCCGAGGAGGAGGCGCCCGCCGCGGCCTGACCCGTTCGGCCCCGTCCCGTCCTGTCGCAATCGATGTGTTGCCGCAGGATGAAATCCGCACGCCTGTGCGTTGCAGCATCCGGTGGCAAGGGCCACGGAGGCATCCGGTGGCACGGGCCGCGGGGTGGACGGGACAGGACCAGGAGGTCACGGGTGGCAAGCGCTTCGACGGGGGACGGCAGGCCGCAGGGCTGGGTGCGCCGGCTGACCCGCTACTGCTGGCGGTACCGGCGCAACGTGCTGCTCTCACTGGGCGCCTCGCTCGCCGGCATGGCGGTGATGGCCCTGGTGCCGCTGGTGCCGAGGCTGATCATCGACGATGTGATCGTCAAGGGCACCCGCTCGATCGGCCCCTGGGCCACCCTGCTGATCGTCGCCGCCGTGGCGGTCTACGTCCTCACCTACATCCGGCGCTTCTACGGTGGCCGGCTCGCCCTGGACGTCCAACACGACCTGCGTACCGAGATGTTCCGGGCGATATCCCGGCTGGACGGCAGACGGCAGGACGAACTGAGCACCGGCCAGGTCGTCGGCCGGGGCACCAGCGACCTCCAGCTCATCCAGGGCCTGCTGTTCATGGTGCCGATGATGATCGGCAACGTCCTGCTCTTCCTGATCTCCCTGGTGATCATGGCGATCCTGTCGCCGCTGCTCACCGTGGTGGTGCTGGCCGTCGCCCCCGCCCTGTGGTTCCTCGCCTCCCGCAGCCGCCGCCGGCTCTTCCCCGCCACCTGGCACGCCCAGAGCCAGGCCGCCGCGGTGGCCGGCGTGGTGGACGGCGCGGTCACCGGCGTCCGCGTGGTCAAGGGCTTCGGCCAGGAGGAGCAGGAGACCGCCAAGCTCCGCGAGGCCGGCCGCGCGCTGTTCGCCTCCCGGCTGCGCACCGTGCGCCTCAACGCCCGCTACACCCCCGCCCTCCAGGCCGTACCGGCCCTGGGCCAGGTCGCCATGCTGGCGCTCGGCGGCTGGATGGCCACCCGCGGCCAGGTCACCCTGGGCACCTTCGTCGCCTTCTCCACCTACCTCGCCCAGCTGGTCGGCCCGGTCCGGATGCTCACCATGATGCTCACCATGGGCCAGCAGGCACGGGCCGGCGTGGAGCGGGTCTTCGAGATCATCGACGCCGAACCCGCCATCGGCGAGCGGCCGGACGCCCGCGAGCTGCCCGCCGACGCACCGGCCACCGTCGAGTTCGACCGGGTCAGCTTCGGCTACGACCCCGCCCGCCCGGTGCTCGACAAGGTCTCGCTGCGCATCGAACCCGGCCAGACGCTGGCCGTGGTCGGCGCCTCGGGCAGCGGCAAGTCCACCCTGTCGCTGCTGCTGCCGCGCTTCTACGACCCGACCGAGGGCACGGTGCGGATCGGCGGCCACGACGTGCGCGAGCTGACCTTCGACTCGCTGCGCTCCGCCATCGGCCTGGTGCCGGAGAGCAGCTTCCTGTTCTCCGACACCGTGCGCGCCAACATCGCCTACGGTGCCCCGGACGCCACCGAGGAGCAGATACTCGCCGCCGCCCGCGCGGCCCAGGCCGACCGCTTCATACGTGAGCTGCCCGAGGGCTACGACACCGAGGTCGGCGAGCAGGGCCTGACCCTCTCCGGTGGCCAGCGGCAGCGCATCGCACTGGCCCGGGCCATCCTCACCGACCCCCGGCTGCTGGTGCTGGACGACGCCACCTCGGCGGTGGACGCACGGGTCGAGCACGAGATCCACGAGGCGCTGCGCGAGGTGATGCAGGGCCGCACCACCCTGCTGATCGCCCACCGGCTCTCCACCCTGGCACTGGCCGACCGGATCGCGGTGCTGGACGGCGGACGGGTGGTGGACACCGGCACCCACGAGGAGCTGCGGGACCGCTGCGAGCTGTACCGCCGGCTGCTCACCGACCCGGACGAGCTGGGCGGGGTCAGCCGCGACCCGGCGGGGCTGACCGCCGGGCAGGACGGCGCCCCGCCGGCGTCCCCCGACGGCCACCGTCCGGGCCGGCCGGCCCTCGACGGCGAGCCCTCGGCCGCCGGCACCGCCGACCGCCCGCTCGACCTCGCCCTCCATCTGGACACCCCGATCGAGGCGGCGGCCGAGGGCGACCGCGAGCAGGCGAAGGCCCGCCACCGGGTGGTGGACGGGATCACCCCCGCACTGTGGGTGCGGGACGGCGAACACGAGCAGTCCTCCGACACCTCGGCGGGCGCCGCCGCGGCCGGCGCCGCGGCCGCGTCCGGGCGCCCCGGTGGGATGGCGGGTGCGCTGGCCGGCTCGCCCGCCACCCCCGACCTGCTCGAGAAGGTCGCCGCGCTGCCCCCGGCGAACGACACCCCGGACATCGACGAGGAGGCCGCCCAGCGCCCCGAGCGGGCCTACGGGCTGCGGCAGCTGCTGCGCGGCTTCCGCGTGCCGCTGCTGATCGCGCTGCTGCTGGTGGCCGCCGACGCCCTGGCCGGTCTGCTGCTGCCGGTGCTGATCCGGCACGGCATCGACAAGGGCGTCGACCAGGCGGCGCTGGGCGCGGTGTGGGCGGCGTCCGCCATCGCGCTGCTGGTGGTGCTGGGCCAGTGGGCCGCCCAGATCGGCGAGACCCAGATGACCGGCCGCACCGGCGAGCGGGTGCTCTACTCCCTGCGCGTCAAGATCTTCGCCCAGCTGCAGCGGCTCGGCCTGGACTACTACGAGCGCGAGCTCACCGGCAAGGTCATGACGCGAATGACCACCGATGTGGACGCACTCTCCACCTTCCTGCAGACCGGCCTGGTCACCGCCGTGGTGAGCCTGCTGAGCTTCCTGGGCATCCTGGTCGCGCTGCTGGTCATCGACGTCCAGCTGGCCCTGGTGGTGTTCGCCACCCTGCCCCCGCTGATCGTGGGCACCGTCTTCTTCCGGCGCCAGAGCGTCAAGGCGTACGAGCTGGCCCGGGAGCGGATCAGCGGGGTCAACGCGGACCTCCAGGAGGGCGTCGCCGGGCTGCGGATCGTCCAGGCGTTCCGCCGCGAGGGCGCCGGGCAGGCCCGGTTCGAGGAGCGCAGCGACAGCTACCGCGAGGCCCGGGTGCGCGGCCAGTGGCTGATATCGGTGTACTTCCCCTTCGTCCAGCTGCTCTCCTCGGTGGCCGCCGCGCTGGTGCTGATCGTCGGCGCCCACCGGGTCGGCGACAACACCCTCACCACGGGTGCGCTGGTCGCCTATCTGCTCTACATCGACCTGTTCTTCGCCCCGGTCCAGCAGCTCTCCCAGGTCTTCGACGGCTACCAGCAGGCGACCGTCTCGCTCCGCCGGATCCAGGAGCTGCTGCGCGAGCCGACCAGCACCCCGCCCGCCGAGTCCCCGCGGCCGGTGTCCGCGCTGCGCGGCGAGATCGCCTTCGAGGACGTGCACTTCCGGTACAACGGCACCGACGGGGCGGAGGAGGCCGCCCTGTCCGGCATCGACCTGCGGATACCGGCCGGGCAGACGGTGGCCTTCGTCGGCGAGACCGGCGCCGGCAAGTCCACCCTGGTCAAGCTGGTGGCCCGGTTCTACGACCCGACCTCCGGCAGCGTCCGGGTGGACGGCACCGACCTGCGCGAACTCGACCTGACCGGCTATCGGCACCGGCTGGGCGTGGTCCCGCAGGAGTCGTACCTGTTCCCCGGCACGGTCCGGGACGCCATCGCCTACGGGCGGCCGGACGCCACCGACGCCGAGGTGGAGGCCGCCGCCCGGGCGGTCGGCGCCCACGCCATGGTGGCCTCGCTGGACGGCGGCTACCTCCACGAGGTGGCCGAGCGCGGACGCAACCTCTCCGCCGGGCAGCGGCAGCTGCTGGCCCTGGCCCGGGCCGAGCTGGTGAACCCCGACGTACTGCTGCTGGACGAGGCCACCGCGGCGCTGGACCTGGCCACCGAGGCACTGGTCAACCAGGCCACCGACCGGCTGGCCGGCCGGCGCACCACGCTGGTGGTGGCCCACCGGCTGACCACGGCCGCCCGCGCCGACCGGGTGGTCGTGCTGGACCACGGGCGGGTGGTGGAGGACGGCACCCACGAGAAGCTGCTGGCCCGCGACGGACGGTACGCGGAGCTGTGGCGCACCTTCACCGGAGAGACGGAGCCCGCGGTGGTGTAGCCGGTGGCCTGGCCGGCCGCGGTGGTGCGGTCGAGGGCCCGGGGTCCCTGGTGAGGCGTTCGGTGGCGCCCGGGGGCCCTGGTTCCGCGGTCCGTGACGCCCGGGGGCGGGGCTCGGTCCCGCACCCGGGCGAACCACACGGCTTCCGGCGGGAACACTCCACCGGGCACCTCCGCGAGGCGCTTCACGGCTTCCGGCCAGTCCGGCGCCTGGGGCGGAGGCGCTTCACGGCTTCCGGCCAGTCCGGCGCCTCGGGCGGAGGCGCCTCACGGCCTCCGGCCCGGTCGCCGTTGGGGACCCTCCCGGATCCCGGGCGCCAACCGCGGGGATCGGCCCGTACCTTCGGGGCGCCGCGCGGACTACGGTTCCATGCCGCTGGCCCGGGCGATGGCCTGGACCTCCTGCCGGTCGTGCTCCCGCCGCTCCGCCTCGGCCGCGACCCGATCCTTGTGCCGGGCCAGGAACTCGGCGTCGTCCGCCCGGTCCTGAGGGACCAGCACCTTCATGCCCCGGGCGTGCGGCGCGTCCCCCAGGTCCACCACCACCCGCTCCTCCTGGGTGGTGAGCAGACCGAAGAGCACCAGCAGCTCGGCCTGGAGGGCGGGGGTGAACAGCTCCCGCTCGGCCGGCCCCATGCCCAGCTCGTAGGTCCCGCCGTGCACCGCCGGCGAGGTGCTCACCTCGTGCAGCAGCCGGATCAGCAGCTCCAGGGAGCGCGGCTCGACCCGTTCTTGAAGTTCCGCCAGATAGCGCCGCAACCGCTCGGTCCGCTCACTCCGCTCAGGCGGTTCGTCTCGGTCCATGTCGGCAGGATGCGCCATCACAGCACGCGACGAAAGGGGACAGGCCACAACTCTCCGTGGCCAAGAGGGTGCTGAAGAGGGCTGGCGGGTCCATGTGCGGCACAGGTAGGTTCGCGGCGACCTTTGCTGACCCAGGGGAGGGTGAATGCGCAAGGCGCTCAGATGGCTGCTGTCGCTGGTCGTGCTCATAGGCACGCTCGGCACCGGCGCCGCCACGGCCACAGGTGCGGCGACCGCCGCCGAGCCGGACATCAAGGACCGGATCCTCGCGATACCGGGGATGAGCCTCGTCGAGGAGAAGCCCTACACGGGCTACCGCTTCTTCGTGCTCGACTACACCCAGCCGATCGACCACCGACACCCGTCCAAGGGGACCTTCAAGCAGCGGATCACCCTGCTGCACAAGTCCACGGACCGGCCCACGGTGTTCTTCACCTCCGGCTACAACGTCAACACCAACCCGCGCCGCAGCGAGCCGACGCAGATCGTCGACGGCAACCAGCTGTCGATGGAGTACCGCTTCTTCACCCCGTCCCGCCCCCAGCCGGCCGACTGGTCCAAGCTGGACATCTGGCAGGCGGCCAGTGACCAGCACCGCCTCTACCGGGCGCTCAAGCCGATCTACGGCAAGAACTGGCTGGCCACCGGCGGCAGCAAGGGCGGCATGACCGCCACCTACTTCCGCCGCTTCTACCCGAACGACATGGACGGCACCGTCGCCTACGTCGCGCCCAACGACGTGGTGAACAAGGAGGACTCGGCGTACGACCGGTTCTTCTCCACGGTCGGCACCGCCGAGTGCCGCGCCAAGCTGAACGCGGTCCAGCGCGAGGCCCTGGTGCGCCGCGACGAGATCGTCGACCGCTACCAGAAGTGGGCGGACAGCGAGCAGCAGACCTTCGAGGTCGTGGGCAGCGCCGACAAGGCGTACGAGAACGTGGTGCTGGACCTGGTCTGGGCGTTCTGGCAATACCACAAGGAGTCGGACTGCGCCGACGTGCCCGCCGCCACCGCCTCCACCGACGAGCTGTACGGCTTCGTCGACGAGATCTCCGGCTTCTCGGCCTACACCGACCAGGGCCTGGAGACCTACACCCCGTACTACTACCAGGCGGGCACCCAGCTGGGTTCGCCCAGCTTCGAGACCCCGCACCTGGACGGCCTGCTGCGCTACCCCGGGATATACCAGCCGCGCAACTACGTGCCGCGGTCCATCTCGATGAAGTTCCAGCCCTCGGTCATGCGTGACGTGGACAACTGGGTGCGCCACGACTCCGAGCGGATGCTCTTCGTCTACGGGCAGAACGACCCGTGGGGCGCCGAGCCGTTCCGTCTGGGCAAGGGCTCCAAGGACTCCTACGTCTTCACCGCGCCGGGCGGCAACCACGGCGCCAACGTGGCCGGCCTGAAGGCCGGCGAGAAGGAGAAGGCCACCGCCGAGATCCTGGAGTGGGCCGGCGTGGCGCCCGCCGCGGTCGCCAAGGGCGAGCAGGCGGCCAAGCCGCTGGCCAAGCACGACGCCAAGCTGGACAAGCGGGACATCGAGCGCGAGCCGCTGCTGCGCCCGTGACCCGGTAGACCCGCCGGCCACCGACGAGTGGGCGGGTTTCGCCGTACGACGGCCTCCGGCCGGCTCCACCGAGCCGACCGGAGGCCGTCGATCGTTTCCCAAGGGCCCGGGGCCCGGGGCCTGGGCAGCCCAGGCCCCGGGGTCCGGTACCTCAGGCGTCAGCCCTCGGCAGCCCAGGCCCCTGGGCCCCGTGCCTCAGGCGTCAGCCCTCGGCAGCCCGGCCCCTGGGCACCGGCCCTCAGTAGCCCAGGCCGTAGCCGAGCGGGTACAGCACCTGGTCCGGGGCGTCCGCGCGCCGCACCGACACCGGCAGCCTGCCGCGCGGCCGGGCGCGCCCGGCGATCACCCGGGCGGCGGCGCGCACCTCCACATCGGTCCAGGAGTAGGCGGCCAGCGCGGCGGACAGTCCGCTGTCGGCCAGTTGGGCTATGTCGTACGGGTTGCGCAGCGCCAGCTGCACCACCGGCACACCGGTGGCGGCCAGCTCGGCGACCAGGGTGCGTTGGGCCGAGGTGCGGCCGACGTTGTACGTGGCCACGATGACCGCGTCCCGGCCGCGGGCCGCGGCGACCGCCGCCGCGATCCGCTCCGGCGCCGGATCCGGCTGGGCACCGGTCGAGGTGGACAGCGCCTCGGCGGTGAAGCCCAGCTCCCCGAGCGCCCGGGCCAGCACCGCGGTGGGCGGCCCGCCGGTACCGGACGGCGAGGCCGGATCGACCCCCACCACCAGCAGGTCATGGTGGCGGCGCGGGGACAGCGGCAGCAGCCCGCGGTCGTTGCGGAGCAGGGTGGTGGTGCGGTCGGCGATCCGGTCCGCGGCGGCCAGATGGGAGCGGCTGCCCACCACGCGGTCCACCTCCCCGGCGCGGGTGTAGGGCTCGTCGAACAGCCCGAGCCGGGACTTGAGCTCCAGGATCCGCAGGATCGACTCGTCCAGCCGGGATTCGGGGACCTCGCCGCTCTCCACCGCCCGGCGCAGCCCGTGCCAGGCGGCGGGCAGGTCCGGCGGGTTGAGCAGCTGGTCGACCCCGGCCTTGAGCGCCAGCACCGGCACCCGGTCGTCGCCGTACTTCTTCCGCACCCCGGCCATGCCCAGCGAGTCGGTGACCACCACGCCGTCGAAGCCGAGTTCGCCGCGGAGCACCCCGGTGAGGATGGGCCGGGACAGGGTGGCCGGGTCATCGACCGGGTCCAGGGCCGGGAAGAGCAGGTGCGCGGTCATCACGGCGTCGATGCCGGCGGCGATGGCGGCCTTGAACGGCGGGGCGTCCAGCCGCTCCCACTCCTCCCGCGAATGGGTGATCAGCGGCAGCCCCAGATGGCTGTCCACCGCGGTGTCGCCATGCCCCGGGAAGTGCTTGGCGGTGGCCGCCACCCCGCCCTCCTGATAGCCCCGCACCTCCGCGGTGACCAGCGCGGACACCGCCTCGGGGTCGGCGCCGAAGGACCGTACGCCGATCACCGGATTGGCCGGGTTCACGTTCACGTCCGCGACCGGCGCGTAGTTCTGCCGGATGCCCAGCGCGGCCAGCTCCCGCCCCGCGATACGGGCCATCTCCCGGGCGTCCGCCTCCCGGCCCCCGGCACCCAGCGCCATCGCGCCGGGGAAGAGGGTGGCGGGCGCGCCCACCCGGGCAACGATGCCGTGCTCCTGGTCGGTGGAGACCAGCAGCGGGAGGGGGGTGGGCTGGGCCAGCCCGGCGCGCTGGATGCCGTCGGACAGCGCGGCGATCTGCCGCGGGCTCCGGGTGTTGTGCGCCCAGGCGAAGTAGATGATGCCGCCCACGTGGTAGGTGGCGATCAGCTCGGCGGCGTCCCGTACGCCGATCTCCTTGCGGTTGGCCTCGATGTCGGCGGGATCGGGGTCGGTGGCG
Organism: Streptomyces palmae; assembly: GCF_004684805.1. Taxonomy (GTDB): domain Bacteria; phylum Actinomycetota; class Actinomycetes; order Streptomycetales; family Streptomycetaceae; genus Streptomyces; species Streptomyces palmae. The sequence goes on from NZ_SRID01000169.1 coordinate 14,034, forward strand.
GAGTGCCCGTACACCCGCATGACGAAGAGCTGCCCGATCTTCTCCGGCAGGGTCATCCGGGCGATGAGGGCACGCAGCCGCTCCCGGTCGGGGCGGCGGTCCGGGGCGGCGGCGTGGGCGGTACCCAGAGCCGGGCCGCCGGCTGCCAGCGCGGCACCGGCCGCGGTGGCGGCGAGCAGGGTCCGGCGGCTCGGGGCGTGCGGGACGGGGTGGTGGG
>NZ_SRID01000016.1 GCF_004684805.1 Streptomyces palmae
GAGTGGTGGGCCCGCCGCGTACCGCGGGCTCCTGGGTGAACCGCAACTCCAGCGGCCACCGGTCCGCCCCGGCCCGGTCCGCGCCGGTGCGCTCCACGGTGAAGTGGTACGTGCCCGCCTGGCGGCAGGTCGCGGCGGGGCCGGAACGCAGCAGCCGGGAGGCGTAACCCGCCAGCGGATAGGCCACATCGGCCGCCTCGGCCACCGGATGGGCCTGGCCGCAGACCCGGCCCCCGGCGTCGGTCAGGGTCAGCTTGACGCCGTCGGTGAAGGCGGATACCCGGGCGCCGGGGCGGGGCACCGCGACGGCCGACACATAGGCGGTGGACCGCTCGTCCAGCCGGACCCGGTAGGAACGCTTCTCGCCGGCCCCGACGCTGTCCACATAGCTCTCGCCGGCGCTCATCGGCGGTGCGTCCCGCGGGTCGGCGGTGCCGCGGATCTCCCGCCCCCGCGGCTGGTACCCGGCGCTCCCGGAGGCGCTTCCGCCGGGGGCGGCCGGCGGTTCGCCCGGGGCACGGCCCACCTGCCCGGCCGGACCGCCGGCCCGAAGCCCTTCGGCGGTCCCCGCGGGGGCCGCCCGCGCCGGGCCCGGCGCGGCACCCAGCAGCGCCCCCAGGGCCAGCGCCGCCGCGAGGGCGGCGCCCCGCCTGCCGCGGTCCCTCATCCCGTCCCACCCCTCGTCGTACCGGCCGCCGCGCCGGGTGCCCCGCGGCGCGGACCAGGGCCTGTGCTCCGGATCCTGCCGGGCCGATGGTCGTTCGCGGAAGTGAACCGACTCTTGCGAGCCAACGTCAACGGGGCCCCGGCCGCCTCAGCGGTCAGGGCCCCGTTCGGGATCTGTGGGTGTCTCAGACACTCGAACCTGCGGGCACGGAGTCGGTCGCCTCCGTCCACAGGTCCTGCTCGGCGCGATCCGCCTGGATCTGGCGGTACACGAGGAGCCCGCCGATGGCGGCCAGTGCGACCAGGAGAAGCTTCTTCACCGCGCGACCTCGTCTTTCATTGACGTAGGGGACCTCTGGCGCCCGATGATACACACCGCTCGATATCAATCGGTGACCTATACCCGGTTTGGGGCGGCAGCAACCGGACAGCGCTCCGATACGACCCGTAAGGGGAATGCTCAGCCGACGTTGACGGGAAGGGCACGGCTGCCCGGGTGAGTGGCGCCCCACCGGCCCCGGCGGGAACAGTCCAGGGCCACGGAAGTCGGCGCGGTCCGTCCGTGGTGCCGTGCGGGCTGCTCTGGTCGGGCCAACCGGTGCCTGGGCGCCCCTCTGGGAGCCGCTCGGCGCCCAGAGCGCCGGCCTGGGTCCCGTCGGATGCCCTGGGCGCCCGCCCGACCCTGGGCACCGGCCTGGGAGCCGCCCGGGCCGCGCTCGACCTCGGCGGGACCGCCGCTCTTCGCGGGGAAGCCGCGAGGAGGCCTCAGAGGCCGTGGAGCCTGCGCCGCCGGATCCCGATGGGTCACCACACACGCCGGAACCGGAACCTCCGGAGGCACTCGACGCGGCCGGCGAACTCGGCACGGCCGAGAAACCGAAGGCGACCGAGAACGCCTCCGCCCGGCCCCGTCGGTGATCGGCCGGCACCCGGCAAAGGGGCGGCGAAAACCTTTTGCCGACGGGCGCGGAGGGGAAACGCGAAAACCCCGGAAACGCGAAAACGCCCGGCCCCTCCGAGGAGGTTCCGGGCGTCTGACCTGCTGGTCACGGTGCGGCTACCAGGACTTGAACCTGGGGCCTCTTCCTTATCAGGGAAGCGCTCTAACCGTCTGAGCTATAGCCGCTCGTTCGCTGCACCGAAAGATTAGCGCACCACCGGCCAAGTCCCAAAATCGGTATCGGGCGACCGTCGGCGACTGGTCAGTCGTCCTCCGCCAAGGTCACCTCCACACCCCCGACGAAGCCCGCGGAGATGTTGTAGATGAAGGCGCCCAGCGTCGCCAGGGAGGTCACCAGCACCACGTTGATCAACGCGATGATGGTGGTGAAGCCCATGACCCGGGGCAGCGACAGGAAGGACTCCAGATCGAAACCGCTGCCCTTCTTGGACTCGGTCGCCTCGCTGATGGTGCCGCCGACGGTGCTGAAGACACCCATCGCGTCCATGACCGTCCACAGCACCGCGGAGGCCACCACGGTGCATATGCCCAAGGCGATGGCGAGCAGGAAGCTGACCTTCATGACCGACCAGGGGTCGATCTTGGCGACCCGGAGCCTGGCCTTGCGCACCCGCGGCCCGGTGCGGGGCGCCGCGGCCGGCTTGGGGCGGCGGGCGGTGGCCCGGCCACTGGGGGCGGGAACGGACCGCCGAGCGCCCTCCCGGGCCCCCGAGGCGCCCGGGGCGCTCGACGCACTGGCGGCCGTGCCCGGGGCACTCGGTGCGCTGGGAGCGCTTGCGGGAGGCGTGTACGCCTGCGGCGGGTGGTACGGCTGCGCGGGCGGCTGGGCCGGCCGCTCACCGGGCAGCGGGCCCGCCGAGAACGGCTCGTACTGCGGCTGCGGCCCTCTGGCGTCCGTCACGGTTCGCCTTCCCCCTCGGGAGTCCGCGGCAAAGCCAGGGGCGCCGCCGGCTGCGGGCGGCGGTACGGCACCGGGATGTCCCTGGCCGCCTTCGCCGCCGCTTGCCGCGGCGCCCCTGGCTCCACTCACGTCTTACTCCTCGGTCTCCTCAGCCGGGGGCACCTCGCCCTCGGCCGGCGCCTGAGGCGTGGCGCCCTCGGCCACGTCGACCTCGTCGGTCTGGTCGACGTCGTCGGCCTCGCTGCCCGCCTCGGCGTTCCGGGCGATGCCGACCACGGCATCACGCTTACCCAGGTTGATCAGTTGGACGCCCATGGTGTCACGGCCCGTCTCCCTGACCTCATTGACCCGGGTACGGATCACACCGCCGCCGAGCGTGATGGCGAGGATCTCGTCGTTCTCCTCGACCACCAGCGCGCCGACCAGCGAACCCCGGTCCTCCACGATCTTGGCGGCCTTGATACCCAGGCCACCGCGACCCTGAACGCGGTACTCGTCCACGCTGGAGCGCTTGGCGTAGCCACCGTCGGTGGCGGTGAAGACGAACGTACCCGGCCGGACCACATTCATCGAGAGGAGCTCGTCCCCCTCGCGGAAGCTCATGCCCTTCACACCGGAGGTCGCACGCCCCATGGGACGCAGCGCGTCGTCGGTGGCGGTGAACCGGATCGACTGCGCCTTCTTGCTGATCAGCAGCAGGTCGTCCTCGGCCGAGACCAGCTCGGCGCCGATCAGCAGATCCTCGCCGCCGTCCTCGGTCTCCCGCAGGTTGATGGCGATCACGCCGCCCGAGCGCGGGGAGTCGTAGTCCTTCAGCGAGGTCTTCTTCACCAGGCCGGACTTGGTCGCCAGCACCAGGTACGGGGCGGCCTCGTAGTCGCGGATGGCCAGGATCTGGGCGATCTGCTCATCCGGCTGGAAGGCCAGCAGGTTGGCCACGTGCTGGCCCTTGGCGTCCCGGCCGGCGTCCGGCAGCTCGTAGGCCTTGGCCCGGTAGACCCGGCCCTTGTTGGTGAAGAAGAGCAGCCAGTGGTGGGTGGTGGAGACGAAGAAGTGGTCGACGATGTCGTCCTCGCGCAGCTTGGTGCCGCGCACGCCCTTGCCACCGCGCTTCTGCGAGCGGTAGTCGTCGGTCCGGGTGCGCTTCACATAGCCGCCACGCGTGATGGTGACGACGATGTCCTCCTCGGCGATCAGGTCCTCGATGGACATGTCGCCCTCGAAGGGCACCAGCTTGGAGCGCCGGTCGTCGCCGAACTTCTCGACGAGCGCGGTGAGTTCCTCGCTGATGATCTGGCGCTGCCGCTCCGGCGAGGCCAGGATCGCGTTGTACTCGTTGATCTTCGCCTGGAGCTCGTCGTGCTCCTGGATGATCTTCTGCCGCTCCAGGGCCGCCAGCCGGCGCAGCTGCATCTCCAGGATCGCGTTGGCCTGGACCTCGTCGATCTCCAGCAGACCCATCAGGCCGCCGCGCGCCACCTCGACCGTCTCACTGCGCCGGATCAGCGCGATGACCTCGTCGATGGCGTCCAGCGCCTTGAGCAGGCCGCGCAGGATGTGGGCGCGCTCCTCGGCCTTGCGCAGCCGGAAGCGGGTGCGCCGGACGATGACCTCGACCTGGTGGGTGACCCAGTTGCGGATGAAGGCGTCCAGCGACAGGGTGCGCGGCACCCCGTCGACCAGGGCCAGCATGTTGGCGCCGAAGTTGGTCTGCAGGTCGGTGTGCTTGTAGAGGTTGTTCAGCACGACCTTGGCGACCGCGTCCCGCTTGAGCACGATGACCAGGCGCTGGCCGGTGCGCGAGGAGGTCTCGTCGCGGACGTCCGCGATGCCGCCGATCTTGGCTTCCTTCACCAGGTCGGCGATCTTCTGCGCCAGGTTGTCCGGGTTGACCTGGTACGGCAGCTCGGTGACCACCAGGCACTGCCGGCCCTGGATCTCCTCGACCTCCACCACCGCGCGCATGGTGATCGACCCGCGGCCGGTGCGGTACGCCTCCTCGATGCCCTTGCGGCCCACCACCAGCGCGCCGGTGGGGAAGTCCGGGCCCTTGATCCGCTCGACGAGCGCGTCCAGCAGCTCCTCGGGGGTGGCGTTCGGGTTGGCCAGGTACCACTGGGCACCCTCGGCGACCTCGCGCAGGTTGTGCGGCGGGATGTTGGTCGCCATACCGACCGCGATTCCGGCCGAGCCGTTGACCAGCAGGTTCGGGAAGCGCGACGGCAGGACCGTGGGCTCCTGGTTGCGGCCGTCGTAGTTGTCCTGGAAGTCGACGGTGTCCTCGTCGATGTCCCGGAGCATCTCCATGGCCAGCGGCGCCATCTTGCACTCGGTGTAGCGCATGGCCGCCGCCGGGTCGTTGCCCGGCGAGCCGAAGTTGCCGTTGGAGTCCACCAGCGGCATCCGCATCGACCACGGCTGGGCGAGCCGCACCAGCGCGTCGTAGATCGAGGTGTCGCCGTGCGGGTGGTACGTACCCATCACGTCGCCCACCACGCGGGCGCACTTGTAGAAGCCCTTCTCCGGGCGGTACCCGCCGTCGTACATCGCGTACAGCACACGGCGGTGCACCGGCTTGAGGCCGTCCCGGACGTCGGGCAGCGCGCGGCTCACGATCACGCTCATCGCGTAGTCGAGGTACGAGCGCTGCATCTCCGTCTCGAGCCCGACGGTCTCGATGCGCATCGCGGCGCCCTCGGCGGCGGCAGCGGCGGATGCCTCGGAGGGTGTGGGAGTGTTCTCGTCGTCGGCCATTGCTGGTCAAAGTTCCTTTCGAAGCGGCCGGTGCGGTACGGGCCGGCGCCAGGGCCGGCGGGCCGACTCAGATATCGAGGAAGCGGACGTCCTTGGCGTTGCGCTGGATGAAGGAGCGCCGGGCCTCGACGTCCTCGCCCATCAGCACCGAGAACAGGTCGTCCGCCTGGGCGGCGTCGTCCAGGGTCACCTGGCCCAGGACGCGGTGCTCCACGTCCATGGTGGTGACCCGCAGCTCCTCGGCGTTCATCTCGCCCAGACCCTTGAAGCGCTGCACCGAGTCGTCCCTGACCCGCTTGCCCGCCTCCCGGCCGGCCTGGATCAGCACATCCCGCTCGCGGTCGGAGTAGGCGTACTCGAAGTCGTCCCGGCCCCACTTGATCTTGTACAGCGGGGGGCGGGAGAGGAACACGTGCCCGGACTCGACCAGCGGCCGCATGAAGCGGAAGAGGAAGGTCAGCAGCAGGGTGTTGATGTGCTGGCCGTCGACGTCGGCGTCCGCCATCAGGATGATCTTGTGGTACCGGAGCTTGCTGATGTCGAAGTCCTCGTGGACCCCGGTGCCGAAGGCCGAGATCAGCGCCTGGACCTCGTTGTTCTGCAGGATCTTGTCGACCCGCGCCTTCTCCACGTTGAGGATCTTGCCGCGGATCGGGAGGATCGCCTGGTACAGCGGGTTGCGGCCGGACTTGGCCGAGCCGCCGGCGGAGTCACCCTCGACGATGAAGATCTCGCACTTGGCCGGGTCGTTGGACTGGCAGTCGCTCAGCTTGCCCGGCAGCGAGGCGGTCTCCAGCAGGCCCTTGCGGCGGGTCAGATCGCGCGCCTTGCGGGCCGCCACCCGGGCCGTCGCGGCCTGGATGGACTTGCGGATGATGTCCGCGGCCTCGTTGGGGTTGCGGTCCAGCCAGTCGGTCAGGTGCTCGCGGACGACCTTCTGGACGAAGGTCTTCGCCTCGGTGTTGCCCAGCTTGGTCTTGGTCTGGCCCTCGAACTGCGGCTCGCCCAGCTTGACCGAGATGATCGCGGTCAGACCCTCCCGGATGTCCTCACCGGTGAGGTTGTCGTCCTTCTCCCGCAGCAGCTTCTTGTCCCGCGCGTACTGGTTGATCAGCGTGGTCAGCGCGGCGCGGAAGCCCTCTTCGTGGGTACCGCCCTCATGGGTGTGGATGGTGTTGGCGAAGCTGTAGACACCCTCGCTGTACTGGGTGTTCCACTGCATCGCGACCTCGACCGAGAGCATCCGCTCCTTGTCCTCGGCCTCGAAGCCGATGACGGTCGGGTGCACCAGCTCGCCCTTGCGCGAGTTGAGGTACTGCACGAAGTCGACGATGCCGCCCTCGTAGTAGTACCGGACGCTGAGCGGCTTGCCCTCCTCGTCGACATGCGCCTCGCGCTCGTCGGTCAGCGAGATGGCCAGCCCCTTGTTGAGGAAGGCCATCTCCTGGAAGCGCCGGGAGAGGGTCTCGAAGGAGTACTCGGTGGTCTCGAAGATGTCCGGGTCGGCCCAGAAGGTGACCGTGGTGCCCGAGTCCTGGACCGCCTCGTGCCGCGCCAGCGGCGCGGTCGGGACGCCCATCTTGTAGTCCTGCGTCCAGCGGTAGCCGTCCGTCTTGATCTCCACGGACAGCCTGGTCGACAGGGCGTTCACCACGGACACACCCACACCGTGCAGACCGCCGGAGACCGCGTAACCGCCGCCGCCGAACTTGCCGCCCGCGTGCAGCACGGTGAGCACGACCTCGACGGCCGGCTTCTGCTCCACCGGGTGGATGCCGACCGGGATACCGCGGCCGTTGTCCACCACGCGCACCCCGCCGTCGGCCAGGATCGTCACCTCGATGGAGTCCGCGTGGCCGGCCATGGCCTCGTCGACGGAGTTGTCCACGACTTCCTGCACCAGGTGGTGCAGACCGCGCTCACCGGTCGAGCCGATGTACATGCCGGGGCGCTTGCGGACCGCGTCCAGGCCCTCCAGCACGGTGATCGAGCTGGCGTCGTACGACGGCGGTGTGGGGGCCGCGGTGTCGTCGTCGGACGGGATGTTCTCGTTGAGGTTGCCGGAATCGGCCACGAAGCGCCCTTTCTGGCACAGCACAAGCCGACTCCGGGACAGGAGGAGGCTGCGTCAATCAGTGCTTGTCGACGTGTCCCGCCAAGCCGGGCGGGATTGCTCTCATTCTACCGGTAGCACTGACATGAATGGGGGTTTGCGGGTGCCTGGATACGCATGTGCCGCCCTGAACCGGCCGTGGCCGACTCCCCATATCTGGGTGAGGGCTCCAGGGGGCTCACACCGGCACTCAGCGCTTCGGACTGTCAACCGCGGGCTACCGTGACCGGGCTCACCCGAGAAGCCGCCCCCGCGGGGACGGCTCGAACGCCTGCTCGGAACGGCAAGGCGGCGGCGGGACGACGGGAACGACGGGACGACGGGAACGGAACGGTGAGAACGGCGGGAACCGAGGGAATGGAGGGAACGGTGGAGGTCCCGCCTCAGCCGTAGGTGTCGCCCGGGCCCGTACTGCCCGGAGCGCGCAGCGGCCCGTACCGGCGGGGCGGCCCGCCCGGCCCCAACACCTTGATCAACCGGACCGTGCCCTGACCCAGGTCCTGGTTGAGCCGCGCCACCAGCTGCGGGGCGAGCAGCCGCAGCTGGGTCGCCCAGGCCGTGGAGTCGCACCGCACGGTCAGCACCCGCGCGTCCTCGTCGTACCGCTGCGGCGCACAGTGCTGCGCCACCTCCGGACCCACCAGCTGCGGCCAGCGGCCCATCACCCCGCCCACCGCGGCCGGCGTCTCCCAGCCCCGCTCGGTGATCAGCCGGTTGATCGCCGCACCCAGCGGCAGCGGATCCCGCCCGTCGGCGCGCGCCCCCGAACGCAGACCCCCGCGGCGCGCCTGCTTCCGCTGCTGCGCCGCCGCGCCCCGCGCCCGCGCCTGCTCCCTGGCCGCGCGCAGCGCCACCCGCGCCAGGTCCACCCCGGAGGGCTCCGCGGGCCGCGGGGCCTGATGCTCCCCGCTCACACCCGCTCCACCGTGCCCGCGGCCACCGCGTACCGGGCGCCGCTGAGCACCGGCGGGACGTCCTCGTCCACCGCCGCCGTCACCAGCACCTGCTCCCCCGGGGCCACCAGCTCCGCCAGCCGCTCCCGGCGCCGCGCGTCCAACTCCGCGAAGACGTCGTCCAGCACCAGCACGGGCTGCTCCCCCTCCGCGCACAGCAGCTCGTAGGAGCCCAGCCGCAGCGCCAGCGCGTACGACCAGGACTCGCCATGGCTGGCGTACCCCTTGGCGGGCAGCCGGCCCAGCCGCAGCGCCAGGTCGTCGCGGTGCGGGCCGACCAGCGTCACCCCGCGCTCGATCTCCTGCTTGCGCGCCTCGCCCAGCGCGCCCAGCAGCAGCTCGTACAGCACCTCGCGCCCGCCCGCCTCGGCCGGCAGCTCCCCGGCCGAGGCCCGGTAGTCGAAGGCCACCGGACCGCCGCCCGGCGCCAGCTGCTCGTACGCCTTGTCGGCCAGCGGCTCCAGTACGGCTATCAGGTCCAGCCGCTGCGCCAGCAGTTCGGCCCCGGCCCGCGCCAGGTGCTGGTCCCACACGTCCAGGGTGGACAGGTCCATGGAGCGCCCGCCGTGCCGCCGGGCCATCGCGGCCGACTTCAGCAGAGTGTTGCGCTGCTTGAGCACCCGCTCGTAGTCCGCGCGGACCCCCGCCATCCGCGGGGTGCGCGCGGTCACCAGCTCGTCCAGGAACCGCCGCCGCTCGCCCGGATCGCCCTTGACCAGCGCCAGGTCCTCCGGCGCGAACAGCACGGTGCGCACCATGCCCAGCACGTCGCGCGGCCTGACCTGCGAGGAACGGTTGATCCTGGCCCGGTTGGCCTTGCCCGGGTTGAGTTCCAGCTCGATCAGCTGCTGCCGGTCCCCGCGCACCACGGCCGCCCGCAGCACCGCCCGCTCGGCCCCCATCCGCACCAGCGGGGCGTCGGAGGAGACCCGGTGGCTGCCCAGGGTCGCCAGATAGCCGACCGCCTCGACCAGGTTGGTCTTGCCCTGGCCGTTGGGGCCCACGAAGGCGGTGACGCCCGGGTCAAGGGGCACCTCGGCCCGGGCGTAGGAGCGGAAGTCGGCGAGCGAAAGGTGTGAAACGTACATGCTTACCTCTCCCCCATGACCCTTCGGGTATGGGCGGTACTCCCCGATCTCTCCCGGCGGACCTCTCCGGTCAGCGGTGCTGGGTGCTGCCGGTTACTTGCTCTCCACCGCGTGGCCGCCGAACTGGTTGCGCAGCGCGGCGATCATCTTCATCTGCGGGGAGTCGTCCTGCCGGGACGCGAAACGGGCGAACAGCGAGGCGGTGATCGCCGGCAGCGGGACCGCGTTGTCGATGGCCGCCTCCACCGTCCACCGGCCCTCACCGGAGTCGGCCGCGTAGCCGCGCAGCTTCTCCAGGTGCTCGTCGTCGTCCAGCGCGCGAACGGCCAGGTCCAGCAGCCAGGAGCGGATGACCGTGCCCTCCTGCCAGGAGCGGAAGACCTCGCGGACGTCGGTGACCGAGTCCACCGCCTCCAGCAGCTCCCAGCCCTCGGCGAAGGCCTGCATCATCGCGTACTCGATGCCGTTGTGGACCATCTTGGCGAAGTGCCCGGCGCCGACCTTGCCTGCGTGCACCGCGCCGAACTCTCCTTCGGGCTTCAGCGCGTCGAAGATCGGCTGCACTCGGGCCACATGCTCGGCATCGCCGCCGTACATCAGCGCGTAGCCGTTCTCCAGGCCCCAGACCCCGCCGGAGACACCGCAGTCCACGAAGCCGATGCCCTTGGCGGCCAGCTGCTCGGCGTGCTGCTCGTCGTCGGTCCAGCGCGAGTTGCCGCCGTCCACCACCACATCGCCCGGCGACAGCAGCGCGGCGAGCTCGTCGACGGTGGACTGGGTCGCGGCTCCGGCCGGCACCATCACCCACACCACTCGCGGGCCCTGGAGCCGGTTCACCAGCTCCTCGAGGCTGTGGACGTCCGCGAGGTCGGGGTTGCGGTCGTATCCGATGACGGTGTGGCCTGCGCGGCGGATGCGCTCGCGCATGTTGCCGCCCATCTTGCCGAGGCCGACGAGACCGAGCTCCATCAGTGATCCTTTTTGCCGTAGTCCTTGCGGGGGCGCGCGGGTGGCGCGCGGTTGCGCGGTTGGCGCGGGTGAGGCGCTGCGTACCTGGTCCGAGCGTACGCCGGGGGCGCCGGGAAGCGGGGGGTGCGCCGTGGGGTGCGTCTGGGGGGTGCGGTGTGTTGTCGGCTGCGGACCGTGGTGGGCTGGTCGCGCAGTTCCTCCCCCGGACTTCGTCCGGGGGGACCCCCAGCGCCCTTGGGGCGCGCTCCCCTAGCGGAGAGGAGAGCGCGCCGGGGGGTCAGCCGGAGAGGCGGACGGGCATGATCAGGTACTTGTAGGCGTCGTCCGCCTCCGCGTCCACCGCGGGCCGGCCGCTGAGCAGCGCGGGCTTGGTGGAGGTGGTGAACGACAGCTGGGCCACCGGCGCGTCGATCGCGCTCAGGCCGTCCAGCAGGAAGGTCGGGTTGAAGGCGATCGAGATGTCATCGCCCTCGAGCTGGGCGTCGACGCGCTCCACAGCCTGTGCGTCGTCGCTGGAACCGGCCTCCAGGGTCAGCACACCCTGCTCGAAGCTCAGCCGCACCGGGGTGTTGCGCTCGGCGACCAGCGCCACACGCTTGACCGCCTCGACGAACGGCGCGGTCTCGATCACCGCGACCGAGTTGAACTCGGTCGGGAACAGCGTGCGGTACTTCGGCAGGTCGCCTTCGAGCAGACGGGTGGTGGTACGCCGCCCGGCGCCCTCGAAACCGATCAGGCCCTCGCCCGCACCGGAGCCCGACAGCGCGAGCGCCACGGTGTCGCCGCTGGTCAGCGACTTGGCGGTGTCCAGCAGGGTCTTGGCGGGCACCAGCGCCACCGCGGAGATGTCCGGGGTCTCCGGCTTCCACAGGAACTCGCGGACCGCGAAGCGGTAGCGGTCGGTGGAGGCCAGGGTGACGGTGTCGCCCTCGATCTCGATCCGCACACCGGTGAGCACCGGCAGGGTGTCGTCGCGGCCGGCGGCGATGGCCACCTGGGCGACGGCGGCGGCGAAGACCTCACCGGGCACGGTGCCGGTGGCCGTCGGCATCTGCGGCAGCGCGGGGTACTCCTCCACCGGCAGGGTGTGGAGGGTGAAGCGCGAGGAGCCGCAGAGCACGGTCACTCGTACACCGTCTGTGGAAATCTCGACCGGCCGGTTGGGGAGGGCGCGGCAGATGTCGGCGAGCAGCCGGCCGGAGACCAGCACGGTGCCCTCCTCGTCGATGTCCGCCTCCACCGACACCCGGGCCGAGACCTCGTAGTCGAAGCTGGAGAGGCTGAGCGCGCCCTCCTCGGCCTTCAGCAGCAGGCCCGCGAGAACCGGCACCGGCGGACGGGCCGGAAGGCTGCGGGCCGCCCAGGCCACTGCCTCCGCGAGTACATCGCGCTCCACCCGGATCTTCACCGGAACCGCCTCCTGCTGTTGCTGGCTCGCCCTGCTGGCCTTCGTCGTCGGCTGAGTGCCGGGGACCAGTCTGACGTACAGCGCCGACAGGCGGAGCGGCTCGGGGTCAAGTCGGGGCCCAAGGTGCGGGGCGGCTCGGCGCCGAGTTGTGCACAGGCCCCGCTTCGAACCGATTTCCTCGCTCTAACTACGTGGTCGTAGTAGTAGGGCCTGTGGAAACCGTGGATAACTGCGTACGCGCAGGTCAGCGCCGCTTTTTTGTCCACCGCCCCTGTGGGCGGAGGCAGTGGATAACCAGGGGTGTCTGTGGATCGCCCGAGGTTGTGCACACCCCATACACAGGGAAGCCCTGGTTCTCCCCAGCGCTGTCCCCAGTTTTACCCAGGTTCCCCACAGCCCAACCAGGCTTGTTGGTGTGACGCCTTTCACTCGCTCCGGTGACGGGCGGTGTCTTGTTGCCGAACAGTGGACAAGGGTGTGGAGAAGCTGTGGGCAACGGCTCTTTTGCTGTGGGCGGGCGGTGGACAACCGAGACGGCGGGTTGTGGACGAGTCGGTCATCCACAACCTGTGGAAACTGGTTTGCCACAATTCCACAGGCGGATGACCTGCCTGGATGTCGATCACCAGAGTGGCCCTGTGGACAAGATCGGGACAACTTCGGCTTCCCCAGGGTGTGGATTCCGTATCGGGCCCGATTCTGTGGAGAACTGACTGTTCCCGCAGGTAATCGAACAGAGCCGGGAATCCGTTCGCCCGGCCGGAGACGGCCCCGGAAGGGGCCGGCGGGCTCGAAGCGGGCTCGAGGAGCGGTCTTCGAGGGTCCGCGGGGGCCTGGACGGCACGGGGCGGAGCCCGATCGGCGGGCCTTGCCGGAGGTCGCGGGAACGTGTGTCGAGGCTCTGCCGGGGCCCCGGACGGCAGGGGAGAGCCGGGTCGCGGCGGAGGGCTCTGTCGGGCCCTGGGGCGGTGGGGGAGAAGGCCTCCGGGGCGTACCGGGACCGTCGGGGAGCCATGCGGCGCTGACCCGCTGGTGTGCCGGAGGACGTGGTCCGGGCGGTCGGCGGGCGGCCCGGGGGCATGGCGAGGGCGCCCCGGGAAAGTCCTCCCCGGGGCGCCCTCGAAGATGCCGCGACCGCATGGCCACCGGCCGCCGTCAGCCGTTCTTGATGCGGTTCGTCAGCTCGGTGACCTGGTTGTAGATGGAGCGCCGCTCGGCCATCAGCGCACGGATCTTGCGGTCCGCGTGCATCACGGTGGTGTGGTCCCGGCCGCCGAACTGAGCCCCGATCTTCGGCAGCGACAGGTCCGTCAGCTCCCGGCACAGGTACATCGCGATCTGCCGGGCGGTCACCAGCACCCGGCTGCGCGAGGCGCCGCACAGGTCCTCCACCGTGTGCCCGAAGTAGTCCGCGGTGGCGGCCATGATCGCGGTGGCGGTGATCTCGGGGGCGGTGTCCTCGCCGCCCGGGATCAGGTCCTTGAGGACGATCTCGGTCAGGCCCAGGTCCACCGGCTGCCGGTTGAGGCTGGCGAACGCGGTGACCCGGATCAGCGCCCCCTCCAGCTCACGGATGTTGCGGGAGATCCGCGAGGCGATGAACTCCAGCACCTCCGGCGGGGCGTTCAGCTGCTCCTGCACCGCCTTCTTGCGCAGGATCGCGATCCGGGTCTCCAGCTCGGGCGGCTGGACGTCGGTGATCAGACCCCACTCGAAGCGGTTGCGCAGCCGGTCCTCCAGGGTGACCAGCTGCTTGGGCGGCCGGTCGGAGGAGAGCACGATCTGCTTGTTGGCGTTGTGCAGGGTGTTGAAGGTGTGGAAGAACTCCTCCTGGGTGGACTCCTTGCTCGCCAGGAACTGGATGTCGTCCACCAGCAGGATGTCCATGTCGCGGTAGCGCTTGCGGAACGCGTCCGCCTTGCCGTCGCGGATCGAGTTGATGAACTCGTTGGTGAACTCCTCGGAGCTCACGTAGCGCACCCGGGTGCCCGGGTAGAGGCTGCGCGCGTAGTGCCCGATGGCATGCAGCAGATGCGTCTTGCCCAGGCCGGACTCGCCGTAGATGAACAGCGGGTTGTACGCCTTGGCCGGTGCCTCGGCCACCGCCACCGCGGCGGCGTGCGCGAAGCGGTTGGACGCGCCGATGACAAAGGTGTCGAAGAGGTACTTGGGATTGAGCCGCGCGGTCGGCTCCCCCGGACCCGAGGCCGGCGCGGGCTGCGCGGTCAGCGGACCGGAGGCACCGCCCGAGGCGCCCGGGCCGCCCGTCGCTCCGGGGGCGGGCACGCCGCCGCCCGGGCGGCCGGTGCCCGCGGCGGGGCCGCCGCGCGGGCGCTCGCCCTGCTCGGGCAGCTCACGGCCGCGCTGCTCGTACGTGTGCTGGCCGCGCGGGGAGGTGTAGGGGTCGCCGCCGTCCGGGAAACCGCCCAGCCGGGGCTGCTGCCAGGAGTAGTCCTCCTGGGCCCGCGGCCAGGCGCCGGGCTCCGGACGCGACGACGAGTAGTCGGGGTACGCCGGGCGGGCGGCGGGCAGCTCGTCCGCGGCACGCCCGTAGCCCCCCTCGTAGCCGCCGTCCCGCTCGTACCCCTCCCGCTGCTCGCGGCCCTGGTACGGCTCGCGCGGCTGATCCTCGTAACGGGACTGCGGCGGCTGCGGGCGCTGCGGCGGCGCCGGCGGTTCGCCCGCCGAGTCGTCGACCGTGATCGCGATCCGGATCGGCCGCCCGCACTCGCGGCTGAGGGTGTCGCTGATCAGCGGTGACAGCCGGCCTTCCAGTACGCCCTTGGCGAACTCGTTGGGCACCGCCAGCAGAGCGGTGTCGGCGACCAGGGCCAGCGGCTGGCATCGCTTGATCCAGTGCTCGTCCTTGGCCTCCACGCCGTGGCCGCGGCCTTCGCCGAGCAGCTGCTCCAGCACGCGTGGCCACACTGCGGCAAGATCGGCAGGTACGTCAGCCACAGGGCACGCTCTCTCACTCAGGGCGGGGGACGCCGACAGGTCCCACGAATGTGTGGTTCTTGGGACGGGCGGGTAGGAATCGGAGCCCAGCCACGGTAGTCAGGCTGAGGTGCGCGGTTCAAGTCGTTGTCCACAGGGTGTGTACAAATGTGCCATGCGAGGCCGCCAGGTGCCCTATCGGCCTGGTGAGAGACGGGTTCCCAGGCTTGCTGGGCCGTCGGTTTGACCGGAAGACGCGGCCCCGCGTACCGTAACCAGGTCGAGTTGTCGATGGCTGCTGCCGCCTGCCTCCGATGGGCAAGGCCACGTTCCGTGGCTATGAAGCGGTGCACTCGGGCGTATTGCGAGCTACTCGTGGGCGCACGGTGACAGCCAGGCGATGTCCCGCCACCACCGAATCATTTCTGGAGCCCCCGAGTGAGCAAGCGCACCTTCCAGCCGAACAACCGCCGCCGCGCTAAGACCCACGGCTTCCGGCTGCGCATGCGTACCCGTGCCGGCCGCGCGATCCTCGCAGCTCGCCGTGGCAAGGGTCGCGCGCGCCTGTCCGCCTGATCAGCATCAGGTCATGACGTGCTGCCTACCGAGCATCGGCTGAGGCGGCGCGAGGACTTCGCGACCGCGGTACGCCGAGGACGCAGGGCCGGGCGCCCGCTCCTCGTCGTCCATCTTCGCAGCGGATCAACGGACCCGCACGCACCTGGGGAGAGTGCTCTCCCGGTGCGTGCGGGTTTCGTCGTGAGCAAGGCGATCGGCGGTGCGGTGGTCCGCAACCTGGTCAAGCGGAGGCTGCGCCATCTCATACGCGACCGCCTGGATGGGCTGCCCCCAGGTAGCCTGGTGGTCGTAAGGGCGCTGCCCGGCGCGGGCGAGGCAAGCCACGACGCGCTGGCCCGAGACCTCGACGCCGCGTTGCAGCGGCTGCTGGCTGGGATCACCCCTACCGAAGGTAAGGGGAGGGCGCCGCGATGAAGTACCCACTGCTCTGGCTGATCAAGCTCTACCAGTGGACCATCAGCCCACTGCTGGGACCGGTCTGCAAGTACTACCCGTCGTGTTCGCACTATGGCTACACGGCCATCGACCGGCACGGCGCGGTGAAAGGGACGGCGCTGACCGCCTGGCGCATCCTGCGCTGCAACCCCTGGTCGCTCGGTGGGGTCGACCACGTCCCTCCCCGGAAGCGTCCGGTCTGGCACCAGCGGCTGAGGAGCCGCTTCGGCGGGCACCATGAAGCCCCGCCTGCCGCACAGCCCGAGACTCAGCCCAACGCCCAAGGAGTCTGATTCGTGGACACGGTCCTCGGTCCTCTCTATTACGCAGTTTCCTGGATCATCGTCCAGTTCCACTCGTTCTACAGCCTCATCTTCGCGGCGAACAGTGGCTGGGCCTGGGGTCTGTCCATCGTCTCCCTGGTGGTCTTGATCCGTATCTGCCTGATCCCGCTCTTCGTGAAGCAGATCAAGGCGACGCGGAACATGCAGGCGCTCCAGCCGAAGATGAAGGCGATCCAGGAGCGCTACAAGTCCGACCGGCAGCGCCAGTCGGAAGAGATGATGAAGCTCTACAAGGAGACGGGTACCAACCCGCTCGCGAGCTGCCTTCCGATTCTGGCCCAGTCGCCCTTCTTCCTCGCGCTGTACCAGGTCCTCAACAAGATCGCCAACGGTCACACGGTCGGGTTCATCAACCAGTCGCTGCTGGAGAGCGCGCGTGACGCCCACATCTTCGGCGCCCCGCTCTCGGTGAAGTTCACCTCCAGCGCGGACAAGGTCGCCTCGCTGGGCGCCTCGCTGACCGATGTGCGCGTGGTCACGATCACCATGATCGTGCTGATGTCGGCCTCGCAGTTCTTCACCCAGCGCCAGCTGATGACGAAGAACGTCGACCTCACCGTGAAGACGCCGTTCATGCAGCAGCAGAAGATGCTGATGTACGTCTTCCCGGTCATGTTCGCCGTCTTCGGCATCAACTTCCCGGTCGGTGTCCTGGTCTACTGGCTGACCACCAACGTCTGGACCATGGGCCAGCAGATGTTCGTCATCCGCCGGAACCCGACCCCGGGCAGCGTCGCCTACAAGAACCGCCAGGAGCGGCTGCGGGCCAAGGGCAAGATCAAGGAAGAGCCGGCCGAGGTCGAGGCGAAGAAGGCCGCCGAGGAGGCGCGCGCCAACCGGCAGCAGCCCAAGCGGCAGACCAAGGCCAAGCGGCAGACCGCTCCCCAGCCGTCCGGCAGCCAGCAGCAGCGGTCCCGGGCGCAGAGCCGCCCCGCTTCCGAGAAGACCGGTGACTCCCCGTCGCTGGAGAAGACCTCCGAGAAGAAGAACGGTGCGCAGGGCGGCAAGTCGTCCGGCGGCTCCGCTTCCGGCTCCCGTAACGCCAAGTCCGGGCAGCGCAAGGGCCAGCAGCGGCCCAAGCACCCGTCCAAGAAGTAAGAAGGAGTCCATCCGTGACGGAAGGCACCACCTCGACTGCCGAGGGGAGCGACACCCTCACCCGCCTCGAGCAGGAGGGGGAGATCGCGGCCGACTACCTCGAGGGTCTGCTGGACATCGCGGACCTCGACGGCGACATTGACATGGACGTCGAGGCCGACCGCGCCGCAGTGTCGATCATCAGCGACTCGACCAGCCGTGACCTGCAGAAGCTGGTGGGCCGCGATGGCGAGGTGCTGGAGGCGCTCCAGGAGCTGACCCGGCTCGCGGTGCACCGGGAGACCGGTGACCGCAGCCGGCTGATGCTGGACATCGCCGGCTTCCGCGCCCGCAAGCGCGAGGAGCTCACCGCTCTGGGTGCCAAGGCCGCCGAGGAGGCCAAGAGCACCGGTGAGCCGGTGAAGCTCAAGCCGATGACGCCGTTCGAGCGCAAGGTGGTCCATGACGCGGTCGCCGCGGCCGGACTGCGCAGCGAGTCGGAGGGCGAGGAGCCCCAGCGTCGCGTGGTTGTGCTCCCGGCCTGATCCCGGCGCGCCCTGCCCCGGCCGGAACCCGGCTATGCAACACCCACGGCCCCGTCTGTACGCAGGCGGGGCCGTATCTTGTCAGCCTGACATCAGCGGTCTACAGAGTGCTTGGTACGGAAGGACGGTTCCCGTGACGGAAGCAGCGGAGCTCCCCCCGGCGCCGGAGGTGGCGCGGGACGTATTCGGTGAGCGCTTCCCGGAAGCTGTTCGATATGGCGAGCTGCTGGCCGACGTGGGCGTCACCCGCGGACTGATCGGCCCGCGGGAGGTGCCTCGGCTGTGGGAGCGCCACCTGCTGAACTGCGCGGTGCTCTCCGAGGTGGTTCCCGAAGGCGTCACGGTCTGCGATGTGGGCTCGGGCGCCGGCCTGCCCGGCATCCCGCTGGCTCTGGCCCGCCCGGACCTGCGGATCACCCTGCTGGAGCCGCTGCTGCGGCGCACCAACTTCCTCCAGGAGGTCGTGGAGCTGCTGGGGCTGGACCATGTCACGGTGGCCCGCGGCCGGGCCGAGGAGGTGCTGGGGAAGCTGCCGCCGGTGCATGTGGTGACGGCACGGGCGGTGGCCCCGCTGGACCGGCTGGCCGGCTGGGGCGTGCCGTTGCTGCGCCCCTACGGAGAGATGCTGGCGCTGAAGGGGGACACCGCGGAGGAGGAGCTGCTGCACGCCCGGGCCGCGCTGAGCAAGCTCGGTGTGGTGCGGACCTCGGTGCTGCAGGTCGGGGAGGGGATCGTGGATCCGCTCTCCACCGTGGTGCGGGTGGAGGTCGGGGAGAGCCCCGGCGGGGTGCGCTTCGCGGCCAAGCGCGCCAAGGCCGCGCGCAAGGGGACGCGGCGCCGTCGCTGATCGGCGACTGCTTCCGCTCATGGGGCGGGGCCCGTCAACCGGCTCCGCTCATCAGCGCCACCGACCGGCGCTCACCGGTGTCGCGCCCCGACTTCGTACGGGGCTTCGTTCACGGTTTCACGGGGGAGTCTCCGGAGGGTCTCGTCTCGGGCTGCCGGCCCAGTACGGGATCGGCTGGGCCGATGTCACCTGCCCGCGGGGTTCCGATCAGCGGATCCGCTTTTCGGTGAGCCCGGGAGAGGCCCACTCACCCGGCCCGCCGGCGGATCTCCGCGGGTCACCGGCCGGGAGTAGGGCTCTGCTCCATACAAGCTGCCAAAACTATGCATTTCGGAGTGTCGTAGCGGTTTGACCGGTTTGCGAGTGCATCGTGTTTCACGTGAAACGCCGTTCTCTGCTGCATGGAATCATCAGCCGCGGTCGCGCGGCTGCCGCTCCCCGCGACCGCGGACGCACCCCGGACGCGGCCTCATCCACAGATTCATCCACAGGAGAACGGGCCTCGCTGGTTCACGACCCCCAAAGCATGGCAGGCTCTGTTCATTGCGAGCCTGATGTCGAGGAGAGTGAATCCTTGCGGTCCGACGCCAATATCGCGGGGCCGATGACCGATCCGGTCCCCGGTCCCCGTACCGAATCTCCGGGACAGGGCGTATCTCCGTCCCTGCCCGGACAGGAGGGATCCGCCTCCTCGCAGCACTTCGGGCAAGCGCCCGGGGAGAACCCGGCCCCGAGCGACGCCTCGATCGGCCGGCCCGCCCAGCCGGTGATGGACGCCATGGGCCGTGCCGGCCAGGGATTCCCCCGCCCCGAGCGGACCCGGGTGATGGTGGTCGCCAACCAGAAGGGCGGCGTGGGGAAGACCACCACCACGGTGAACCTCGCCGCCTCGCTCGCTCTGCACGGCGGCCGGGTCCTGGTGATCGACCTCGACCCGCAGGGCAACGCCTCGACCGCGCTGGGCATCGACCACCACGCCGAGGTGCCGTCCATCTACGACGTGCTGGTCGACAGCAAGCCGCTCTCCGACGTGGTGCAGCCGGTGCCGGATGTGGAGGGGCTGTTCTGCGCCCCGGCCACCATCGACCTCGCCGGCGCGGAGATCGAACTGGTCTCCCTGGTGGCTCGGGAGAGCCGGCTGCAGCGCGCCATCGAGGCCTATGAGCAGCCGCTGGACTACATCCTGATCGACTGCCCGCCCTCCCTCGGTCTGCTGACGGTCAACGCCATGGTGGCCGGTGCCGAGGTGCTGATCCCCATCCAGTGCGAGTACTACGCGCTGGAGGGCCTGGGCCAGCTGCTGCGCAACGTGGATCTGGTGCGCGGGCACCTCAACCCCAAGCTCCATGTCTCCACCATCCTGCTGACCATGTACGACGGCAGGACCCGGCTGGCCTCCCAGGTGGCCGAGGAGGTGCGGGGCCACTTCGGCCAGGAGGTGCTGCGCACCAGCATCCCGCGGTCGGTGCGCATCTCCGAGGCCCCCAGCTACGGGCAGACGGTGCTCACCTACGACCCGAGCTCCAGCGGCGCCCTCTCCTATCTGGAGGCGGCCCGCGAAATCGCGCTCCGAGGTGTCGGGGTGCGCTATGACGGGCGGCAGGCTCATGCGCTGCCCGCAAGTAATCAGCACAGCATGCAGGAGGGAATTCGGTGACCGAGCGACGCAGAGGACTGGGCCGAGGGCTCACTGCGCTGATCCCTCCCGCTCCCAGTGGGTCGGAGGGCTCGCTGCCCAAGGTGACGACGGGGGCTGCTTCCCCGTCGGCGGTACCGGTGCTCACCCCGGACCGCGGGGTGGCGGCGGCGCGGCTGGCCAGGCTCCCCGGCAGCGGTGTTTCACGTGAAACCGCGCCCGAGCAGGAAGTGGAGCAGCCGGCCGAGGTGCGCCCGGCCGAGGACGGGACCGCGAGGGCGTACTTCGCGGAGCTTCCGCTGGGCTTCATCACGCCCAACCCGCGCCAGCCGCGCGAGGTGTTCGACGAGGACGCCCTGGCCGAGCTCGTCACCTCCATCCAGGAGGTCGGTCTCCTCCAGCCGGTGGTCGTACGGCAGTTGGGTCCGGAGCGGTACGAGCTCATCATGGGCGAGCGCCGCTGGCGGGCCTGCAAGGAGGCGGGGCTGGAGCGGATTCCGGCGATCGTCCGGGCCACCGAGGACGAGAAGCTCCTGCTGGACGCCCTGTTGGAGAACCTGCACCGGGCTCAGCTCAACCCGCTGGAGGAGGCAGCCGCCTACGACCAGCTGCTGACGGACTTCAACTGCACCCATGACGAGCTGGCCGACCGCATCGGGCGCTCCCGGCCGCAGGTGTCGAACACCCTGCGGCTGTTGAAGCTCTCTCCCCCGGTGCAGAAGCGGGTGGCGGCCGGGGTGCTCTCCGCCGGGCACGCCCGTGCCCTGCTCTCGGTCGAGGACGCCGAGGAGCAGGACCGGCTGGCCCACCGGATCGTCGCCGAGGGCCTCTCGGTGCGGACGGTGGAGGAGATCGTGACCCTGATGGGGTCCCGGCGCGGCAGCACCTCGAAGGCCAAGGGCCCACGGGCCGGTGCCCTGGTCTCCCCCTCGCTCACCGGTCTTGCCTCCCGGCTCTCCGACCGCTTCGACACCCGGGTCAAGGTCGACCTGGGGCAGAAGAAGGGCAAGATCGTCGTCGAGTTCGCCTCGATAGAGGACCTTGAGCGCATCCTCGCCACGATGGCTCCCGGAGAGGGCCCGGTCCTGGACCAGAAGTCCTCCCCGGAGGCGGCCGAGGACGCTCAGGAGCAGGGCTCCGCGGAGGACTAGCCCGTCAACGCCAGAGCGCGGGTCGTGTTCCAGCAGTATCGGAACGCGACCCGCGTTCTTTGCTCTATGGCGGTATCGGCGTAATGTCCGCACCGTTACTATGCGATCAGGTATGGCACATCAGCCACCCGACAGCGCGGCTGGTGGGAGAAGTGAGGAACTGGCTGCATGGGGCGTCGGCTCGTACCACTGACCTTGGACAACCTCCCGGATATCCCCAAGCGGTGTCGCTCCTGTGTGTTCTGGGAGCTCGACCCGGTCAGCGGTGAGGCCGCGGTGCGGGCCGGGCGGCCCGAGTTGGAGAAGGAGGCCTGGATCTCCGCCGTGCTCCTGGAGTGGGGCTCATGCGGTCGAGTGGTCTATGTGGACGAGGTGCCGGTGGGCTTTGTGCTCTACGCGCCGCCCGCCTATGTGCCCCGGTCCACCGCATTCCCCACCAGCCCGGTGGCGGCGGACGCGGTCCAGTTGATGACCGCCTGGCTGATGCCCGGCTACCAGGGACAGGGGCTGGGTCGGGTGATGGTGCAGACCGTGGCCAAGGATCTGATCCGGCGTGGCTTCAAGGCCATCGAGGCGTTCGGTGACGCCACCTGGAAGGAACCCGCGTGTGTGCTGCCCGCGGACCATCTGCTGGCCGTGGGCTTCAAGACCGTGCGGCACCATCCGCGCTACCCCCGCCTGAGACTGGAGCTGCGGACGACCATCTCCTGGAAAGAGGACGTCGAACTCGCCCTGGACCGGCTGCTCGGCGCGGTGCAGAAGGAGCCGGCCCTGCGCCCGCTCTGAGGTGCCGTATCCGGAAGCAGTGAAACACCCTCGAGAGGGACCTTGGGGTGTCTCCCAAGCCCCGACTCAGGCGAGGAAGTCGGCCAGGTCGCGCTCGATGGCGGCCTTCGGCTTGGCACCCACGATGGTCTTCGCGACCTCGCCGCCCTGGTAGACGTTGAGCGTCGGGATCGACATCACGCCGTACTTGGCGGCGGTGTTCGGGTTCTCGTCGATGTTGAGCTTCGCGATCACGATCTCGTCGTGCTCGGCCGCGATGGCCTCCAGCGACGGGGCGATCTGGCGGCACGGACCGCACCAGGCGGCCCAGAAGTCCACGAGGACCGGCTTCTCGCTCTTGAGGACGAGCTCCTCGAAGTTGGCGTCCGTGACGGTTACCGTGGCACCGGCCATGGCGATCTCCTAACTGGTGAGGGGGGAAGGGGAGGGGGAAGGTCAGGCGGCGTTCTCGCCGTCGGCCAGAGCGGCGAGGTACCGCTCGGCGTCCAGAGCGGCAGAGCAGCCGGTGCCGGCGGCGGTGATCGCCTGGCGGTAGGTGTGGTCCACCACGTCGCCCGCGGCGAAGACGCCGGTCAGGTTGGTCCGGGTCGAGGGCGCCTGGACCTTCAGGTATCCCTCGTCGTCCAGGTCGAGCTGGCCCTTGAAGAGCTCGGTGCGCGGGTCGTGGCCGATCGCGATGAACAGGCCGGTGACCGGAAGCTCCGAGGTCTCCCCTGTCTTGAGGTTGCGCAGGTTCAGCCCCGACAGCTTGCCCTCACCGTGCAGCTCGGTGACCTCGCTGTCCCAGACGAACGAGATCTTCGGGTCGGCGAAGGCCCGCTCCTGCATGGCCTTGCTGGCCCGCAGGCTGTCCCGGCGGTGGACGATCGTGACCGACTTGGCGAAGCGGGAGAGGAAGGTGGCCTCCTCCATCGCGGTGTCACCGCCACCGACGACGGCGATGTCCTGGTCCTTGAAGAAGAAGCCGTCGCAGGTGGCGCACCAGGAGACACCGCGGCCGGAGAACTCGTCCTCGCGGGGCAGACCCAGCTTGCGGTGCTGGGAGCCGGTGGTGACGATCACTGCCTTGGCCCGGTGGACGGTGCCGGCGGAGTCGGTGACGGTCTTGATCTCCTCGGACAGGTCGACCGCGACCACGTCGTCCGGGATCAGCTCGGCACCGAAGCGCTCGGCCTGGGCGCGCATGTTGTCCATCAGGTCCGGGCCCATGATCCCGTCACGGAAGCCGGGGAAGTTCTCCACGTCGGTGGTGTTCATCAGCGCACCGCCCGCGGTGACAGAGCCCTCGAAGACCAGGGGCTTCAGGGAGGCACGGGCCGTGTAGAGCGCGGCCGTGTACCCCGCGGGCCCGGAACCGATGATGATCACGTTGCGGACGTCGCTCACTGATGTCTTCCTTGTCTGCCGGCGGTGACGGATGGGGTCGCTCATCCCACCCAACGGATCCTACGGTCCGAGCATTCCCGAGTGGGCCAGCGCCCGGCCCTGCGCCTCAGGGCCGGGCGAACGTGCCGGTCAACAGGATGGTGCCCGGAGCCGGCGGCGTGGCGGTGGTGCATCCGGCGTCGATCACGAAGGCGTCGACCCGCGAGCTGTCCGCGGGGTGGGGCAGCACGAGGAGAAAGGCGGGGGTGCCCTGGTAGGTCTCCTGCCGGGTGGCGAGCGGGGCGTCGGACCGCCCGGTGCCGGCCTGGACGCAGGAGGGCACCTGGCTCTCCTCGGTGCGCAGGGTCGTGTCGGGCGACTTCCGCACGGTCACCTCGTGGGTGGGTTCATTCCGCCGGGGGTGCCCGCTCTGTTCGTCGAGGAGCCGCTGGACCTCGGTTTCCAGCCCGGCCTGGGAGAGCGCCGTACCGGGACTCTTCTGCCGTGTGCTGACGCCCAGCCCGGCCGCCGGCTGACGGTCGCCGTCGTCCGAGCCGGAGGTCTGCACGAAGAGGCCGCCCACCCCGATCACCGCCGCGGCGCAGGCGGTGCCCAGCAGGACCTGCGGCCAGCGCCGGGCGTGCCCCCTGCGGCCGGCGCGCTGGGGGTGCCGGCGTCCGGGGCCGGTGGTGGCGGCCCGGGGACGTCCGGCGGGGCGGTCGGCCGCCCGGGAACCCGTGCCGGAGGGCGCGGTGCCCGCCAGTTCGGGGGCGTCCGCGTCCACCGACGGCTGTGCCGCCTCATCCGCAGAGGCCCCAGTCGCCGCTTCCGCCTCGGACGGGGACTCGGTTTCACGTGAAACACGATCGGCCGCGGGGCCGGTTTCACGTGAAACCGCCTTCGTCGGCCGGGTATCCGAGGCATCGGCCACCTCGATGCGCTCCACCGGGGCGGTGGCGTCCAGCAGTGCCTCGGCGGCCAGTGCCGCGTCGATGCGGCCCGCGATCTCGGCGGGCATCCGCGGCGGACCCGGGAGGGAGCCCAGCAGTGAGCGGATCTCGCTCAGCGAAGCCTCGACATCCGCGCACAGCGGGCAGTCGGCCAGATGGCGGCGTAGCGCGGCCGCGCGGACCGGGGACAGCAGTCCCTCGGTGAGCTCGGAGATCTCCGCGACCTCCGGGTGCTCGTCCGTGTCGGTCGTCGATGTCATGTGCCCCCACCTCCGCCCTTCACGGCATCTGCGTCTTTCGGTCCTGCCGCCGGTGGGACGGATGCCCCCTGCGTCCGGTTCCTTTCCCGGCGGGATCCCCGGCTATCCCACCCGGTGGGGTGGAGATGTGACAGCAGGGGCAGCAGGCGCGCTCGACCTCTGGCGCAGCGGCTCTTCACGGTGCCGTTGGGCACCTCCAGTACCGCGGCCGCCTCGGCCACCGAGTAGCCCTGCATGTCGACCAGCACCAGGGCGGCCCGCTGCTCCGGGGGAAGGGTGCCGAGGGCCGTGATCAACTCGCGGTGGAGGTCACCGCGTTCGGCGGGTGCCTCGGCCGACTCATGGGGTTCGAGGAGCTGCTCCAGCCGCTCGGGCTCGGGTACCGGGGAGGTGCGGCGGGAGGCGGCCTTGCGGGCCCGGTCCAGGCAGGCGTTGACCGTGATCCGGTGCAGCCAGGTGGTCACCGCCGACTGCCCCCGGAAGGTGTGGGCGGCCCGGTACGCGGAGACCAGGGCGTCCTGGACGGCGTCGGCGGCCTCCTCGCGGTCCCTGAGGGTGCGCAGCGCCACCGCCCAGAGCCGGTCGCGGTGCCGGCGGACGAGTTCGGAGAAGGCGTCGGGCTCGCCCCGGACATGGCGAGCGAGGAGCTCGGCGTCGCTCGCCTCGGCGAACGCGGCGTCGTCGTCCAACGTCGAGCCCCTCCCCACGCGGTCCGCTGCCGGCTCAGTCGGTGAACTTCACGTCGGTGATCGCCTGCTTGAAGGGCCGCTCGAAGTACTGCTCCGGCGGCGACTCGGGCAGAGCGGTGAGCCACACCAGAACGTACCGTGTCTTGACCGAGCTGTTGATCGTGAGTTTCGCGGTGGTCTCCCCCGTCTGAGTGGGCTTGAGCAGTTCCTTGAACCCGGAGAGGGGGGTCTGGCTGCTGCCCGTGGGGTGGAGGGAGTCGGTGGCGTAGAGGCCGATCTCGGTGTAGGTGCTCTGGGTTCCGGGGTAGAGCAGGCTGATCTCGGCGCCACCGAGGCGCCGTTCGCCACCGAGGTCGTAGACGATGCCCACGCCCTTCTTGATGCTCGGCGCGAACTTGGGGCCTTCGTTGTAACCACGAGTGCGCCAGAGGGAGTCACGGCCCTTGCTGTCCGGGCCCGTGTCATAGGTGAGCTGCACCTTGTCGTCATCCTGCGGGGTGCCGTCGGGGGCGTACTCCGCCGCTCCCTGGATCGCGATCGGCTTGCCCACGTGCTTCTTGGCGCCGCCACCCGGCTTCTTGTCCTGGTGCTGGGAGTCGCCGGAGCGGTTCTCCGACTTCAGCAGGGTGTCGGCCAGTTGCCAGCTGCCGAGGCCGAGGGCGGCGATCAGCAGCGCGGAGACCGTCCACTTGAGGACCTTGCCGGTGCGGCTCTGCAGCGGAGGAGGCGGCGGCACCGGGGCCGGGACCGCGGGTCCTGGCCGCCCGTTGCGGATCGGCGGCGGGCCGTAGGCGCGCTGCTGGAAGGCCTCCGGCGGGGCGAAGGAGGGTTCGGGCGGACGGATGCGCGGCATCGCCGCGACCGCCTTGGCCAACTCCTCCGGGGTGGTGCAGGGCGGCTCCTGGCGGGAGGCGGTGGCCCCGTCGTTGACCAGGGCGCGCATGGCGAGGTCGGAGAGTCCGCGGTGCACCCCGGCACGTACCTGGTCGGGGGCGATCAGGCCGACGCCCTTGGGCAGGCCGGGCAGGCCGTAGGCGTCGCTCTCGTACGGCCAGCGCTGGGTGAGCGCCGCGTAGAGCAGGGCGCCGATCGCCTCGGTGTCGGTGCGCTGCGGGTGGTCGGAGCTGATCCCGCGCAGCGCGGCCATCACGGCGAGGCCGCGGATGCGGTACTGGCCCGACTCGGTGCGCAGTACGGAGCCGGGGTTGAGGCGGAGGTGGGCCAGGCCCTCCCGGTGTGCGGCGGCCATGGCCTGGGAGACCTGGCTGACGAGTTGGTAGGCGTCGTGCGGCTCGAAGGGGCCGGCGGCCAGGACGGCGGTGAGTTCGGTGGCGTCGGGCAGCCACTCGTGGACCACGTAGACGAGGTCGTTCTCCTCGACCGCGTCCAGCACCTGGACGAACCGCGGGTCGCCGAGGAGTGCCGCGGAGCGGGCCGCGGCGAGCACGGGGCGGGCGCGCGGGTGGTCGGCGGGCAGTATGTGCACCCCGACGGCCCGGCGCAGCTTCTCGTCGACGGCCCGCCAGCTGCTGAATCCGTCCAGACGGGTGACGCATTCCTCAAGGCGGTAGCGTCTGGCGAGTTTGTGGCCGCTGTGCAGCTCCGGGGGGCTTGTCCTGCCCTCCGCACCGGCGCTGTCCGGGCGCGCGGCGACGTCCTTGCCGGGCTCGCCGGCCTCTTGGGACTCGCTGGCCTCTCCGGACATGGTCTCGGTTCCCGCCCCGTCGGTCGTGGCCGTCTCCGCCTGGGCGGCCGACGGCTTCTCACCGTCGTTGTCGGCCACGTCGACGGCAGCCGTGCTCCGTTCCGCCACCGTCGTTCCTGCCTCCCCATCCATCGCGCTGGTCCACGGCTAATTGTGCCCACAGTCCGCCGCTATGCACGACACGCGGTGGCGGACGATGGTTGTGCTCAGCTCACCTGCCGAGACGTCCGCGGACCATACCAACCATGGCTGTCAGTTCCTCGATACGCATCCGCTTGGCAGCGACGAAGAAGACCCCGAGCAGCACCACGCCACCGCCCACCAGCGCCGCCAGCGAACCGACCATGCCACTGCCGAGGGACCCGGTGATGACGTAGGCCGCGCCGCCACCGAGGGCGGTGGCCGGGATGCAGGCACCGGCCAGACGGGTGTACGTGCGCGCCACCCGGCGGCCGTCGAGGTCGCCGCCGAGCCGGACGCGCAGGCGCTTCCAGGCGACACCGACGCCGACGGCGTAGGCCAGACCGTAGGAGGCGGCCATGCCGGCCACCGCCCAGCGGGCGGGCAGCAGCATGTAGCTGAGCCCGGAGCCGGCGGCGTTCACCACGGCGACGATCACGGTGTTGTAGAAGGGGGTGCGGGTGTCCTCGTACGCGTAGAAGCCGCGGAGGATCACGTACTGCGCGGAGAACGGGATCAGGCCCAGCCCGAAGGCCATCAGGATGTAGCCGAAGGCCTTGGCGGTCCCCAGGCCCGAGGTGCCGAAGAGCATGGTGCACATGGGGATGCCCAGGGCGACGAAGCCGAAGGACAGCGGCACGATGGCGACCGCGGAGGTGCGCAGGCCCTGGGAGATGTCGTCGCGGACCGCGCCGGCGTCCCCGTCGTGGGCGGCGCGGGAGATCCGGGGCAGCAGGGCGGCCATCACGGACACGGTGATGATGGCCTGCGGCATGCCCCAGATCAGCTGGGCGCTGGTGTAGCCGATGTAGCCGGTGCCGGGGTACGCGCTTTCCGCCTCGGCGCCGGCCGCGGTGGCGAGCCGGGTGACCACGATGTTGCCCGCCTGGTTGGCGAGCACGAACAGCAGGGTCCACTTGGCCAGCTTGGCGGCCTTGCCGAGGCCGTGGCCGCGCCAGTCGAAGCGGGGCCGGAAGTGGAAGTCGGCGGCGCGCAGGTAGGGGAACATCGCCAGCGCCTGGACCACCAGGCCGAGCAGGGTGCCGATGCCCAGCAGCCGGATGCCCTCCGGGGTGATGGTGGTGACGTTCATCTTGGAGTTGCTGGCGGTGCCGAAGACCCAGATGAACAGGCCGAAGGTGGCGATGACGACGATGTTGTTGAGGACCGGGGTCCACATCATGGCGCCGAAGCGGCCGCGGGCGTTGAGGATCTGCCCGACCACCACGTGCACGCCCATGAAGAAGATGGTGGGCAGGCAGTAGCGGGCGAAGGCGACGGTCACCTCGTTGGCGGGGGCGTCGCCGGCGATCTTCGGGGACAGCTGGCCGACCAGCCAGGGGGCCGCGAGCATGCCGAGCACCACCAGCGCCGCGAGGGCCACC
Organism: Streptomyces palmae; assembly: GCF_004684805.1. Classification (GTDB taxonomy): domain Bacteria; phylum Actinomycetota; class Actinomycetes; order Streptomycetales; family Streptomycetaceae; genus Streptomyces; species Streptomyces palmae. Next base: position 28,685 of record NZ_SRID01000016.1, read on the forward strand.
ATCACCAGGGTGAGCAGCCGGTTGGCGTAGGCCACGCCGCCGTCCTCGTCCTCCTTCATCGCGCGGACCAGCTGCGGGACGAAGACGGAGTTCAGACCACCGCCGACGGTGAGGAAGTAGATCATCGCCGGCAGCACATAGGCGACCGCGTAGGTGTCACCGAGGACGGCACCGCCGAGCGCGGCGATGATCACCATCTGCCGGACGAAGCCGGTGAGCCGGGACACCAGGGTGCCGGCCGCCATCAGGGCGCTGGACTGGAGCAGGTTGGAGGCCTTGCCGCCGCGCTTGGCGGCCTGGGTCTCCTCGGCGGGCCGCGGTTCGGTCGTCGGCGGTGCCGGAGGCGCCGCCGGTGCGGCCGGCCCGCCACCCGCCGGGGTGGCAGCGGCGGCCTGGCCCACCGGCTGGGGGGCGGCCTGCCCCTGCTGCGGCCCGGCGGCCGGGTACTGCGGCTGCTGGGCGTACTGCTGCGGGGCCTGCTGCTGGTAGTACCCGGGCTGCTGCTGGGGCTGCTGGTACTGCTGGGGCGCGTAGTCCTGCACGTGGTCCTGGGTGTACTGCTGCTGGCGCTGCGCCTGGTAGGGCTGCTGGTCGCGGTAGAGGTGCGCGAAGGCGTCCTGCGGGGGCTGCTCCCCGCCGTCCTGGCCCGGCGGCCCGGTCACGCCCAGGTACTGGGTGGCCGCCTGGTCGTCCGCGTAGGACGGCAGCCCCTGCGCCGCGCCCTCCGGGCCGGGGGGCGCGGGCCACATCTGGGTCTCGGGGTTGTGCGCCGAGGTGTGCGGCTGGTCGTAGTGCGGCGCCTGGTTCTGGTAGCCCGGCGCGGCCTGGTGCGCAGACCGGTCGTAGCGGGGGTCGGTCAGCGGGTCGTACGCGTAGGGGTCCTGCGTCGGGTACGGGAAGGGCGTGTAGGTGCCGGTGACGTACGGGTCCTGGAAGTACGGGTCCTGCGGATACGGCAGCTGGCTGTAGGAGGCCTGGCGGGGGTCGCCGAGATAGGGGTCCTGCTGGTGCGGCTCGGCCGGATAGGCGTCCGGGGGCGTGGCATGGGGCGGCGGGACCCGGCCTGCCGGGTCCTCGCCCGGGCCACGGCCGCGATCACCGTCGTACGGCGCGTTCATCGCTACCCCACCTCATCGTCCGCGGCCGGTCCGGCCACACCAGTGCTCAATGCTCCACTTTCTCACCTGAGCCGGATGGCTCAGCGCTTTGCGAACCGGTGTCCGGCTCCGGGTCACTCTGCTGCTCGGGTACGAGGATGTCCGGCGCGTCGTCGCCTTTGGCCTGTTCTCCCTCGTCTCGGGGCGTGTTCCCGTCCACGGGAGTGGAGTCCGTGCCGTTCTCGGCGCCCGGATTGTTGTCCTCGTCACGGTGGGCGTTCCGCTTGCGCTGAAGGTAGATGCGGACGCCGGCGAGGACCAGCAGCAGTACCCCGCCGCCGATGACCAGCATCACCGCGGAGGTGGCCTCGGTGACGTTCACCTCGAAGGACACCGCCTGGCCGTAGGGCTGGCCGTCGGCGGTGACCAGCTGGGCGGTCACCCGGACCCGGCCGTTGGCATAGGCCGTGGTGCCGAACTTCACGGACTGGCTGTGCCCGCCCTCGACGTGGATGGGCTGCGGATCGCCCACGGTGAGCCGGTTGCCCTGCGAGGAGGTCAGTTGCAGCTGAAGGCCCTGTACGGGCTGGAGCAGGCCGTTCTGCACGGTGACCGGGATGGTCGCGCTGCGGCCGGAGAGGGTGACCGTGGACTTGCGGATCAGCCGGACCTTCTCGGTGAGCCCCTGCAGCTCGCGGTGGACGGAGGTGCGGAAGGCGAGGCCGCCGCGGGCCTTGCCTCGCCAGGCGGTGGACATCTCCCGCAGGATCGCGCTGCCGAAGGGGGTCTCCACCCGGTCCTTCACGGTGAGGATGTCCGTGAAGAGGTCGAGCGCCCGCTGGTCCTTGCGGATCCTGTCGAAGGCCGCGTAGCGCAGCTCCCCGGCGCGCAGCCGGCTGGGGTAGGCCCGTCCGCTGGGTACCCGCTTGGTGGCCAGCGGGTCGGGCTGGGCGGCGGCGGCCTGCCCCAGGTTCTGCGGCTGGCTCCAGCGGTTGTCGGACAGGCCCCGCAGGGCCGCCGCCATGGTCTTGGCCTGCGCGGTGGTGGGCATGCGCTGCGGCGCGACCAGGATGCTGCGCTGCTTGGACGGGGCCTGCTGGGTGAGCATCTGGCTCTGGGCGAGGAAGCGCTGGACGGCCAGGGTGCGGCTCTCGGGCCGGGACATGTTGCCGGCGAAGGCCGTGGAGAGCCGGGCGTCGGCCACCACCGCGGTGTTGCCGCCGCCGATCTGCCGGGCGGCGTTGGGGGTGTACAGCAGGCCGCCGGTCTCCTGGAGGCTGTCGCTGCGGGCGATCACATGGTGGGCGCCGGCCGAGGTGGCCACGTCCACGATGGAGGAGTCGATCGCCCCGTCCACCGGCCAGGCGAAGTCGGTGCGCGGCTTGATGCCGAGGATGCCCTCCACCGTGCTGGAGGCGAGTTCGGTGGCCGTCTGGAGGTGGCTGAGCGCGCCGGGGACGTTCTTGCCGCGGTGGGCGAGCGAGGCCAGGTCCGGGTCGGCGAACGGCAGGGCCACCACCTGGTGGCCCTTGATGGCCTTCTCCAGGTCGCCCAGCCACTGCTCGGCGATCGCCTGGCCCTTCCCCGGCCTGGTGTCCTCGCCGTCCTCGACCTCGTAGTCCCGGGTCATGGCGTCCGCGGTGGCCAGCAGGTCCGGGTCGATCACCCAGGTGATCGGGAGGTCCTTGCCGAGGGCGACCATCTGCTGGAGCCGACCGCCGGGGCCGAGCTCGTCCTTGAGCCTGTCGTCCCGGAAGACCGGGGTCTGCGATTCGTCGGAGAGGGTGCGCGAGGTGACATGGGTGGGCGCTATGAGCGGCCACAGGAAGGCGAGCCGGGTCTTCTTCGGGGCCCCGGAGGGCTGCCAGGGCAGGAAGGTCCGCTCGATGCCCAGCACCTGCGGCCAGGGCCGGTCGGCCGTCTGGCCGCCCAGCGCGACGGCGATCTGGTAGGCCCCCGGGCTGGTGAGGCCCAGCCGCTCGACCGGGATGGAGAGGGTGAAGTCGCGGCTGCCGCCGGCCGGGAGCCGGCCGACCTTCTCGCTGTACCGGGCGTCTATCCGGCGGCCGTCCAGGTTCGGCGCGTAGCCCTTGCGGCGGGCCGCGTCCTCGATGGCCGTGCGGCTGTTCATCGGCGGGCCGAGCCGCAGTTCGACCTGGGCGTCGGTGACCGGGGAGCGCCCGGCGTTGGTGACGGTGCCGGTCACGGTCAGCGTGTCGTCGCCGGACGGGGTGGTGGGGGTCAGACTCTTGATCGCCACATCGACGGTGCGCGAGCCGGTGGGCGCGCTCTGCGCCTGGGCGTCGGAGGCCGCCGGCAGCTGGACCAGACCCGCGAGCAGCGGTACCCCGGTGAGCAGCGCCGCGGCGCGTTTGAACCACCGGCGGGCGGGAGCGGAAGGTGTGCCCTGGAACTCTGCCGCCTCGGCCACGTGCTCGCCCGTCCCTCGTCGTCGTCAGTGGTCGTCGTAGTGTGCGTGTCCACGCATGGTAACGATGCTCGCGGGGGCGCGGCGCCGCGGTGTGGCCCGCAAGATCGCAGCCGTGGTCCGGCGGTCGGATTCCCGGGGTGATCCCGACCCGGGGAGAACCGGGAGGCTTCGGGGCGCTGGGCCACGTACCCTGTTCTGTTGTGCCGAATGCCAACAATGACAGCCTCACCCCGCAGCCGACCAGCGAACTCAGTCAGGCGCAGCGCCTGGCCGTGAGTGAGCTGCTGCGGGTGTCCCCCGTCGCCGATGATCTCGCCCGCCGGTTCCAGCAGGCCGGGTTCACCCTTGCCCTGGTCGGCGGCTCGGTACGGGACGCGCTGCTCGGCCGGCTCGGCAATGACCTGGACTTCACCACCGACGCCCGCCCCGAGGACGTACTGAAGATCGTGCGCCCCTGGGCCGACGCGGTGTGGGACGTGGGGATCGCGTTCGGCACGGTCGGCTGCCGCAAGAAGTCGTCCGGTGGCAATGCCGCGGTCCAGGACTATCAGATTGAGATCACGACTTATCGGTCGGAAGCGTACGACCGCACCTCGCGGAAGCCCGAGGTGTCCTACGGCGACTCGATCGAGCAGGATCTGGTGCGCCGGGACTTCACGGTGAACGCGATGGCGGTGGCGCTGCCGGAGAAGGAGTTCATCGACCCGCACAACGGGCTGGAGGACCTCGCCGCCCGGGTGCTGCGCACCCCGGGCACGCCGGAGGAGTCCTTCTCCGACGACCCGCTGCGGATGATGCGGGCCGCGCGCTTCGCCGCACAGCTCGACTTCGAGGTGGCGCCCGAGGTGGTCGCCGCGATGACCGAGATGGCCGACCGGCTGGACATCGTCTCGGCGGAGCGGGTGCGCGACGAGTTCAACAAGCTGGTCCTGTCGGCGCACCCCCGCAAGGGCCTGCGGCTGCTGGTCGACACCGGGCTGGCGGCCAGGGTGCTGCCGGAGCTCCCGGCGCTGCGGCTGGAGCGCGATGAGCACCACCGGCACAAGGACGTGTACGAGCACACGCTGACCGTGCTGGAGCAGGCCATCGACCTGGAGGAGGAGGGCCCCGACCTGGTGCTGCGGCTGGCCGCGCTGCTGCATGACATCGGGAAGCCCAAGACCCGCAGGTTCGAGAAGGACGGCCGGGTCTCCTTCCACCACCACGAGGTGGTGGGCGCGAAGATGACCAAGTTCCGGATGATGAAGCTCAAGTACTCCAACGAGCTGGTCAAGGACGTGGCCCGGCTGGTCGAGCTGCACCTGCGGTTCCACGGGTACGGCACCGGGGAGTGGACCGACTCGGCCGTGCGGCGGTACGTACGGGACGCGGGGCCGCTGCTGGGCCGGCTGCACAAGCTGACCCGCTCGGACTGCACCACCCGCAACAAGCGCAAGGCGACGGCGTTGTCCCGGGCCTACGACGGGCTGGAGGAGCGCATCGCGCGGCTTCAGGAGCAGGAGGAGCTGGACGCGATCCGGCCGGACCTGGACGGCAACGAGATCATGGAGATCCTCGGGATGCCGCCGGGCCCGCAGGTCGGCAAGGCGTACAAGCATCTGCTGGAGCTCCGGCTGGAGCACGGGCCGATGGAGCGGGACGCCGCGGTGGCCGCCCTCAAGCAGTGGTGGGCGCAGCAGCCGCAGGGCTGAGGCAGTCCCCCTCGTTTCACGTGAAACACCGCTCCGGTCCCGCGGGGCGGTGTTTCACGTGAAACGGACGATCGGGGGCCCTCAGAGCCCGGGCCGGACCGGCCGGTAGCGGTACCGCGCCATCCCGACCGCGACCAGGGCGTAGATCACCGACACCAGCAGCACCAGCGCCACCGAGCGGCCGTCCCGCGGCAGTATCGAGGCGGCCACCCCCGCCGCGCCCACGAAGGCGACGTTGAACAGCACGTCGTAGAGGGAGAAGATCCGGCCCCGGAAGTCGTCGTCGATCGCGCCCTGGACGACGGTGTCCGTGGCGATCTTCGCACCCTGGGTGGCCAGCCCCAGCACGAACGCGGCCACCAGCATCGGAGCCGGTTGGAACGGCAGCCCCAGACCGGGCACCAGGACGGCCGATCCGGCCGCGCACAGCACGATCCAGCCGGAGGTCCCCAGCCGGCCCACCGCCCAGGGCGTCACCACCGCCGCGGCGAAGAAGCCGGCGCCCGAGACGGCCACCGCGAGCCCCAGCAGCGCCAGCCCGTCGGATCCGGCGTCGGCCCAGGCGTACCGGCAGAGCATCAGGAGTATCACGGTGAGCGCGCCATAGCAGAAGCGCATCAGCCCCATCGCGGCCAGCACCCGGGCCGCGGGTCGGCGGGCGGCCAGATGGCGCAGCCCGTCGGCGAGCCCTCGTACGGTGCTGAGCAGGGCGGTGCGCAGCCGCGGCTGGAGCCACTTCGGGTCGGGGCCCAGCAGGTCCGCGGGCATCAGCAGGGCCGAGAGCCCGGCGGCCAGGTAGATCGCCGCACCGAGCAGCACCACCAGCGCGTCGGTGGACAGCCCGCCACCGGGCACCACCAGGCGCACCAGGAAGGCGGCCCCGGCCCCGGCGGTGGCCGCCAGGGTCCCCGCGGTCGGGGAGAGCGAGTTGGCCATCACCAGTCGTGTGGGGCCGTCGACCACTCGGGGCAGCGCGGCCGACAGGCCGGCCAGGACGAAGCGGTTGACGGCGGTGACCGAGAGCGCCGAGACGTAGAAGAGCCAGTCGGAGACCTGAGCCAGGATCAGCACCGCGGTGCCCGCGGCGAGTCCGGCGCGCAGCACGTTGCCGAAGAGCAGCACCTGCCGGCGGCGCCAGCGGTCCAGCAGCACGCCCGCGAACGGCCCGAGGAGCGAGTAGGGAAGGAGCAGCACGGCCATCGCGGAGGCGATCGCCGCGGCGGAGGTCTCCTTCTCCGGGGAGAACACCACATAGGCGGCGAGGGCGGCCTGGTAGACGCCGTCGGCCAGTTGGGAGAGCAGCCGGACGGCGAGCAGGCGGCGGAAGTCGCGGAGCCGGAGCAGCACGCGCAGATCACGTACGACGGGCATGGCGCTCAGCCTCACACACACCGCAGGCCCCCGGGAGCAACCCGGGGGCCTGAGATCAGCGGCGGTGTTCCGCCACCGGCGGCGTGGTCAGCGCTCGACCTCGCCCTTGATGAACTTCTCGACGTTCTCCCGGGCCTCGTCGTCGAAGTACTGCACCGGCGGGGACTTCATGAAGTACGAGGACGCGGAGAGGATCGGGCCACCGATGCCCCGGTCCTTGGCGATCTTCGCGGCGCGCAGCGCGTCGATGATGACACCCGCGGAGTTCGGGGAGTCCCAGACCTCGAGCTTGTACTCCAGGTTCAGCGGGACGTCGCCGAACGCACGGCCCTCCAGGCGGACGTAGGCCCACTTGCGGTCGTCCAGCCAGGCCACGTAGTCGGACGGGCCGATGTGGACGTTCTTCTCGCCCAGGTCGCGGTCCGGGATCTGGGAGGTGACGGCCTGCGTCTTGGAGATCTTCTTGGACTCCAGGCGCTCGCGCTCGAGCATGTTCTTGAAGTCCATGTTGCCGCCGACGTTCAGCTGCATGGTGCGCTCGAGGATGACACCCCGGTCCTCGAACAGCTTGGCCATCACACGGTGCGTGATGGTGGCGCCGACCTGCGACTTGATGTCGTCACCGACGATCGGCACACCGGCCTCGGTGAACTTGTCCGCCCACTCCTTGGTGCCGGCGATGAAGACCGGCAGCGCGTTGACGAAGGCGACCTTGGCGTCGATGGCGCACTGGGCGTAGAACTTCGCCGCGGTCTCGGAGCCGACCGGCAGGTAGCAGACGAGCACGTCGACCTGCTTGTCCTTGAGGACCTGGACCACGTCGACAGGGGCCTCGGCGGACTCCTCGATGGTCTGGAGGTAGTACTTGCCCAGACCGTCGAGCGTGTGGCCGCGCTGCACGGTGACGCCGGTGGCCGGCACATCCGTGATCTTGATGGTGTTGTTCTCGCTGGCACCGATCGCGTCCGCGAGGTCGAGGCCGACCTTCTTCGCGTCCACGTCGAAGGCGGCCACGAACTCCACGTCGCGGACGTGGTAGTCGCCGAACTGCACGTGCATCAGACCCGGCACGCGGCTGTTCGGGTCGGCGTCCTTGTAGTACTCGACGCCCTGCACGAGCGACGCGGCGCAGTTGCCCACGCCGACAATGGCTACGCGAACCGAACCCATTCCGGTTGCTCCCTGTGTGTGTGTCGAAGCCCTGCGGGGGTGCAGAGGCTCACTTGGCGGTGTCATCGGTCGAGCCCGGCCGGGTCGTACCCCGGCGCCGGGGCAGACCGCCCGTCTCTTCGGACCGGTCCCGTCTCCCGGCCGCGGGCCGAGGGGTCTCCGGTGCGGCGGGCCCGCTGCGCTGGTCGCGCCCGGCCCGCTCGCTCTCGATCAGCTCGTTCAGCCAGCGGACCTCGCGCTCCACTGACTCCACGCCATGCCGCTGCAGCTCGAGGGTGTAGCTGTCGAGCCGCTCCCGGCTGCGGGCCAAGGAGGCGCGCATCTTCTCCAGGCGCTCCTCCAGGCGGCTGCGCCGCCCCTCGAGCACCCGCACCCGCACCTCGCGCGAGGTCTGGCCGAAGAAGGCGAAGCGAACACCGAAGTGCTCGTCCTCCCACGCCTCCGGGCCGGTGTGGGCGAGCAGTTCCTCGAAACGCTCCTTGCCCTGCGCGGTCAGCCGGTAGACGATCTTCGCCCGGCGGCCGGCCAGCGTAGCCGCTCGCGCGTCCTCCGGCGCACTCCCCGGCTCCTCGACCAGCCAGCCGTTCGCGACCAGCGCCTTGAGGCAGGGGTAGAGGCTGCCGTAGCTGAAAGCACGGAAGACGCCGAGCGAGGTGTTCAGACGTTTCCGCAGCTCATAGCCGTGCATGGGGGACTCGCGCAGCAGTCCGAGGACGGCGAACTCCAGGATTCCGGAACGCCTGGTCATCCTCCGCCTCCCCGCTGTCCGTGTTCCTTATGGCGAGCTGATGTATCGCCTCGATACATCCCGACGATAGAGCGGCCCACCCTCTGGTACAAGAGGGGCCATGGTGAACGGCGTCACATCAGGGATTCGTTGAAGTCAACCTGTGCGGTTTGGAGTGAAGATGGTCGGTGGGCGCGTTTTGACCGTGCGTACTCTGTTCGCCATGCAGACCACTGGGAACCGCGCGACGCCACTGGGCGTCTCCGTCGTGGATGCAGTGCGCCCGAACGCGGCCAGTCGGTCGGCGCGCACATCGGGGGGACCGCATGCCACCTGCCGCTTCCAGGCGATTGAGCCTGCCCGAGGAGTAGTCGTTCCATGAGCGAGCACCGTCGCAAGCCGCCGCAGCCGCAAGGCGGCGGACGAGCAGCGGCCCGTCGCGCTGCCCAGCAGTCATCGGGCCACCGCGCAGCACCGCCGCCCAGTGGCCAGGGGGCCCAGGCCGAACCGCCCGGTGAGGCGGCACGTCCGCATGGCGGCCGGGCCGAGGCCCGGCGCGCCGCCCAGCGCGGTGGCCGCCGCAGGGCGGCGGACCCGGCCGGTGCCGGCCATGCCTCCGGCGCCCCGGAAGGCGGGCGGCGCGGGCGCGGCGGCAAGAACCGCCCGCCGGGCAAGAAGCGCTTCATCGACTACCCGCGCCGGGGCAAGACGGGCTTCAAGCGCTGGGTGCCGTCCTGGAAGCTGGTCACCGGCACCTTCCTGTCCTTCGTGGGACTGCTGGTCGCCGCGGCGGGCATCGGCCTGATGCTGGTGCAGGTGCCCGACCCGGCGGCGGCGGCCGAGTCGCAGAAGAACGTCTACTACTGGGCGGACGGCCGGCAGATGGTGGTCTCCGGTGGCGGTGACTACAACCGCCAGATCGTGCCGCTCAGCAAGATTCCCAAGTCCATGCAGAGCGCGGTGATCGCCGCGGAGAACGCCAGCTTCTACAGCGACTCCGGCGTCGACCCGATGGGTATCGCCCGCGCGGTGGTCAACATGGCCAAGGGCGGTGCCACCCAGAGTGGCTCGACCATCACCCAGCAGTATGTGAAGAACACCTACCTGGGCCAGGAGCAGACCCTCAAGCGCAAGGTCACCGAGCTCTTCATCTCGGTCAAGGTCGGCTGGACCCAGGACAAGGACGACATCCTGGCCGGCTATCTGAACACCGCGTTCTACGGGCGCGGCGCCTACGGCATCCAGGCCGCCTCCCGCGCGTACTACGGCAAGGACAGCGAGGAGCTGAACCCCAGCGAGAGCGCCTTCCTGGCCGCGACGCTCAACGGCCCCAACCTCTACGACCCGGCCGGCGGCATCGGCAGGATCGCGACCAAGAAGCTCAACACCGAGCGGGCCACCAACCGCTGGAAGTGGATCCTCAAGCGCGAGGTCGAGACCGGCCACATGACCGAGGCCGACCGCGCCAAGTGGGTGGACAAGGGCTTCCCGCGCCCCGAGCCGCCGCGGCCGGCGACCAACAAGGGCGGCCAGATCGGCTACCTCACCGACCTCGCCGACCAGTACATCATCGAGCACACCAACATCAGCAAGGCTCAGCTGGACAAGGGCGGCTACCAGATCCACACCACCTTCGAGCGCGACAAGGTCAACAAGCTCAAGACCGCCGTGGAGAAGGTCTCCAAGGAGAACATCAACCCCAAGCTGCGGCCCAGGACGGACAAGTACGTCCAGTTCGGTGGCGCCTCGGTGGAGCCCGGCACCGGCAAGATCGTCGCGATCTACGGCGGCAAGAACGCCCTGGAACACTGGCACAGCAACGCCATCTACACCGGTGCCCAGGTGGGCTCGACCTTCAAGCCCTTCGTGCTGGCCGCCGCGATGCGGGACGGGGTCAGGGACCCCAAGCTCGGCCCCGAGCAGCCGCTCTCCGCGCGCACCAAGGTCTCACCGACCAGCGTCTACAACGGCGACAACAAGGTGACCCTGCTCAACTACGACAAGACCGTCTGGCACGACGAGAAGGGCCGGGAGTGGCACCAGGCCAACGATGACAACGGGGAGTACGGACCCGTCGACCTGCGCACGGCCATGGAGCACTCGGTCAACACGGCCTATATGCAGCTGGGCATGGACGTGGGCGTCGACAAGGTCAGGCAGGCGGCCAAGGACGCCGGCATGGACGAGAAGGAGTTCACCTCGCTGACCCCGACCTTCTCCCTGGGCACCTCGGCCCCCAGCGCCATCAACCTGGCCAACGCCTACGCCACCTTCGCGGCCCGCGGCCAGCAGGTGGACCCGTACTCGGTGGAGACCATCGAGCACAACGGCGTGGAGACCTGGAGCCACGACGAGGTGAAGAAGGAGGAGCAGGCCTTCGACACCAACGTCGCGGACAACGTCACCGACGTGCTGCAGTCGGTGGTGGAGAACGGCACCGGCAAGAACGCCCGGATCGGCCGCCCGGCGGCGGGCAAGACCGGCACCACCGACGACAACAAGTCCGCCTGGTTCGCCGGCTACACCCCGCAGCTGTCCACCGCGATCGGCATGTGGCGGATGGACGACCAGGCCGAGGTCCAGAGCTTCCTGCCGATGTACGGCGTGGGCGGCCAGGACAAGATCCACGGTGCCTCGTTCCCGTCCGAGATCTGGGCCGACTACATGCGTGAGGCCATGGACGGCGTCCCGGTGAAGCAGTTCCCGGAGCCGGGCCCGATCGGCGACAAGATCTACGGTGACGGCGCCAGCCCGGATCCGACCACCCAGGCGCCGACCCAGAGCCCGTCCACCGAGGAGCCCTCCGAGGAGCCGTCCAAGGAGCCGACCGAGGACCCGACCACCAAGAAGCCGACGGAGGACCCCTCGCCCACCGACAGCTGCGGCCCGCTCGACCCGCTGTGCGGCGACAACGGGAACGGTGGCCCCGGCGGACGACCAGGCGGGCCCGGCGGCAAACCCACGTCGCCCACCACCGACCCGACGGACGGCGATTCGGGCGCCTTCTTCGGCGGACCACCGGACTAGCTTCTACCCCCGCCCCAGCACCACCCGCGGCCACGCGGAGCGCACCCCGCTCCGCGTGGCCGCGGCCGTTCCTCCGGCCGGCCGCCCGCCCCGCCGTGTCGGGCGCCTCCGGGCCCCCCGCGGCGGCGGGTACGGCAGGATGGCCCGCATGAGGAGCTCGGACGACGATGACCTGCCGGTGCGGCCGACCGTCGAGGACGAGGTCGCGGCGGCCGGCAGCGAGGTGATCGGTGGGCCGATGGGCCGTCGCGCGCTGTCCGGGACGAGCTGGTGGACGCCGGTGCGGGTGGTGGTCCTGGCGGCCATCGTGATGTTCGCGCTCGGCATGGCCCAGAAGGTGTCCTGCTACAACGGCGCCTGGTTCCAGGGGTCCGGCAGCCAGTACGTCCACGCCTGCTACTCCGACATCCCGCACCTGTACGGCAGCCGGGGCTTCGCCGACGGCCTCGTCCCGTACTTCGACCGCATCCCGGACAAGGACTCGGGCGGCATAGGGTATTTGGAGTATCCGGTGCTCACCGGGCTCTTCATGGAGGTCGCCTCCTGGATGACGCCCGGCGGCGGCATCGAGCACCGCTCCCAGACCTACTGGTTGGTCAACTCGGGCATGCTGATGGTCTGCGCCGCCGCCCTGGCCTACTGCACGGTGCGCATCCACCGCAACCGCCCCTGGGACGGCATGCTGGTCGCCCTCGCACCGGCGTTCGCGCTCACCGCGACCATCAACTGGGACCTGTTCGCCGCGGCCCTCGCCTCGGCCGGCCTGCTGCTGTGGTCACGCCACCGCCCACTGCCCGCCGGGATCCTGATCGGCCTGGCCACCGCCGCCAAGTTCTACCCGCTGCTGCTGCTCATCCCGCTGTTCCTGCTGTGCCTGCGGGCCGGGCGGCTGCGGGACTTCGCCACCGCGGCGGTCGGAGCGGCGGGCGCCTGGCTGCTGGTGAACGTCCCGGTGATGTTCACCACCGGCGGCGGGCTGCACCTGCGCGAGGGCTGGGCGAAGTTCTACACCTTCAGCCAGGAACGCCCGGTGGACCTCGGCTCGGTGTGGCTGATCATCTCCCAGCGCACCGGCGACCCGATCGAGGACGCCAACACCTACGTCGCCGTGCTGCTGGCCCTGGCCTGCGCCGGGATCGCCGCGCTCGCCCTGTGCGCCCCGCGCCGCCCCCGCCTGTCCCAGCTGGCCTTCCTGGTGGTCGCCGCGTTCGTGCTCACCAACAAGGTGTACTCGCCGCAGTACGTGCTCTGGCTGGTGCCGCTGGCCGCCCTGGCCCGCCCCCGCTGGCGCGACTTCCTGATCTGGCAGTCCGCCGAAGTGGTCTACTACGTCGCCGTCTGGATGCACCTGGCGTACAACAGCAGCGGTGACGCCCACCGCGGGCTGCCCCCGGAGGGCTACCAGCTGGCCATCGCCGTGCACGTGCTGGCCACCCTGTACCTGGTGGCGCTGGTGGTGCGGGACGTACTGCGGCCGGAACGGGACCTGGTGCGCAAGGACGGCTCGGACGACCCCTCGGGCGGCGTGCTGGACCGAGCGCCGGACGTGTTCGTACTGGGCCGGGCCCGGGAGTACCAGGCGGCCGGCGCGCCGGCGGCGCCGTACCCGGGTCCGGCGGTGGCCCTGGCTCTTATACCCATCTCCGCG
>NZ_SRID01000170.1 GCF_004684805.1 Streptomyces palmae
GCTGGTGGGCGGGTGGCGACGGCGGTTCGTCCTCCGGCGACGGTTACTCCTGCGGCGGGGGTTCCTCGTGCGGCGGCGGGTCGTCGTGTGGTGGCGGGTCGTCGTGTGGTGGCGGTGGGTCGTCCTGCGGCGGCGGCAGCAGCTGAGTGGTGGTTCCGGAGCCGGCTGAGTGGTGGTCGGGGGACTGGGCCGGGGGAGTGGGGGCCGGCCGTGCGGTGGGTGAGGGCGCGGCCGGCCGTGGCGTCCGCGGGGCGTGCGGCGGGCCGCCTCGGCGCCGGTCCGCGCCCCGCGCCCGGTCGCACACACCGTGAACAATTGAACAGATGTACGCACTAGGGGACGGAAACCTGGCGAACATGGGTAAAAACGATGTGCCGCCGCGCATTTCATGATTCCGTATTCACGGACCCTACGGACCCCACGTAGGCGTGAGCCGGCATACCCCCGACGCCTCTGGCCCATTCCAGAGAGCGGTCCGGCCGACCTCCCTTACTGCGTGCTTGCGGAGCCGATTCATGCTCACAACCCTGAAGACGGCCTACATCGATACCCGCGCTGCCGACCTCGCCTGGTGCCTGGGCCGGGAGCCGCTCCCCGCCCTGGCCGTTCTCGATCTCCAACTCGACGACATTTCCGTACAGTTGAGGCTGCTCGGGGCCTCGCACCAAGTCATCCTGCGCGGCGCCGAGGGCGTCTGCTCGGAAACCGTCGCCTGTATGCCCGGGAGCAGCACTCCGCTGCCGCTGGGGGTGTCCACCCTGGCCGGAGGCCGGGAGTACGAGTTCGCGGCACGCGTGGAGACGCTCTCCCGCGGTTCGTTCGCCGGTCGCGCCCAGGATCTCCTGGCGCTGGTGGCGGACCATCCCCACGGCCTCGCGGGTACCTTCCCGGGCAGTCCGTACGCCTTCACCGCGATGCTCGCGCAGCGCCACGAGGGGCATGTGGCGTGGCGGACCTGGCATGCCTACCCGCAGGAGGGGCAGTTGGTGGCCACCCGCACACGGGTGGGCGCCCGGGTCACGGCGGTGATATGAGCCGCGTGCCCGCGGTCTGCCCTGGTGGCGGCGGGGTCGGCCGACGGTGATGCGGGCCGCGCGCCCGCGTCCTGTGCCGGTGGCGGCGGAGTCGGTCGGCGGTGAGAGGGGTCGGGCGGCGGTGATGTGAGCCGTGCGCCCGCGGTCTGCCCCGGTGGCGGCGGGGGCGGCTGCCCGCCAGGCGGTGGCCGCCCCTAGCCCTCGGTGCGGGGTGTGGGAACCCAACGCGCCCGGAGGTCTCGGGATTGCACCCATGTGAGTGACGCTGTGTGGTGGAATCGTAACGTAGCGTTGGTTGCGTGATCGATTCGACCGTCCCCACCGCACCAGGCGCCCGCTCCAGGTCGGAGCCGGAGCGCCCGGTCCGGCTGCCCGTGCCCCCCGGGCTGGGCCGCTTCCTGGTGCTGGTCGCCGTCTTCGTCTGCGCCGCCTGCGGCCTGGTCTACGAGCTGGAACTCGTCGCACTGGCAACCTATCTGACCGGGGATCCGGTCACCCAGGCCTCCGTGGTGCTGTCGATGATGGTCTTCGCGATGGGCATCGGCTCGCTGCTCGCCAAGCGGCCGCGCTGCCATGCCGCGGTGTCCTTCGCGGTGGTGGAGGCGGTCCTCGCGGTGGTCGGCGGCGGTTCCGCGATGGCGCTCTACGCCTGCTACGCCTGGCTCGGCCGGTCCCATGTGGCGCTGGTCGGCTTCTCGCTCGCCATCGGGGTGCTGATGGGCGCCGAGGTGCCCTTGCTGATGACCCTGATCCAGCGGGTGCGGCGGCAGGACGCGGGCGGCGCGGTCGCGGATCTGTTCGCGGCCGACTACGTGGGCGCGCTCGTCGGCGGTCTGGCCTTCCCCTTCCTGCTGCTGCCGGCCTTCGGACAGCTGACCGGCGCGCTGCTCACCGGCGCGGTCAACACGGTCGCCGGAGGGGTGCTGGTGCTCTGGCTGTTCCGCCGCGACCTGGGTGTCCGGACCCGCTGGGCGCTGCTTGGCGCCAATGTGGCGGTGCTGTGCCTGCTGGCCGCGGGGGCCGCGCTGACCGGCACCTTCGAGCGTGCAGCGCGGCAGGCCATGTACGGACCGGAGGTGCGCGTCGCGGTCCGCGGCGAGGTGCAGGAGATCGTGCTGACCGGCAGCGGGCGGGCCGGCGCTCCGCTGCGGATGTACCTGGACGGGCGGTTGCGCATGAGCTCCGACGAGGAGGCCCGCTACCACGAGGCGCTGGTCCACCCCGCGATGGCGGGCCCGCACCGGCGGGTGCTGGTGCTGGGCGGGGGCGACGGTCTCGCGGCGCGTGAGGTGCTGCGGTACCCGGGCGTCGAGTCGGTGACGGTGGTGGAACTGGATCCGGAGGTGGTGCGGCTGGGGCGCGGCGACCCCGGCCTGACCGCGCTCAACGCGCGCTCACTGGCCGACCGCCGGGTGCGGCTGGTGATCGGGGACGCGTTTGCCTGGCTGCGCGGCGACGGGCGGCGGAGCGAGCCCTTCGACGTGGTGATCGCCGATCTGCCCGACCCGGCCGAGGCCGCCGGACCCAAGCTCTACGCGCAGGAGTTCTACGGGCTGATACGCCAGGTCATGACCCCGGACGCCCGCCTGGTGCTGCACGCCGGACCGGTCTGCGACCGACCGCGGAACTTCTGGACGGTCGATGCCACGGTGCGCTCGGTCGGCCTGCATACGGCTCCGTACCGGGTTCCCCACCCCGGCCGGGTGGGCCACGGGTCGACAGCCTGCGACTGGGGGTTCCTGCTGGCCGCCGGCACCCGGCCCGGGCTCGGGATCTCCGAGCACGCGCCGCCACTGCACTCGCTCACCGGGGAGGGGCTGCGCCACGGGTCCCGGGAGGCGGCACGGCACCGCCTCCCCGGAGCGCCCGTCTCCACGTTGATACACCCGCGCTACACGGCCTGACGGGCTCGCCGAGCCGGACGGAAGGAGGATCGATCGACACGAGCTGAACGGGGGAACCGGCGCGACTCGGGAGCGGCCCAGACCACTGATGCGGTCCAGACCACCGATGCGGCCGATGGCACCGATACGGCAGATGCGACCGAGGGGGGTGAGGGTGCCCGGTCCGGCCGGGATCGGCGGCTCGGGAAGGGCCATCCGGGGCGTCCTGCGGCCGGGGGGCCGGCGCGGCGCGCGAAAGTTGCGCGCGAGCGGCGCTGAGCCGGGTCCCGGTGGGTAGGCTCGGTCGACATGGAGCATGAGGTGTTCGTTCCGTTCCCCGTCGACACCGTGCGGCGAGCCCTTTCCGACCCGGCCCGTATCGCCCGCAGCATCCCGGGTCTCCAGCAGGACGCGGACCCGGCCGCGGACCGGACCGCCCCGCACGACGCCGAGCAGGCGGCCGTCCTCGCCGGAGGCCATGACATCGGCCCGATCGTCGGGCGGCTGCGGCTTCGGGTCGGCGGCCACACGATCACCTACCGCGGCACCCTGCGGATCACCGAGCGCGCGGGCACGTTCGAGGCCGAGGCGGAGGGGACGGAGGTGCGCGGTGAGGGCACCGTGAAGCTGGCCCTGACCCTCACCCCGACGACCGAGGCCGGTGGGACCCGGCTGCACTGCTCCGGCACGGTGCGCAGCGAGGGACGGCTGGCGGAGTTCGAGCCGGAGGTGACGGACCCGGTCGCCCGGCGGCTGCTGGACCGGTTCGGCGCCGCGCTGTCCTCCGGACTTGAGCAGGCCGAGGCGGCGGAGGTGCCCCCGCAGCAGCCCCCGGCCGAGAGCGGTGCCCAGGGAACCGGCGGTGTCGAGGGAGCCCCGGGCGGCGAGGGGCTCATGGAGCACGCGGACGCGGCGGAGGACGCGGTGCAGGACGGTGGCGAGGGCCCGGCGCAGCATCCGGAGTCGGATGGCGCGCCCGAGGCCGGCGAGAGCGGTGGGAACGGCGCGGACGGTGGGGATGGTGAGGCGGCCGGTGGCGGGCCGCGTACCCCCTCGGTGTTCGAGACCGAGGTCCCACCGCCCTCCCTGGACCCGCGCAGTGACGACCTCGAGGCTGCCAAGGGCCCTGAGGGCAGTGAGGGCATCGACGGGAGCGGTATGGGCGGTGGCGGTATCGACGGCGTGGACCCCTTGGACATCGGGGACGAGCCCCCTGCCGAGGCCGCGCACGCCCGGCGCACCATGATCGGCCGCAGTACCGAGGAGGTCGACCACGCGCCGCCGCGCGGCCGGTACGCCCCGGTCCCGGTGCCGGAGGCGGCACCGGCCGCCGCCGCACTGCGGTGGGCCGCACCGGCCGCCGCCGTGGTGCTGGCCTCCGCCGTGGTGGTGGGCCGCAGGCTGGCGCGCCGCCGCCGCTGACGAGGCAGCCCGCCGCTGACGAGGCAGCCCGCCGGTGGCGGGGCCGGTGGCGTATCGGCGGGCGTGGGTGCGGCGTTCGCCCTCTCGCGGCGCATAGGGTCGGTGGCGTGACCACTGATGACACCGTGACCACTGACCCGAAGGGCGCCCGGCGTGTTCGGCTGAGCGCCGGTGATGCCGAACTGACCGTACTGCCGGACAACGGCTGCCGTATCGGCTCCCTGCGCGTCGGCGGTACGGAACTTCTGCGGCAGGGCGCCTCGTTCGGTTCGTTCCCGATGGTGCCCTGGTGCGGTCGGGTGGCACTCGGCATGTTCCGGAACGGCGCGGAACGCCATCAGCTGCCGATCAACCACCCCCCGCACGCCATCCACGGGACCGGCCGGGACACCGCCTGGCGCATCGCGCAGGCCGAGGCCGACACCGCCTCCTTCACCTACGACCTGGCCGAGCCCTGGCCGTACCCGGGCCGGGTCACCCAGGTCTTCGAGCTGACCCCCGACGCGCTGACCCTGAGCATGGGCGTGGAGACCGTCGGCGACTCCTTCCCCGCGCAGGCCGGCTGGCACCCGTGGTTCCTGCGCAATCTGGGCCGGGGCGGGAGCGACGTACGGATCGACTTCTCGGCGGACTGGCAGGAGGAGCGAGGGGAGGACCACCTCCCCACCGGTCGCCGGATCGACCCGCTCCCCGGGCCGTGGGACGACTGCTTCGGCATGCCGGACGGTGTGGATGTCACCCTCACCTGGCCCGGCGAGCTGGAGCTGAAGATCACCAGTCGCAGCGAATGGGTGGTGGTCTACGACATGCAGCCGGAGGCGGTGTGCGTGGAGCCGCAGTCCGGACCGCCCAACGGGCTGAACACGCTGCCGCGCCTGGTCACCCCGATCGACCCGCTGGAGATCTCCACGACCTGGCACTGGCGCACCCTCGACTAGGCTCATCGGCATGAGCGACGCGCGTGACGCCCTGCAGCAGCAGATCAAGGACAAGGCCGTGGTCCACGGCAAGGTGACCCTCTCCTCCGGGCTGGAGGCCGACTACTACATCGACCTGCGGCGGATCACCCTGGACGCCGAGGCCGCGCCGCTGGTCGGGCAGGTCATGCTGGACGCCACCGCGGACCTGGAGTACGACGCGGTGGGCGGTCTGACGCTGGGCGCCGACCCGGTGGCCGCCTCGATGCTGCACGCCGCCGCGGCGCGTGGCCGGAAGCTGGACGCCTTCGTGGTCCGCAAGGCGCAGAAGACCCACGGGATGCAGCGCCGTATCGAGGGTCCGGACATCAAGGGCCGCCGGGTGCTGGTCGTCGAGGACACCTCCACCACCGGCGGTTCGCCGCTGACCGCGGTGGAGGCCGCTCGCGAGGCCGGCGCCGAGGTCGTCGCGGTGGCCACCATCGTCGACCGCGGTGCCGCACAGGCGATCGAGGGCGCCGGGCTGCGCTATGTGACGGCCTACTCGCTGGCCGATCTGGACCTGGCCTGAGTCAGCCTCCGTCCTCACCGGACGGGCCGCGTACCCTCTCGCCCCTGGCCTGAGGTGCCGCTCTGACCTGGGGTTTCTTCAAGGGTCTGGACGTTTCACGTGAAACGTCCAGACCCTTTGGAGTGGCTGTCGAGGCACTGTAGGGCGCGAACGGGGGAGTCTGGGAGGATAGGCGACGGCGAGGATTCGCCCCTTAGGTCAGGGCCCCAGAACGCAACCCGCACATCACAAGGAGCGGTCAGATGCCCATCGCATCCCCCGAGATCTACAACGAGATGCTCGACCGGGCGAAGGCGGGCAAGTTCGCCTACCCGGCGATCAACGTGACGTCGACCCAGACGCTGCACGCCGCCCTGCGTGGCTTCGCAGAGGCAGAGAGCGACGGCATCATCCAGATCTCCACCGGTGGCGCGGAGTTCCTGGGCGGCCAGTACAGCAAGGACATGGTCTCGGGGGCGGTGGCGCTGGCCGAGTTCGCGCACGTGGTCGCCAAGAAGTACCCGGTCAACATCGCCCTGCACACCGACCACTGCCCCAAGGACAAGCTGGACGGCTACGTCCGCCCGCTGCTGGCCATCTCCCAGGAGCGCGTGGCCGCCGGCCAGAACCCGCTGTTCCAGTCCCACATGTGGGATGGCTCGGCCGAGAAGCTGGACGACAACCTCGCCATCGCGCAGGAGCTGCTGGCCGAGGCCGTGAAGGCGAAGATCATTCTCGAGGTCGAGATCACCCCGACCGGTGGCGAGGAGGACGGCGTCTCGCACGAGATCAACGACGAGCTCTACACCACCGTCGCCGACGCCGAGCGCACCGCGGAGGCCCTGGGCCTGGGTGAGAAGGGCCGCTACCTGCTGGCCGCCTCCTTCGGCAATGTGCACGGCGTGTACAAGCCGGGCAACGTGGTGCTCCGCCCCGAGCTGCTGCGCGACCTCCAGGACGGGGTGGCCGCCAAGCACGGCAAGGCCGACCCGTTCGACTTCGTCTTCCACGGCGGCTCCGGCTCCACCGAGGAGGAGATCCGCACCGCGCTGGAGAACGGCGTGGTGAAGATGAACCTCGACACCGACACCCAGTACGCCTTCACCCGCCCGGTCGCGGCCCACATGTTCGCCAACTACGACGGCGTGCTGAAGGTCGACGGCGAGGTCGGCAACAAGAAGGCCTACGACCCGCGCAGCTGGGGCAAGCTGGCCGAGAAGAGCATGGCCGAGCGCGTCACCAAGGCCTGCGCCGACCTGCGCTCCACCGGCACCAAGCTGAAGTAGCGGCGCGGCCGGACCGCGGGGTCCGGCCCCACCGGCCCGGCTACGAGCCATCGGCCTGGCCCCATGGGCCACCGGCCACCGGCCCGGCACCCTCGACCGAGGGTGCCGGGCCGTACGCGTCTTCGCGAGGGCGCCCGGCGCGATCGGGTGTTCGGGCCGTGCGCGTTCAACGGGGCACTGGGTGCGGTGAGGGCTCGGGCCGTACGCGTTCGCGGGGCACTGGGGGCGGCCGAGGGCTCGGGCCGGTTGCGCCGCCGGGTGGCTGCGAGCGGTGGCTGCCGGGAGGATCGGAGCATGACGGACTCCGTGGCAGCGGCCCCCGGCGCGGTCCGGCTCAGCCAGCCGGTGGGGCGCTGGGTCCTGTTCACCACCATCCTCGGCTCCAGCATGGCGCTGCTGGACAGCACGGTGGTCAATGTGGCGCTGCCCCGGATCGGCGCCGACCTGGGGGCCGACCTGGCGGTGCTCCAGTGGACCGTGAACGCCTACATGCTCACCCTGGCCGGGCTGATCCTGCTGGGCGGGGCGCTGGGGGACCGCCTCGGCCGCCGACGGGTCTTCGTGGTCGGCGTGGTGTGGTTCGCGGTGGCCTCGCTGCTGTGCGGGCTGGCCCCCAATGCCGGCGTGCTGATCGCCGCCCGCGCCTTCCAGGGCATCGGCGGGGCGCTGCTCACCCCCGGCTCGCTGGCGCTGATCCAGTCCACCTTCCACCCGGACGACCGGGCGCGGGCGGTCGGCGCCTGGTCCGGGTTCGGCGGGGTGGGGGCGGCGATCGGCCCGTTCCTGGGCGGCTGGCTGGTGGACGGGCCCGGCTGGCGCTGGGTGTTCTGGCTCAATGTGCCGCTGGCCGCGCTCTGCGTGCCGATCGCGCTGCGGTGGGTGCCGGAGTCCCGGGACCCCACGGCGCGCGGCTCGTTCGACGTGCTCGGCGCCGCGCTGGGCGCGCTGTCGCTGGGTGCGCTGACCTATGCGCTGATCGAGGCCCCCAACCGCTCCTCCACGGCCCAGGTGGCCGTGCCGGCGGTGGCGGGGGTGCTGCTCGGCTGGGCCTTCGTGTACGTGGAGCGCCACCGGGCCAATCCGATGCTGCCGCTGGACATCTTCGAGTCCCGCCAGTTCACCGCGATCAACGTGGTGACCCTGTGTGTCTACGCGGCGTTCGGCGGCTTCTTCTTCCTCTCGGTGCTCCAGTTGCAGATCTCGGTGGGTTACTCGGCGCTGGCCGCCGGTACCGCGCTGCTGCCCACCACGGTGCTGATGCTGCTGCTGTCCGCGCGCTCCGGCGAGGTGGGGCGGCGTATCGGGCCGCGCATTCCGCTGACCGTCGGCCCACTGCTCTGCGCGGCCGGCATGCTGCTGATGGTCCGGGTGGAGCCGGGCGCGGTGTACTGGCGGGATGTGCTGCCCGCGCTGGTGGTGATGGGCCTGGGCATGGTGGTGCTGGTCGCCCCGCTCACCGCCACCGTGCTGGCCTCGGTCGATGTCGGCCGGGCGGGGCTGGCCAGCGGCATCAACAACGCCGCGGCACGGGCGGCCGGCCTGGTGGCGGTGGCCGCGCTCCCCCTGCTGGCGGGGCTGGACCCGACCGCGTACCGGTCGCCGGACCGGTTCACCGACGCCTTCCGAGTGGCCATGCCGATCTGCGCGGGAGTGCTGGTGCTCGGCGCGCTGATCGCCTGGGGCACGGTCCGGTCCGACGTGCTGGAGCCGACGCCGGAGGAGGAAGGGCACCCGCGGTGCCACGCGGAGTGCCGGACGCACTGCGCGGTGGCCGCCCCACCGCTCGACCCGGGCGACGAGAAAGCGAGGTAGCCGGCTTCCGGGATGGATGTCGGCTCCCGGGGTGGGTGGTGGTGTTGGGAACGGTTGGGGCCGGGTGGAGGTCGGTCCGGCAGACTGGATCCCATGCCGATTCACGAGAACCTGCTCGGGGGACCGCCCCCGACCCACCTGCCCGACGACCCCCAGCCGCGGGAGCTGCTGGCCTCCGGGGCGGCGCCCACCGAGGTGGCCGCCAGGTACCCGTCCTCCTCCCTGGCCTGGGCGCAGCTGGCCGACGAGGCGTTCGAGGCCGGGCGCGTGGTCGAGTCCTACGCGTACGCCCGCACCGGCTACCACCGCGGTCTGGACGCGCTGCGCCGCAGCGGCTGGAAGGGCCACGGCCCGGTGCCGTTCGAGCACGAGCCCAACCGAGGTTTCCTGCGGGCCCTGCACGCGCTCGCCCGGGCCGCCCAGGCGATCGGTGAGGACGAGGAGTACGAGCGCTGCTCGACCTTCCTGCGGGAGAGCTCCCCGACCGCCGCGGAGACCCTCTCCTGAGGTCGGAAGACGTCTCCTGAGGCGGTGGTGACACCGCGCGCGCCGGTTCGTACGGACGCGCGCGAGGGCCCGTCAGCGCGCTGGGCGCGCAGGCGGGCCCTTGCCGTACGCCAGTGCGCCACGCAAGATGCGTTTGGGACCGGAATTGATCTCCGGTCCCAAGAGGGGACCGGGGCTCCGATGCCGAGACGAAGGGGCGGACCGCTACCCGGGAGCACGCAGTACTAGGAGACAGTGATGTCACACCATCACGATGCGTACGACCCTGCCCAGGACGAGACGGAGACCCCGAATCTCGATTTCCAGGGCACCACCCCCTACGAGGACTACGTACAGGCGGACGTCCTCACTCATTTGCAGCACCCGCTGTCGGACGATCCCGGCGAGATGGTCTTCCTGGTCACCACCCAGGTCATGGAGCTGTGGTTCACCGTCATCGTCCACGAGTGGGAGACCGCGGCGCGGGCCCTGCGCGCGGACGACCTGCCCACCGCGCTGGCCGCGCTGCGCCGCTCGACCTACGAGCTGGAATCGCTGAACGCGTCCTGGAAGCCGCTGGCGCACCTCACGCCCGGCCAGTTCAACTCCTACCGCTCCGCCCTCGGCGAGGGCTCCGGTTTCCAGTCCGCGATGTACCGGCGGCTGGAGTTCCTGCTCGGCGAGAAGTCCGCGTCCATGCTCGTCCCGCACCGGGGCGCGCCGCGGGTGCACGCCGAGTTGGAGAAGGCGCTGGCCGAGCCCAGCCTCTACGACGAGGTGCTGCGCTTCCTGGCCCGCCGCGGCTGCCCGGTGCCGGCCACGGTGCTGGATCGCGACCCGACCCAGCGCTACCAGCCGGACCCCGCGGTGGAGGCCGTCTGGCAGGGGATCTACCAGGAGGCCGGCGCCGGGGACACCGAGCTGTCCCGGCTCGGCGAGGCGCTGACCGAGGTCGGCGAACTGGTCTGGCGCTGGCGCAACGACCACCTGGTCGCCACCCGGCGCGCGATGGGCGCCAAGACCGGCACCGGCGGCTCGGCCGGCGTGGCCTGGCTGGAGAAGCGCGCCGCCAAGAACGTCTTCCCCGAGCTGTGGACGGCGCGCAGCCATGTCTGAGCACCTGGCCGCGGAAGCGGCGCGGCTCGATGCCGCGGACGGCCTCGCCACGGTCCGGGACCGGTTCGACCTGGACGACTCCACCGTCTACCTGGACGGCAACTCGCTCGGCGCCCTGCCGAGGTCCGTCGCCCCGCGCCTGAACGAGGTGATCGCGCACGAGTGGGGCAGGCTGCGGATCCGCTCCTGGGGGGAGAGCGGCTGGTGGACGGCGCCGGAGCGGGTCGGCGACCGGATCGGCCGGCTGATCGGCGCGGCCCCCGGGCAGGTGGTGGTGGGCGACTCCACCAGCGTCAACGTCTTCAAGGCGGTGGTGGCCGCGGTACGGATCGCCCAGCAGGACGCGACCGCCGCCGGCACGGTCCGGGACGAGATCCTGGTGGACGCCACCAGCTTCCCCACCGACGGCTACATCGCCGAGTCGGCGGCCCGGATGACCGGCTGCGCCCTGCGCGCGCTGCCTCCCGGGGAGATCGCCGAGGCCGCGGGGCCGCGTACCGCGGTGGCCCTGGTCAACCACGTGGACTACCGCACCGGGCGGCTGCACGACCTGCCCGGCATCACCGCCGCGGTCCACGCGGCCGGCGCGCGGGTGGTCTGGGACCTGTGCCACAGCGCGGGCGCGCTGCCGGTGGGGCTGGACGCGCATGGCGTGGACCTGGCCGTGGGCTGCACCTACAAGTACCTCAACGGCGGGCCCGGGTCCCCCGCCTACCTGTACGTGGCGCGGGACCTCCAGCCCCGCTTCGACTCCCCGCTGCCCGGCTGGAACTCCCATGCCGACCCGTTCGGCATGGACCCGGCCTACCGCCCCGCCGAGGGCGCGCTCCGCGGCAGGGTCGGCACCCCCGACATCCTGTCGCTGCTCGCCCTGGACGCGGCGCTGAACGCCTGGGACGGGGTGCCGATCGAGGCGGTACGCGCCAAGAGCCTGGCGCTGACCGACTTCTTCCTGCGCTGCGTGGCCGCGTACGTCCCGGCGGGCCGGGTGGTCTCGGTGACCCCGGAGGCCCACCCGGAGCGCGGCAGCCAGGTGTCGCTGCGCTGCTCCCCGGAACTCTCGGGCGCCTCCGGGCACACCGCCGAGGCGGTGATGGCCGAGCTGATCCGGCGCGGCGTGGTCGGCGACTTCCGCCACCCCGATGTACTGCGCTTCGGCTTCACCCCGCTGTACACGAGCTTCGCGGACGCGGAGCACGCGGCACGGATCCTGGCCGAGGTGCTGGGCGCGGACAACCCGGGCGCGGCCCATATATCGGCTGCCCCGGGCACGACCGGCATATCGGCCACCCCGGCAGCCTCGGATGCCAACGATGGGTCGGCGGCCCCGGAGGTCGCCGACGTCTCGGGCACCCCGAGCACCTCGGCTACCCCGACCGCCCCAGCCGCCACAGCGGCCGGTGACGGTGCCGGGCCCCCGGACGAGGAGCGGACTCTGCTCGAACTGCCCGCGGTGCCCCCGCACGAGAGCGTCCGGTACGGCGAACACCCCGATCAGGTGGTCGACTTCTATCTGCCGTCGGACGGGGCCCCGCAGGGCCAGGGCCCGCTGGTGGTGCTGCTGCACGGCGGCTTCTGGCGGCAGGCGTACGACCGGACGCATCTGACGTCGTGCGCGGCCGAACTGGCCCGCAACGGGCTGGTCGTCGCGCTCGCCGAATACCGGCGGGTCGGCGGGGCGGGAGGTTGGCCGCAGACCGGCGAGGACGTGGCCGCACTGGTGTCCGCGATCCGCCGTCATCCGCTGGCCCAGGGCCGTCCGCTGGTGCTGGCCGGGCACTCCGCCGGTGGGCATCTCGCGCTGTGGGCGGCTGCCCAGCCCTCGACCGGGCAGCTCCGAGTGGTGGTGATCGCCCCGCTGGCCGACCTGGCCCTGAGCGACCGGCTGGGCCTGAGCGGCGGGGCGGTGGCCGACCTGCTCGGCGGTCCGGAGCGGGTGGCCGAACGGCTGCCGGAGGCGGACCCGGTGCGGCTGCTGCCACTCGGCCATCCGGTCACCATCGTGCACGGCACCGCCGACCCGATAGTGCCGCTCGCGGTCTCCGAGGGGTACGTGGCCGCCGCGCGGGCCGCCGGTGAAGCGGCGGGCACCGGAGGACCGGAGCCGGAACTGCGGGTGCTCGACGGGGTGGGCCACTACGCCCCCGTCATCCCCGGCACCCCCGCCTTCCGCACCCTGCTCACCGTGCTCCAGGGCTGAGGATCGTCTTCCGGATCCGGCCGCGGACATGCCCGAGCGGGCATGCCGGTCCGGCCGGATCCGGAAGACGGGTCCGCCCCCCACCGCTCCCGGCCGGCGACGGCGGGGCACCCGCGGACTACGCTCCGCGGGTATGAGCACCGTCGCCGCGTTCGATCCATGGAAGCCGTCCTTCGTCACCGATCCCTATCCGTCCTACGCGGAACTGCGCGAGCGCGGACGGGTGCACTACTTCGAGCGCACCGACCAGTGGTTGATCCCGCGTCACGCCGATGTCAGCGCGCTGCTGAGGGACCGGCGGCTGGGCCGCACCTACCGGCACCGGTTCACCGACGAGGAGTTCGGGCGCCCCGCGCCGTCCCCGGCGCACGAGCCGTTCCACACGCTCAACGACCACGGGCTGCTGGACCTGGAACCGCCGGACCACACCCGCATCCGGCGCCTGGTGTCCAAGGCGTTCACCCCGCGCACCGTCGAGGTACTCGCCCCCACCGTGCGGCGGCTCGCCGAAGGGCTGGTGGACGACTTGCTCGCGGAGGGCGGCGGCGACCTGATCGCGCAGGTGGCCGAGCCGCTGCCGGTGGCCGTGATCGCGGAGATGCTGGGCGTTCCGGAGGCCGACCGGCGGCTGCTGCGCCCCTGGTCGGCGGATATCTGCGGGATGTACGAGCTGGATCCCGGCGAGGAGGTGGCGCGGCGTGCGGTGCGGGCCTCGCTGGAGTTCTCCGCGTATCTGCGTGAACTGATCGCCGCCCGCCGCGCCCATCCCGGCGAGGACCTGATCAGCGCGCTGATCGCGGCGCACGACGGGGGCGACCGGCTCACCGAGCAGGAGATGGTCTCCACCTGCGTACTGCTGCTGAACGCGGGGCACGAGGCCACCGTGAACTCCACCGGCAACGGCTGGTGGGCGCTGTTCCGCAACCCGGAGCAACTGGCCCGGCTGCGGACCGACCCGCAGGGGCTGCTGCCGACCGCGATCGAGGAACTGCTGCGCTTCGACAGCCCCTTGCAGTTGTTCGAACGGTGGGTCCTGGAGGACATCGAGGTCGCCGGGGTCCCCATACCGCGCGGCAGCGAGGTGGCCCTGCTGTTCGGCTCCGCCAACCGGGATCCGGACCGCTTCGACCGCCCCGAGGTGCTGGACCTGTCCCGCACCGACAACGCGCACCTGTCCTTCGGCGCCGGCATCCACTACTGCCTGGGTGCTCCGCTCGCCCGGATCGAACTCGCCGCGTCCTTCGGCGCCCTGCTGCGCCGCGCCCCCGGCCTGCGCCCGGTCCGCGAGCCGGAGTGGAACCCCGGCTTCGTGATCCGCGGTCTGCGGGAGCTGCTGGTCGAACTCTGAGACCCCGGCCGCCCGACGACCGGTCGGCGCGCGGCGGGCGGGTGTTGGCCGGGATGCGGTGCGGGGCTCCGGGGTCGGGCCCGTCGTGGCGGGAATCCACCGCTGTCTCTTGTACACATCTGACGCTTCCGAC
>NZ_SRID01000171.1 GCF_004684805.1 Streptomyces palmae
GGGAGGCGGTGCCCGCGGCGGGTGGAGACATGGCACCCGCGGTGGGTGGGGGCGTGATGCCCGCGGTGGACGGGGACGTGGTGCCTGGGGTGAGTGGCGAAGCGCTACCCGGGCTGGACGGGGACGTGGTGTCCGCGCTGGGCGGGGACGCGGTCGGCGTACTCCACCCCGGCCATCGGGCCGAGGACGACTACCGGCGCCTGGAGTCCCTGCTCGGCGGCACCGTCCGGCTCCCGCTGGCGCGCACCGGCGGCAGGCCCGAACCCGCCCGGGCGGAGGCCCTGCGGGAGCTGGGCTCCGCCGCCCGTCTGTCCGCGGCGGTGGCCGAGCTGCGGCGGCAGGGCGTACGGGCGGTGCTGTGGGCCGGCACCAGCGCCGGCTTCGCCTTCGGCTGGGAGGGGGCGCACGCCCAGGTGAGGGAGGTGGCCGCGGCGGCCGGACTGCCCGCCTCCAGCACCTCCTTCGCCTTCGTCCACGCACTCCGCGAGCTGGGCGCCACCCGGGTCGCCGTCGCCTCCGGTTGCCCGGGGGAGGTGGCCGGGCACATCACCGACTTCCTCAAGGCGGCCGGCGCGGAAGTGGTCTCCGTCCACCGCGCGACGGAGGCTTCGACTCCCGTACGGGGACGTGCCGAGCTGCTGCGGCTGGTCGGCGCGGCCGATCACCGGCGGGCCCAGGCGGTGCTGCTGCCGGACACCTCGCCGCTCACCGCCCGCTGGCTCGGCGACCTCGAAGCCGCGCTCGGCAAACCGGTGCTGACGGCGAGCCAGGTCACGGTGTGGGAGGGCCTGCGGCTCCTCGACCGCCACCCGCGCCGCCCGGGACTCGGGGCCCTGTTCGACTGAACCGCCAGACCGCCCACGGGGCGCCGCCCGGCCTTCCCGAAGCAACGCTCGGTCGACCACCTGGGCCGCGACAATCGGCCAGTAGAGTGAACGGCGTGGCCAGAATCGTGGAGTTGAACACCTATCCCGTCAAGGGGTGCGCCGGAACCGCGCTCACCGAAGCGCTGATGACGCCGGCGGGGCTCGCCCACGACCGGACCTTCATGGTGGTGGACGCCGAGGGCGACTTCCGCAGCCAGCGCCGCGACCGCCGGATGGCGGTGATCCGTCCCGAGGTCGACCCCGACGGCTCCGGACTCACCCTGCGGGCACCGGACACCGAGGAACTGCGGATCCCGGTGGACACCGAGGGCCCCCGCCGGGACGTACGGCTCTTCGGCAACCCCTTCCACGGCATCGACCAGGGGGACGCGGCGGCGGAGTGGTTCTCCGCGGTGCTGGGCGCCCCCTGCCGGCTGGTGCGGGTGCCGCCCGAGCACGACCGGGTGGCCGGTGGTCTCACCCCCGGCACCAGCGGTTACGCGGACAGCAACGCGGTGCTCGTCGCCTCCCGGGCCAGCCTCGACGAGCTGAACCGGCGGATCGCCGAGACCGGCGGGGAGCCGCTGCCGATGAACCGCTTCCGGGCCAACATCGTCCTGGACGGCTGGGACGTGCCGCACCAGGAGGACCTGGTACGCACCCTCTCCCTGGGCGGGGCGCACCTGGGCTTCGCCAAGCTTGCCGTGCGCTGCGTGGTCACCACGGTCGACCAGGAGAGCGGGCGCAAGACCGGCCCCGAGCCGCTGCGCGCCCTGGCCGGCTACCGCCGTGTGGAGCAGGGCGTGGCCTTCGGTGCCAAGTTCTCGGTGCTGCGGACGGGCACGCTGGCCGTGGGTGACGAGGCGGTGGTGGGCGCCTGGGCCGAGGCGGATCCCGAGTCCGCGGCCCCTTCCCGCGACGGCGGCGGCCCCGCGGCCCCGACCGCCTCCGGAGGCCGACCGGTTTCCGCGACCCGGCCCGCCTCCGAGGCTCGGCCGGTGTCCGCGGAGCCGGCCGTCTCCCGAACCGGGGCAGCCGCCGAGGAATAAGCGGAGCTGGTCTCCGGTTACGCTCGGTGTCACGCAGGATCATGCGCGCCGACGGGGCCGCGCGTCAGACCGCAGGGAGGCGGGCCGCCATGGCCGACCAGCACCAGCAGCACGACATCATCCGGGCCGAGCCCCTGGGCAGCGCGCCCGTCCCCCTGTCGGTGCTGGACCTGGCGACCGTCGGCGCCGGGCTCACCGCCGCCGAGGCGCTGCGCACCACCACCCGGCTGGCCAAGCTGGCCGAGCGGCGCGGGTTCCACCGCTTCTGGGTGGCCGAGCACCACTCCATGCCCGGCGTGGCCAGCTCCTCGCCCGCCGTGATCCTGGGGCACCTGGCCGCGCACACCGAGCGGATCCGGCTCGGCTCCGGCGGGGTGATGCTCCCCAACCACGCCCCGCTGGTGATCGCCGAGCAGTTCGGCACCCTGGAGGCGCTCGCCCCGCGCCGGGTGGACCTGGGCCTCG
The DNA here is from genome assembly GCF_004684805.1 of Streptomyces palmae. GTDB lineage: Bacteria > Actinomycetota > Actinomycetes > Streptomycetales > Streptomycetaceae > Streptomyces > Streptomyces palmae. Next base: position 2,381 of record NZ_SRID01000171.1, read on the forward strand.
GCCGGGCGCCCGGCACCGACGGCGCCACCGCCGCCGCGCTGCGCCGCACCGACCTCCCCCACAGCCCTTCGGGCGTGGGAGGTGCCCCCATCCACTCGGGCGCCGACGAGTTCCCGCAGCAGCTCGCCGAGTTGACGCACTTCCTGGACGACGACTTCCCGGACGGCCACCGGTACGCCCGTATCCACGCGGTGCCGGGGCCGGTGCAGGGCACCGTGCCCGGCGGGGTGCAGTCCGCCGACCGGCCGTCGATCTGGCTGCTGGGCTCCAGCGGGTTCAGTGCCCGGCTCGCGGGCGCGCTGGGCCTGCCGTTCTCCTTCGCCCACCACTTCTCGGCCGCCAACACCGTCCCGGCGCTCGAGCTGTACCGGCAGAGCTTCCGGCCGTCCGCGGTGCTGGACCGGCCGTACGCCTCCATCGGCGTCTCCGCGTTCGCGGCCGAGGACGAGCGGGAGGCCCGCCGCCAGGTGCTCACCGGGGCGCTGTCCATGCTGCGGCTGCGCACCGGCCGGCCCGGTCTGATCCCCACCCCGGAGGAGGCCGAGGCGTACGCGTTCGGCGCCATGGAGCGGGAGGTCGTGGACAGCTGGCTGGCGAACGTGGAGCACGGCACCCCGGACGTGGTCCGCGAGAAGCTGAACGCCCTGGTCAAGCGCACCGGAGCGGATGAACTCAAGATCACCGCCAACGGTCATGGCCCACAGGCCCGACTGCGTTCCTACGAGCTGATCGCCGACGCCTACGGGCTGCCGGGGGGAGCGTCCGCGGCGGGCGAGGGGGCATCTTGATGAGCCTCTGACCAGGTATGGCAAGGTATGCCGACGACTCACGCCGGCCGGGTTCCGCGCGGAACCCGGCCCGGCTGTTTTCCGGGCACCGGGACCCCGCGGCGCCAGGGGGGCCGGACAGTCGCACGCCGTACGGGACCGTCCCGAACGGTTCCCGCCCATCTTCAGGAGTACGCACATGAACGGGAAGCGCCGCCGCCTTCTCTTGGCCGCCGTCGACCCCCTGCTCGAGCCCGGGGAGCGGGTCGAGGTGACGACCATCGTGAACCTGGCTTCCGTCACCGTGCGCCGGACGGCGGCGTTCGCGGCGGCCTCGGCCATCCTCAGCGGTGGTGCAATGGCCGTGATCCCGGTGCCGACCCCCATGTACCTGGCGATGACCGACCGCCGCATCTTCGTCTTCCGGGCGAACCCGACGTTCGCCCGGCCGGAAGAGCACCTGATGACGATCCCGCGCGCCGGCCTGGTCCGCACGGAGATCAAGGAGCGGGTGCTCAACTCCTCCTTCGTCGTCTCCTCGCCGGACAGCGAGCAGGGCCTGAGAATCATCTTCCCGCTCGTCGGCCGCAAGGAGCGGAACGTGATAGCGGCCGCCCTGCCCCTGGCCGGCTGACCGCCCAGCGCGGGGCAGGGGGCCAGGGCAGGGCTGGAGCCGAGGGGTGGCCCGGGCCGGACCGGCCCTATCCGCTCCCCACCGCCGGGGCCGGCGCGTAGCCGCCGACCAGCGCGGAGACGCGATCGGCGGAGACCGGGCGGGAGTAGAACCAGCCCTGGCCGGTGTCGCAGCCGATGCGGGCCAGCCGGTCCGCCTGCTCCGCGCTCTCCACGCACTCCGCGGTCACCGTCAGGCCCAGCCGGTGTGCCAGTTCGACCAGGGCCTCCACGATCGTCTGGTCGGCCGGGTTGGGCTGCTCCCCGGCCCGGAAGCCGCGGACGAAGGAGCCGTCGAGTTTGAGCGTGGAGACCGGAAGACGGCTGAGGTAGGCGAGGTTGGAGTAGCCGGTGCCGAAGTCGTCGATGGCGATGGCCACGCCCATGTCGCTCAACTGCTGGAGCGCCTCCAGCGGCCGACCGGCCGAGCCCATCACCGCCGACTCGGTGAGCTCCAGTTGCAGCAGCCGCGGCGGCAGTCCGGTACGGGCCAGGATCGCGGCGACGTCCGCCACCAGATCCGAGTCCCACACCTGCCGTACCGCCACGTTGACGCTCACCACCAGCGGGTTCGCCGGGTGGGCCAGCTGCCAGCGGCGGCCCTGGCGGCAGGCGGCCTCCAGCACCCAGCGGCCCAGCGGCACGATGGCGCCGTTCTCCTCCGCCAAGGAGATGAACCGGTTCGGTGAGAGCCGGCCGAACTGCGGGTGCTGCCAGCGGACCAGTGCCTCCACCCCGTGCACCACCCCGTCCACCAGGCCCACCAGCGGCTGGTAGTCCAGGACGAACTCGCCCCGCTCCAGCGCCGGTCGCAGGGTGCTGGAGAGCGCCTGCCGGGTCATCCGGTGGGCGTTGCGCTCGGGGTCGAACAGCGTCCAGCGGGCCCGGCCGTCCGCCTTGGCCCAGTAGAGCGTGGTGTCGGCGGCCTGCATCAGCCAGGTGGCGTGGGTCTCCGCGGCCGGGCGCTCCACCAGTCCGATGCTCGCCGACAGCGACATCCGCTGCCCGCCCAGGTCGAACGGCCGTTGGAGGGCCGCGAGTACCCGCTCCGCCAGCTCGCACAGTTGGTCGGTGCCCCGGGAGTCCTCCACGAGCAGGGCGAACTCGTCGCCGCCCAGCCGGGCCACCAGGTGCCCACCGGGCGCCGCGCACTCGGTGAGCCGCCCCGCCACCGCGCCCAGCAGCCGGTCGCCCACCCGGTGCCCCAGCGTGTCGTTGACCGCCTTGAAGCCGTCCAGGTCCAGGTAGCACAGCCCGATCCGGGCCCCGCCCCGAGCCCGTCCGGCCTGCTCCAGCGCGCCGGCCAGCCGCTCGAAGAACAGGCTGCGGTTGGGCAGCCGGGTCACCGGATCGTGCATTTCCAGATGGCGCAGCCGGGCCTGGAGGTCGGCCCGCTCGGTGACATCGGTCAGGCAGAGCAGCACCCCGCGGCCGTCGGCGGTCCGCTCCACGCTGATCTCGGCCCAGCGGGGCGCGCCGGCCACCGGCGGCAGCGGCCGGGTGCAGCGCATCCGGGGCCGCTCGCCGCGCAGCACCGCCAGGTACGCGGCCCACTGCGCCGGGTCCTCGCGCAGCCCGGCCAGGTCGGCGGCGCTGCGGTCGGCGAGCCGGGCCGGATCGGTGCCCAGCAGTGCGCCCAGGGCGGGGTTGGCGTCCAGCACCAGGCCGTCGCGGTTGACCACCGCCATGGCGAGTCGGGCGGCCTGGAAGGCCGCGCGGTAGTCGGCGAGGGGCGCCCCGGGTCCCTCGATGCCGAGTGCGGTATGACGTTGAGTGATCGACGGCGGTGTGGTGCGGGGCGCGAGACCCTGGCCGTCAGGGGTTCCGCTCACCGTTCGCTCCCGCGAGGTGCTCGTCTGGTACGGGTCTTCTGCATATCTCACACCGGGTGCCGGGCGGACCGCGAAGTACCACCCGAATGGGGAGTTCCCGCTGGAAATGTGGCGATCATAGAGGCTATTACTCCGCCCGATCCAGCGACGCAACCGGGCTTCTTGACGACGTGATCATGTGTCTGGCCGTTTCTGCTCAACTCTGCACGGACCCACAGGCTCAATGACCGACTGTGACCGTCTGTCACGTACCCGGTCCACCGCCCCTTCACTCGACCGGCTCAGTGAACAGGGCGTGGCACTCCGTTCCGGCCCAGGGTGGTCGAGGGGCCCCCAGGGCGGAACGGGAGGTCTGAGTGGTGCCTTGGCAGCTGCCCGAACAGGAGCGGCGGCCGGTGCGGCTGCGACGCACCGGTGCGGTGCTGACCTCGCTGAGCGCGCTGATCGCCACCACCGTCGTCGCCGGCCCCGCGGCGGCCGTCGGCCGCGGTGGGCCGTGCGCCCTGCCGCGTACCGGCGTCCACCACTCCGAGGGGCTGGACCGCTGGAACGACGCCTACCCCCGTCCGCTGGGGCGGCTGGACGCGCTGATGCTCTTCCTGTCGTTTCCGGACTCCACGCCCTACACCACCCCCGGGCAACTGGTCGACGACCACTTCCCGGACACCGCGAACTTCTTCCGCCGCGCCTCGTACGGCCAGTTCGAGCTGCGCCTCCACCCGCTGCGGCGGTGGATCACCATGCCCGAGAAGTCCACCGACTACGCCATACGGCGCGACTGGGACCCGGGACGGCGCACCACCTACCTCCGCCAGGCCGTGGCCGCGGCCGACCCCAAGGTCGATTTCTCCCGCTATGACCTCGTCTATCTGGTCGCCGATCCGGACGCGCCGGGAATCGACGCCGACGCGACCAAGGTGGTCAACTTCGACCAGCCGCTGCGCGCGGACGGGGCGGCGCTGCGGCGGCTGGTCACCGTCTTCGAGAACCACCCGCCCGACCAGCACGTTCTCGCCCATGAGACCGGGCATGTCTTCGACCTGCCGGACCTCTACCGCCGGCCCTCGGGCAGCGGCGGGGACTGGGACACCCGGGTTGGGGACTGGGACCTCATGGGTAGTCAGTTCGGTCTGGCGCCGGAGCCGTTCGGCTGGCACAAGTGGAAGATGGGCTGGCTCGCCGACCGGCAGGTGCAGTGCGTGCACCGGCAGGGCACCACCGTGCACGTCCTGGAGTCGATGGGCGCCCCGCTGACCCCCGGCGTGCCCGGCAGCGACACCCGCACCCGCCTGGTGGTGGTCCGCACCGGCCCGACCTCGGCACTGGCCATCGAGGCGCGCGGCACCCACGGCAATGACACCGGGCTGTGCACCGAGGGCGTGCTGGTCTACCGGGTGCGCAGCGATGTCGCCTCCGGCGAGGGGCCGGTCCGGGTGCTCGACGGGCACCCGGACTCCGAGGGCTGCCCGGTGGGATCGGTCTACCCCAAGCTCGCGGACGCGCCGCTCGGTGCGGGGGAGAGCCTTGCCGTCCGGGAGGACGGGGTCCGCGTGACGGTCCGCGGCCGCACCACCGGCGGCGCGTGGACGGTCCAGGTCACCAACGGCACGGACGAGTAGGGCCGGTCACCGGCGGCACGGGCGGCCCGCCAGGCCATCCCGCCATACGGCCCTTCGGGTGGCCGCCCGCCGGTCCTCGCACGCCTGCCGGCCCGGCCCGGCCCGGACGGCCCTCCGAGGCGCCCGCCCGCCACCTCCGTACGGAGCCTCCGCAGGTCCGTCCGGGAGGCGGACCGCCTGTCGTGGTGGGCGTAGGCGGGGTACGCCGGAACGCCGGGTGCCGCCCGGAGGGGATGGGGCATCGCGTAGCGCGAATTACGCCGGACGGGGTGGCGGGAGCGGGCGGTCGGGGGAGAACGGGTACGTCAGCCGCCCCTGGTCCAGTCGTGTTCGAGGCGTATTCGAGCCGTCGCCGCGAGACTCTGCGCCGCATGCCCCATTGCGGCGAGATGCCCGGGAGTTGAGGAATGATCCCACAGGCGAACCCGGCAGAGACCCTGGCCGCGCACGCCGCCCGGCGCGGCAGGGAGCGCGCGGTGATCGACATCGCCCCGGACGGCTCCCACCGCTGGATCAGCTACGCGGAACTCGACCGGTGGGCCCGGGAGGTCGCCGACCGGATCCACGCCCATGCCGCCGGCCGGCGGGTCCTGGTGGCCATGGACTGCGGGGCGCACGCCGCCGCCGCGCTCTTCGGCTGCCTGTACGCGGGGGCCGTCGCGGTCCCGGTCCCCGCCCCCGACGGCTCCACCACCGCGGCCGAGCGCACCGCGGCCATCGTCAAGGACGCCGCCGTCCAGCTGGTGCTGACCGAGGCGGCGCACGCCACCGAGGCCTCCCGGCTGCTCTCGCCGGCCGGCGGCCCGCGCCCGGTCTGCCTGGCGGTGGACGGCCCACCCCCCGCCGCCCGGCCGGCGGACCCCGCGAGCGGCCGGGGCCGCCCGCACCCGGCGGAGGCCGCCGCGGAGCGGGCCGGGGCCGAGCGCGGCGGCCCGGTCCGCAGGGCGGGCACCCGGCGCGCCGGCGGGCCCGCCCTCCGGCGGCCGGCCCGGGTCGGCCGGGACGAGCTCGCCCTGCTGGCGTACGACGCCGGCCCCGCCACCGCCCCGCGCGGCGCCTGCCTCACCCACGGCAATCTGCGGGCCGCGCTGTACACCGTGCACCAGGCGCTGGGCGCCGACCGCGGCTCCCGGGTCGGCGGCTGGCTGGCCCGCCAGCACACCCTGGGGGTGGTCGGACAACTGCTCTACCCGCTGCTGCTGGGGGCCACCGCGGTCCCGCTGCCGCGCGGCCTGGACCCGCTCCGGTGGCTGTGCGCGGTCGGCCGCCACCGGATCACCGAACTGCTCGCCCCCGACTCCCGGTACGCCGAGTGCGCCGCCCGGGCCGCGGCCGGGGAGGTACCGGCCGATCTGGACCTGTCCCGACTGCGCACCGCGGTGGACGCCGGGGAGCCGGTGGCCGGCACCACCCTGGCCGCCTTCCGGCGCGGCTACGCGGCGGCCGGGCTCTTCCCGGGTGCCCTGGTGCCCGGCTACGTCCCGCCGGAGGCGGCCCCCTGGCTGCTGGTGGCCGACCCCGGACCGGGCCGGGCCGCGGAGGTGTGCCTGGTCGACCCGCGCAGCCGGCAGCCGCTGCCGGAGGGTGTTCCGGGGGAGATCTGGCTGCGCGGCCCGGCGGTCGCCACCGGGCACCACCGCGACGGCACCCGGACCCCCGGCGAGTACTTCGCGGCCCGCACCGCGGACGGCCGCGGCGGCTATCTGCGCACCGGCGACCTGGGCGTGCTGCGCGGCGGCAGGCCCCTGCTGATCGGCAGGCTGCACGAGACCCTGCTGGTCGACGGGGTGACCCTGGACCCGCGGGACGTGGAGCGGGAGCTGCTGCGCTGCGGGCGCACCCTGGGCACCGCCCGGGTCTTCTGCACCGGGCCCGGCACCGGACCGCTGATCGTGGTGCAGGAGGTGCTCTCGGCGGGCGGCAGCCGCGCCGGACTGCCCCAACTCGCCCGGCGGGTACGGGAACGGGTGGCGGTGGAGTTCGGGGCGACGGTCGCCGGGGTGCTGCTGGTGCGCGCCGGGACACTGCGCCGACCGGGCACCGGCAAGGTCGCCGGGCGGCTGCTGCGCGAGCAGTTCCTCCGCGGTGAGGTGCGCGCCCTGCACGCCGAGTACGCCCCCGGCCTGCGGGTCCCGGCGGTCCGGACGGTATGCCCCGGTTCCCCGCGGGTCACCGCGCGCCGGAATCCGCCCGGCCCGGTCGGCGCCGTACCCGAACGCGATGCGCACATCTGAACCATTCTCGAACTGAAATACGGGAAGGTGGCCGCGGAAGATTTCGAAATCCGGTCCGGAGGGCGTAATTCACCGGTGTGAGGTGCGCGGGCCGAACGGATTTGGGAATAATCGTATGCAGGGCGTCAGAGTGGGGGTTCGGCGTTCTCCCGGGAGGGAATTCCCGGGCACCCCCGATCGGAATCGCAGGCCGGCGCGGAGGGTCGAATGCCACCGCGCGGCACACCGGAAGCACGCTTGGGGGGCGATGTGGTCACCGTTCTCATCGCGGAAGACATGCGGATGCTGCGTCAGGCGCTGGTCGCCCTGCTGGAGCTGGAACCGGACATCGAGATCGTCGCCGAGCTGGAGGACGGCTCGGACATCGTGCCCCGCGCCCTGGAGGTGCGGCCCGACGTCGCGGTGCTCGACATCGACCTGCCCGGCATGGACGGGCTGACCGCCGCCGCCGCGCTGTACACCGCCGTCCCCGACTGCCGCACCATGATGCTCACCAGCCTGGGCCGCCCGGGCAACCTGCGCCGGGCGCTGGCCGCCCATGTCTCCGGCTTCCTGGTCAAGGACAGCAGCCCGGACACGCTCAGCGAGGCCATCCGCGCGGTCGCCCGCGGTGAGCGGGTGATGGACCCCCAGCTGGTGCTGGCCGCGCTGGACGAGGAGCCGCAGCCGCTGACCCCGCGCGAGCGGGAGGTGCTGCGGCTCGCCTCGGAGGGCGCCGGCGCCCAGCAGATCGCCACCCGGCTGTTCCTGTCCGCCGGGACCGTGCGCAACTACCTGACCTCCGTGGTCACCAAGCTCAACGCGCGCAACCGGGTGGACGCCATCCGGATCGCCCGGGAGGCCGGCTGGCTGTGACCGCGGCACCCCGCTCGGCCTCTCCGACGGCCTTGCGGGTCCGCGGCGCCGCCCGATCCGCCGCCGCGCACCGGGGCCCCGCGAACTCCGTGAACTCCACGACCCCCTCGGGGCCGTCCGGGCCCTCGGACTCCCCGCGCTCCCGGATCCCCGCGCGCCCCTGGGGAGCCCTGGACTCTCCGGGCTCGCCGGATGCGCTGGTCTCCTTGGGCTCCTGGACATCCCCGGGCGACGCGGCCTCCGGGGGTCCCTCGACCGCCCCCGGCTCCTCCTCGGGGCGTACGGCCTCCGCCGCCGAGCGCTCCCGCCCGGACCCGGCCGCCGCCATGGCCTTCGGCTCGAGCTCGGCGGTGAGTTCGAACCAGCCGTCCTCGGGGCGTATCCCGGCGCGCAGCCGGCCGCCGAGCTGACTCACCCGGACCGCCAGATTGCCCAGGCCGCTGCCGCCGTGGGTCTCGCCCGCGGTGTCGGCGCGCAGCAGCGTGGACGCCCGGCCCACCCCGTCGTTGGCCACCGTCAGCCGCACCGTACGCCCGGTGCGCAGCGCCTCGATGGCGCAGTGCTCCGCCTGGCTGTGCCGCAGCACATTGGTGAGCCCCTCGCGCAGCACACTGGCCAGTACGGTGTCCGCGCCCTCCGGCAGCTCCCCGTACTCCAGCCGGATGGTGGTGCGGATGCCGACCGCGGCGAGCATCGAGCGCGCGGTGCGCACCTCGGCGGAGAGCGACATCCGGCGGTACCCGCGGGCCACCGAACGCACATCCGCCAGGGCCTGCCGGGAGGTCTCCAGGATCTCCGTCAACTCCCGCTGCGCCCGTGACTCCTCGTCGGGGACCAGCCGGTGGACCAGTTCACACTTGAGGGTGATGGTGGAGAGGCTGTAGCCGAGCAGGTCGTGCACATCGCGGGCGAACCGCAGCCGCTCCTGGGCCACCGCCAGCTGGGCCAGCTCGGCGCGCGACCGGTAGACCTCGGCGACCAGGCCGGTGAGTCGGGACAGCCCGAAGACCACCAGACCGGTGAGCGCGGTGGAGATGGTCGTGTACGCGACCTGGCCCCAGCCGAACCCCACCTGGAACAGCAGTACGTCGGTGCAGGCCATGATGGATCCGAAGGCCAGCCAGGACAGCGGCGCCCGGAGCACCAGCAGCGCGGAGCCGGCCAGGAAGCCGGGCATCCCCAGCCAGGCCTGTTTGAAGATCGCGAACGGCAGGAAGGTCAGCAGGGCCTGGAGCCCCAGCGTCCACGGCCGCACCCCGCTCAGCCTCGGCGCCAACCCGGGGAACGAGTGCGCGAGTTGCAGGGCCAGCAGGGCCACCAGCGCGGGCAGCAGGGCCAGGGTCAGCAGCGCCGCGTCCACCGAACGCCCGGAGGGCTGAGCTCCGAACACATAGGTGATCGCTACGCTGAAATAACCAAGAAGCACGACCGAGGTGATCACCACGGCCATTCGCGGCGCGAGGTCGTTCCCGGTCGGTGACGCCTTGCGCCCGGCCTCGTCGGGCAAGGGAATGCCCTGCACAGATCCTCCGAAAACTCGGACCGTATGAGGTGGCTTGCCCGAGAGTATCCGATCTCCAGGGGGCCAGAGGGGGAATGGACAAACGCTGGAGCACTACAGGAAGAGCGGCACCGGATTCAGTTCCGAATATGCCGTAGGGATGTGGATCCTGCCCAGCGAAACGGGAACATCGAACAGCCTCCCCGGCGCGAACCGGGCCCAGTGCGGGCGGAGTCCGGGCACCAGTACCTTCACCACCGGCAGCCCCACGTCGGGCCGCGTCTGGTCCAGCACCAGCAGCTCCAGACCCCGATCGCGGAGCAGGTCCCGTACCGCGCCGACCCGTTCGGCGGCCGAGGCCCCCGGGGGCGGGCGGAAGAGGGCCGCCGCGGGCACCGGCGGGGCCGCCGGGTCGGGGCGCAGGTAGGGCTGGTCGGCCAGGGCGGCGGTGGCGAACCAGCGGCGGGCCACCGGGTCCATTCCCGCGTAGCGGGCGTGGTCCGGGTCGGTGAGCGGCGGCAGCATCTGGTTGAGCTCGGCCAGCGCCCGGCGCAGCGCGGTCCCCCAGTCGAAGTGGGCGCCGAAGCCCAGCACGATCTCCTCGGCGGGCCCGTCGGTGCGCCGGGACAGCGCGGCCACCACCGGGATCCCCAGATCGGTGGTGAGGTCCAGCGCCCAGACCTCGCGGCCCAGATCGGCGTGGACGCGCCGTATCCGCTCGACCCACGCGCCGGTCTCGGCATCCGCCAGGGAACCGTCCAACGCCAGGACCGGTTGGCGGCTGCGGTTGTACCACCACAGGGCGACCGCGTCGCGCTCCACCAACTCCAGGAAGCCGCGCAGCACCGCGTCGGCCGGACTGTCCCCGGCCGCCGCGCCGTTGGAGGTGGCCAGGCAGTAGTGCCGGCCGGGCGGTTGCGGCTCGCCGTAGTAGAGCAGCGCGGTGGGCAGCAGCCGGTGCCGTTCCGCGGTGATCGACCACACCGGCGTCCAGTCGATCTCCGCCTCCTCGTCGAAGGGGTCGCACACCCGGTGCTGCGGCTGCTGCTCGGCGTTCCAGCGCTCCCGGTCCGCGAACTGCCGCGGGTCGTACAGCTGTACGGCGTCCGGGTGCACCGCCGCCTCGGGCCCCAGGTCGCAGTAGCGGGCGCGGTGCCGGGGCTCGTCGCCGTGCCGGTATCCGCTGTGCTGCTCCAACGCCTCGCAGAGCGCGCCGGCCTCCGCCTGCTCGGCCGTGGTGCCCTTGCCGTGGGCGGTGGCCCGCAGCCCGGCGCGTACCCCGTCGAGCCCGGGCGCGCCGTCCGCGTCCAGGGCCCCGGGCGGCGGGCGGTAGGCGGCGTGGAAGCAGTTGAGCGACTCAGGCCCGCGCGGATCCCGCCGGATCTCGCTGACCAGCCCGGTCACCGGCCCCACCAGAGCGGAATAACGTTCCAGCAGCTGCCGCGGCGAGGGCGGGGTGCGGGCGGCCCACGCGCCGGTCGCCCCGGGGGCGGGCGTACGGCCCGGTTCCGGCGCCAGCGCGAACGGGGCGCGTACCCGCTCGGCGACCAGCTCCGGGTTTCCGCAGGCCGGGCACTGCGGGCGGCGCTGTACGGAGTGCCGCTCCCCGGTCGAGGTCAGCCCGTCCACCGTCCACAGCTGGGACTGCGCCGGGTGCCGGAGCCCGGCCAGCCAGCCGGCCGCCTGCACCGCGGCCAGGTGCAGCCCGGCGGTGCGCGCGGCGGGCAGCGCGGCGGCCGGGCGGGGCAGCGGGGCGGTCCGGCCCAGCCGGGACAGCAGATGCGCCTCGGCCCGCCGGCCGCGCCACAGCCGGTCGGCCAGGCAGGCCCAGCAGGGGCCGTCCGGGTCGCCCAGCAGCGGGCCGATCCAGGTCTGCGCGCCGTCCGGTTTCACCGGGAGCCAGCGGCGCCCCGCGGCCCGGTGCTCGGCGTCCAGCCGCCCCAGGGCGGGATCGAGGTAGTCCGCGCAGACCACCAGGGTCAGGGCGGCCCCGGCGGGCTCCGGCACGGTGTCCACCCCGGCCGCCCGCAGCGCCCGGCACGCCTCGGCCGGATCCAGCGACCCCAGCGCCACCACGGCGGCCGACCCGCACACGAGGGGGACGGCGGCTGCGGGGTCGGCGTCGGGGCCGGCCGTGGTGGGGCGGTCGGTGGCGGGGCCGTGCGCCGGGGTGCCGCGGACCGGGTCGGAGCGGCCACTCGCCGTGCGCGCCGTGCGCGCTG